>NZ_JBWKYD010000078.1:0-520 GCF_059423585.1 Janthinobacterium sp. GW460-12-1-14-LB5 | reverse complement strand
CTGTGTCGGTTTGCGGTACGGTCTCGTATGACTGAAGCTTAGAGGCTTTTCTTGGAACCACTTCCGATTGCTTCGTGCACAAGTGCACTCGTCTCAACCCCTTGAATTCCGCGCCCGGATTTGCCTAAGCGCCTTCTATGAGCCAAAAACCAACTATTCCAACAGTTGGACAACCTTCCGCGATCCGTCCCCCCATCGCATCATACGACGGTGCAGGAATATTAACCTGCTTCCCATCAGCTACGCATCTCTGCCTCGCCTTAGGGGCCGACTCACCCTGCTCCGATGAACGTTGAACAGGAAACCTTGGGCTTACGGCGTGGAGGCTTTTCACCCCCATTATCGCTACTCATGTCAGCATTCGCACTTCTGATACCTCCAGCATCCTTTACAAGACACCTTCGCAGGCTTACAGAACGCTCTCCTACCATATCCAATAAAGGATATCCGCAGCTTCGGTGACTGGCTTAGCCCCGTTACATCTTCCGCGCAGGACGACTCGATCAGTGAGCTATTACGC
>NZ_JBWKYD010000077.1:0-536 GCF_059423585.1 Janthinobacterium sp. GW460-12-1-14-LB5 | reverse complement strand
GGGGAGTGCTCGAAAGAGAACCAGTACACAGGTGCTGCATGGCTGTCGTCAGCTCGTGTCGTGAGATGTTGGGTTAAGTCCCGCAACGAGCGCAACCCTTGTCATTAGTTGCTACGAAAGGGCACTCTAATGAGACTGCCGGTGACAAACCGGAGGAAGGTGGGGATGACGTCAAGTCCTCATGGCCCTTATGGGTAGGGCTTCACACGTCATACAATGGTACATACAGAGCGCCGCCAACCCGCGAGGGGGAGCTAATCGCAGAAAGTGTATCGTAGTCCGGATTGTAGTCTGCAACTCGACTGCATGAAGTTGGAATCGCTAGTAATCGCGGATCAGCATGTCGCGGTGAATACGTTCCCGGGTCTTGTACACACCGCCCGTCACACCATGGGAGCGGGTTTTACCAGAAGTAGGTAGCTTAACCGTAAGGAGGGCGCTTACCACGGTAGGATTCGTGACTGGGGTGAAGTCGTAACAAGGTAGCCGTATCGGAAGGTGCGGCTGGATCACCTCCTTTCTAGAGTTTGCACGAA
>NZ_JBWKYD010000076.1:0-599 GCF_059423585.1 Janthinobacterium sp. GW460-12-1-14-LB5 | reverse complement strand
TCCAGCGCGGTGGCAAAATCGGGCACGCGCACGATGCACAGCACGGGGCCGAAGATTTCTTCCTTATAAATCGTCATCTCCGGCGTGACGTGATCGAACAGGCTGCCGCCGAGGAAAAAGCCGTGCTCGTGACCGGGCAGCACGAAGCCGCGCCCGTCGCAGATGAGCTTGGCGCCTTCCTTGACGCCCGTGGCGATGTAGCCGGCGATCTTGTCCTTGTGCACCTGCGTCACCACGGGGCCCATCTCGGCCGACAGATCCATGCCTTGCGTGATCTTTAACGCCGCGATGCGCGGCACCAGGGCTTCCACCAGCTGGTCCGCCACATTGCCCACCGCCACGACGACGGAAATGGCCATGCAGCGCTCGCCCGCCGAACCAAACGCGGCGCCCATCAGGGCGTCCACCGTCTGGGGAATATCCGCGTCCGGCATGACGACCATGTGGTTTTTCGCGCCCCCGAGCGCCTGCACGCGCTTGCCCTGCGCGCAGCCCGTCGCATAGATATACTCGGCAATCGGCGTGGAACCGACGAAACTGACGGCGCGCACGTCCGGGTGGTGCAGCAAGCCATCGACGGCTTCTTTATCTCCCTGCAC
>NZ_JBWKYD010000075.1:0-608 GCF_059423585.1 Janthinobacterium sp. GW460-12-1-14-LB5 | reverse complement strand
TGGTCGGCCGCGCTGGTGGCGCTGGTGCCGCCCGTCGTGGTGACGCGCACGTCCACCGTGCCGGAACCGGCGGGCGCCGTCGCCGTGATCTGCGTGGCGCTGTTGACCGTAAAGCCGGTGGCCGCCGTGGCGCCGAAGGTCACCGCCGTTGTGCCGCCAAAATTCGAGCCGGTGATGATGACGGAAGTACCGCCGCCCGTCGGCCCTGCAGTCGGCGAAATGCTGCTGACCGCCGGTGCCGCGACATACGTAAATTGGTCGGCGGCGCTGGTGGCGCTGGTGCCGCCCGTCGTAGTGACACGCACGTCCACCATGCCGGTGCCGGCGGGCGCCGTCGCCGTGATCTGCGTGGCGCCGTCGACCGTGAAACCGCTCACCGCCGTGGCGCCGAAGGTCACTGCCGTTGTGCCGCTAAAATTCGAACCGGTGATGATGACGGAAGTACCGCCGCCCGTCGGCCCCGCAGTCGGCGAAATGCTGCTGACCGCCGGCGCCGCCACATACGTAAATTGATCGGCCGCGCTGGTGGCGCTGGTGCCGCCCGTCGTGGTGACGCGCACGTCCACCGTGCCGGTGCCGGCGGGGGCCGTCGCCGTGATCTGCGTGGC
>NZ_JBWKYD010000074.1:0-651 GCF_059423585.1 Janthinobacterium sp. GW460-12-1-14-LB5 | reverse complement strand
AGGGGGATTAGCTCAGCTGGGAGAGCACCTGCTTTGCAAGCAGGGGGTCGTCGGTTCGATCCCGTCATCCTCCACCACGTTTTACCGAAAGTGCAAATGTAAGCCAGTCAAATAGACCCGGTTTAGATTTGATCTTTTAGCGATCAAAGCTGTTTCGTTCTTTAACAATCTGGAAGAAGTAAAGATTATTTATTGATCAAGTCTATGCGTGCAGCAATGCATGAGGCGACTTGATGGGTAATGATTGTATGTATCAACAAACAAGCAACAACGTTGTACTTTCTTATCCCTGTAGCGCTCTTTTCGTTTGAAAGAATGAAGAGGCTAACGTTATAGGGACAAGCGAATAAGTGCACATGGTGGATGCCTTGGCGATTACAGGCGATGAAGGACGTAGTAGCTTGCGATAAGCTGCGGGGAGTGAGCAAACACACTTTGATCCGCAGATTTCCGAATGGGGCAACCCACCCTTTTAGGGTATTGCATACTGAATACATAGGTATGCAAGGCGAACGCGGCGAACTGAAACATCTAAGTAGCTGCAGGAAAAGAAATCAACCGAGATTCCCAAAGTAGCGGCGAGCGAAATGGGAAGAGCCTGTACGTGATAGTCGGACCGATAACAGAATCCTCTGGAAATAGGAGCCATAG
>NZ_JBWKYD010000073.1:0-809 GCF_059423585.1 Janthinobacterium sp. GW460-12-1-14-LB5 | reverse complement strand
ATATCCGCAGCTTCGGTGACTGGCTTAGCCCCGTTACATCTTCCGCGCAGGACGACTCGATCAGTGAGCTATTACGCTTTCTTTAAATGATGGCTGCTTCTAAGCCAACATCCTGACTGTTTTAGCCTTCCCACTTCGTTTTCCACTTAGCCAATCTTTGGGACCTTAGCTGGCGGTCTGGGTTGTTTCCCTCTTGACGCCGGACGTTAGCACCCGACGTCTGTCTCCCAAGCTCGCACTCATCGGTATTCGGAGTTTGCAATGGTTTGGTAAGTCGCAATGACCCCCTAGCCATAACAGTGCTCTACCCCCGATGGTGATACTTGAGGCACTACCTAAATAGTTTTCGGAGAGAACCAGCTATTTCCAAGTTTGTTTAGCCTTTCACCCCTACCCACAGCTCATCCCCTAATTTTTCAACATTAGTGGGTTCGGACCTCCAGGGCGTGTTACCGCACCTTCATCCTGGCCATGAGTAGATCACTTGGTTTCGGGTCTACACCCAGCGACTGATCGCCCTATTCGGACTCGATTTCTCTACGGCTTCCCTATTCGGTTAACCTTGCCACTGAATGTAAGTCGCTGACCCATTATACAAAAGGTACGCAGTCACGGAACAAGTCCGCTCCTACTGTTTGTATGCACACGGTTTCAGGATCTATTTCACTCCCCTTCCGGGGTTCTTTTCGCCTTTCCCTCACGGTACTGGTTCACTATCGGTCGATTACGAGTATTTAGCCTTGGAGGATGGTCCCCCCATATTCAGACAGGATGTCACGTGTCCCGCCCTACTTGTCGTACGCTTAGTA
>NZ_JBWKYD010000072.1:0-816 GCF_059423585.1 Janthinobacterium sp. GW460-12-1-14-LB5 | reverse complement strand
CTGGCCATATTGGCCCCTCCCGCCCCATCTACCGATGCGGAATAAATATACTTCCCCGTATGGTTGACAATACCCACCTGCGCCGTCGCGGTAGTCCTTGGACCGGCTTCATTAACCTGCCTGGCCTTGAGGGCGCAGCTGCTCAGCAGCAAGGCCGTGCCAAGATACATAATCCATTTCATGATTTTCCTTTTATCAAAGTAAGCAGTTGAATGAACAAGGCTAGGCCGCCGAGCGCGCCTGCCAGAAATCGTCGGGCAGCGTATCGAGCTCGGACAGGTAATTCGCCCCCTGGCGCGTGCGCCGCAACAGGCTGGCCATCGCAGGATGCAAGGTAAAATCATCGGCAAGCATCAAGGCAAGGGCGCTGAAATGCTGACGCTGGCCCGCCGCCTCGATATCGCTGGCGTTTAATAGACCCACTTTTACAGCTATGCTGCATGGGGTATCTGATGCCGCGCAGCATGCAACTTGAGTAGTTTTTGACTATTCACGCGCACCTGGCTTTAAGAAGACGTCGACAGCAACCGGAGCCTTGGAAGATGAAGCATTAATCATGACGGTTCATTTTTTAGGCGATGGCTTACCCGTGTGTTGAATCGGATGATCTTTTCCATATCCTGCATCATTCGACACAACAACTCTCACCTCATCATTCTCAAAAAAATGCATATAAATATCTCCTGGCCTATCATATTTTTCAATTTCGACAATTTTTTCCTTAATGACATCAGTGTGCCCTTCAGGCATATTCCACCGCACCAAGACATTCATTCCTGGATGCCATACGCGGGGAATCGATGTACAGCAAATATT
>NZ_JBWKYD010000071.1:0-862 GCF_059423585.1 Janthinobacterium sp. GW460-12-1-14-LB5 | reverse complement strand
TATTACCACCGCCTCAATCCCGAGCAGGGTTTTGCCTACCAGCGCGTCTATACGGATAACCGCTCCATCGACGAAGCCATGGCCGTGGAAAACCACGACGTGGTGATGGTGCCCAGGGGCTACCACCCCGTCACCGTGCCGTATGGCTACGACGGCTATTACCTGAACGTGATGGCCGGCCCGAAACGCGTGTGGCACTTTAAAAACGATCCGGCCCATGACTGGCTGATGACGAAATAACCAAGGACAAGACAATGACGACCCCGATGATCGGCCACTTTATTGGTGGCAACCCCATGGCTTCGCGCTCCGAGCGCACGAGCGACGTCTTCAATCCCGCCACGGGCGCCGTGACGGCGAAGGTTTCCCTGGCCACTGCCGCCGAGCTGAACGCGGCCGTGGCCGCCGCCCATGCGGCGTTTCCCGCCTGGTCGCAGACCTCGCCGCTGCGCCGCGCTAGAGTCATGTTCAAGTTCAAGGAATTGCTGGAAGAACATTCCGACCAGCTGGCCGCCCTGATCACGGCCGAGCACGGCAAGGTGTTCACGGATGCGAAAGGGGAAGTGACGCGCGGCATCGAAGTGGTGGAGTTTGCCTGCGGCATCCCGCAGATGATGAAGGGAGAGTATTCGGAGCAGGTGGCCGGCGGCATCGACGCCTGGTCGATCCGCCAGGCGCTCGGTGTCTGTGTCGGCATTACGCCGTTCAACTTTCCCGTGATGGTGCCGATGTGGATGTTCCCGATGGCGATTGCCTGCGGCAATACCTTCGTACTCAAACCGTCGGAGCGCGACCCGTCGGCCAGCCTGCTGCTGGCGCAGTTGCTGACGGACGCGGGCTTGCCGGACGGCGTCTTCAACGT
>NZ_JBWKYD010000070.1:0-877 GCF_059423585.1 Janthinobacterium sp. GW460-12-1-14-LB5 | reverse complement strand
ATCTCTCGGGGATTCCAGCCATGTCAAGGGTAGGTAAGGTTTTTCGCGTTGCATCGAATTAATCCACATCATCCACCGCTTGTGCGGGTCCCCGTCAATTCCTTTGAGTTTTAATCTTGCGACCGTACTCCCCAGGCGGTCTACTTCACGCGTTAGCTGCGTTACCAAGTCAATTAAGACCCGACAACTAGTAGACATCGTTTAGGGCGTGGACTACCAGGGTATCTAATCCTGTTTGCTCCCCACGCTTTCGTGCATGAGCGTCAATCTTGACCCAGGGGGCTGCCTTCGCCATCGGTGTTCCTCCACATATCTACGCATTTCACTGCTACACGTGGAATTCTACCCCCCTCTGCCAGATTCTAGCCTTGCAGTCTCCAATGCAATTCCCAGGTTGAGCCCGGGGATTTCACATCAGACTTACAAAACCGCCTGCGCACGCTTTACGCCCAGTAATTCCGATTAACGCTTGCACCCTACGTATTACCGCGGCTGCTGGCACGTAGTTAGCCGGTGCTTATTCTTCAGGTACCGTCATTAGCAAGAGATATTAGCTCTCACCGTTTCTTCCCTGACAAAAGAGCTTTACAACCCGAAGGCCTTCTTCACTCACGCGGCATTGCTGGATCAGGCTTTCGCCCATTGTCCAAAATTCCCCACTGCTGCCTCCCGTAGGAGTCTGGACCGTGTCTCAGTTCCAGTGTGGCTGGTCGTCCTCTCAGACCAGCTACTGATCGATGCCTTGGTAGGCTTTTACCCTACCAACTAGCTAATCAGATATCGGCCGCTCCACGAGCATGAGGTCTTGCGATCCCCCACTTTCATCCTTAGATCGTATGCGGTATTAGCGTAACTTTCGCTACGTTATCCCCCACTC
>NZ_JBWKYD010000069.1:0-914 GCF_059423585.1 Janthinobacterium sp. GW460-12-1-14-LB5 | reverse complement strand
AGTGACGGTTTAAAAACTTAGCGGAAATTTAGTCGACGCAGCAGCAACGAACCCATGGCCAGGTAAATCATATTTTCCGAAACATCAATGCGCTGCTCGTAGTCGCGCACCAGGCGCCGGTAACGCATCAGCCATGCAAACGTTCGCTCGACCACCCAGCGCTTGGGCTGAACAGCGAAACCTTGCTGCCCTTGCAGGCGCCGCACGACCTCCACCGTGAAGTCAAGAAACGCGGCCTTGTCCATCAACTGTTTGCGGTCATATGCCGCATCCCCAAACAGATGCTTCACCCATGGCCAGCGTTTAATCAGGCCGTCGAGCACCATCTGAGCACCAGTGGAGTCGGCGATATCGGCCGGCGTCAGGTTCATCGCCAGCAAGCGACCGTCCGTATCGACCCCGATATGGCGTTTGCGCCCGCTGAGTTTCTTGTGGGCGTCATAGCCTCTCGTTCGTGCCCCTGGCGCTTTCACGCTCTGGCTATCGATAACACCGGCACTCGGCAGCACCTCCCGTTCATTGCACATACGATCGAGCATCAGCGCCAAGTCATGAATGGTACGAAACAGCATGCGCCGCATCAGCCGCCGAAACCAGTAATAAACCGTCTGATACGGCGGGAAATCATTGGGCAGCATGCGCCACTCGCATCCGGACCGTACCATGTAACGCAGCGCATTGATCACCGTGCGCAAATCTGTCTTGCGAGGTCTTCCCGTCTTCGCTTGCCTTGGCAGCAGCGGTGCGATCAGACGCCACTCTTCATCTTTCACATCTGTGGGATAGCCACGTTTGAGTGCCGTCCTCACCTGCTGATGCCGGCTTCGATTCTCTTGTGTCCACATCGTCAATCACTCCAAAACATCAAAGATGCTTTGACCTGAAAGTTGCTATGAAGTTTTTAAACCGTCACT
>NZ_JBWKYD010000068.1:0-938 GCF_059423585.1 Janthinobacterium sp. GW460-12-1-14-LB5 | reverse complement strand
GTTAGCTCAGCTGGTAGAGCAGCGGACTTTTAATCCGTTGGTCGCAGGTTCGAATCCCGCACGGCCTACCAAATACTATGAAGAAGCCAACCGTTCGCGGTTGGCTTTTTTGTTTTGGGCAGCATCGCCTGCGCGGGATGCGATCGCTGACGCAAATCAAACACCCTGCCACCTGCGATGCACCCCTGTTGAACTGTCGTATAATCAGAAAATCATGAACGGCCCCCTATCCTCGACCACGTCCGCATTTGAGACAGCGGAAGCCGCCGAAACCTATGAGCACTGGTTTCGCGCCAAGGTATTGGCGTCGCTAAATGATGACCGCCCTGCCCGCCCACATGACACTGTCATGGCGCAACTGAAAAAAATCGTCGCAGCCCAGCCTGATGACCATGCTGCCGATTCTATGGAAGGCTGAAGCGCAGGAAGATTTGACCGCGATCCTCACTTACATCGCGCAGCGCAACCGGCCAGCAGCACTCAGCTTTACAACGACATCGACAACGCGATCTCCCAACTTCCCCATCACCCTCAGTTATGCCGGCCTGGAAGAGTTGCAGGCACGCGCGAACTGGTTGCCCACCCAAACTATGTCGTCGTATATCGCGTTGAAGCAAGCGCAATAGAAATTCTTGCCGTCATGCATACACGGCAACTCTATCCCTGAGTCCCCTCCCCGCATATCGAAAACCGGTCGTTAACGCGACGCCAGCGCCTGCCTCCCGGCCAGATGCGCCACCACACTCCCCATCACCCGCCCCAGCGGCACCTCCACCCAGCGGTAAAACGCGGCGCCGGCCGCCAGGCTGGCGCCCCAGGCCGTCAGCATGCCCAGCGCTTGCCACTCGGGCTCGAGCGGCACATAGGCAATAAATAAAGCATTCACCAGCAGGCTGACGGGAAAGTGGACGAGGAACACGGCATACGAGATGCGGCCC
>NZ_JBWKYD010000067.1:0-1237 GCF_059423585.1 Janthinobacterium sp. GW460-12-1-14-LB5 | reverse complement strand
CTTACAGGGTGTAGACGAAATTAACCCTTATAAGCAAGTCTGTTGAGTAGCATGCGCGCCTCTGCCAACCAGACCCAAGCTGCCGAGACATCGAGTTTGCGGTCGTGATGCATCACCGTGCGGCGCCAGCGTTCAGTCCATGCATGGGTCCTTTCGACGACCCAGCGCATGGGAAGGACCATGAATCCGGCATTCACACCCGCAGCGTCTTCAGGGGTGGTCTTGGGATCGTGCAGCGTTCCGGTCGTGCCATTGGCTGGATGACGAACCACTTCAACGCGAATACGGTGCGCCTGCTCGATGGCATGCGCACATTTTCCGCCATACGCGCCGTCGGTATAGAGCTTGTCGAGGCGAGGGCTCTTGCTGCACGCTTGCGTCACCACGGCTGCCGCCGCATCCCGGTCTTGCACGCTCGCGGCGGTGACCGACACGGCGATGATCAACCCCATCGTATCGACGACGAGATGACGCTTGCGTCCTTTGACCTTCTTGCCTGCATCAAATCCGCTTGTGCCACCTTGCGGCGAGATACGGGTGGACTGTGCATCAATGATTGCCGCGCTTGGCGTACTTGCGCGTCCCATACGTACACGCCATTGTTCGCGCAGCCGGTCTTGCATCTGTTCGAATACACCTGCGCCAACCCAGCGCGAAAACGCCTTGTAGACCGCCTGCCAGGGTGGAAACGTCTCCGGTAGTAGCCGCCATGCGCAGCCGGTGCGCAGCACGTAAGAACATGCATTGACGAGATCGCGGCGACTGTAGCGCGCGGGGGTGCCTCGCTGTCCCGGCATACGCTCGAACAAATCAGCAACCAGTTCCCATTCAGCATCTGTCAGGTTCGTGCTATACGGCGAGATGGCCTCGCGCCTGTGGGCTGCCGTGTAGCCATACCGATTGGATCCCTCGGCTCGCACTGCGCACGTCCGGCGTACCGGCTTGAGCCGTACAACGCCTAGCGCGCGTAGCGCACGACGAATTGTTGCTGTGCACACGCGTAGACCACAGCGGTGATGCAGTTCATCGGCGATTTCCTGCAAGCTGGCCTGGGCGCGTTCCATGACGATATCGTGCAAAATGGCGATATGCTCAGGCTTCAGCGCTGGCGGTCTGCCACCAGCGCTGCTTGACGGTTCAGTGCCGTCGAGTGGATGTGTTGCTGCCATGGCATGCTCCTCCCACATCGAGATAGCATGCCACAACTTCGTTGTTGATTTTGTCTACACCCTCTTAG
>NZ_JBWKYD010000066.1:0-1350 GCF_059423585.1 Janthinobacterium sp. GW460-12-1-14-LB5 | reverse complement strand
GCTAAAATTCGAACCGGTGATGATGACGGAAGTACCGCCGCCCGTCGGGCCCGCAGTCGGCGAAATGCTGCTGACCGTTGGCGGCGCCACATACGTAAATTGGTCGGCCGCGCTGGTGGCGCTGGTGCCGCCCGTCGTGGTGACGCGCACGTCCACCGTGCCGGAACCGGCGGGCGCTGTCGCCGTGATCTGCGTGGTGCTGTTGACCGTAAAGCCGGTGGCCGCCGTGGCGCCGAAGGTCACCGCCGTTGTGCCGCCAAAATTCGAACCGGTGATGATGACGGAAGTACCGCCGCCCGTCGGCCCTGCAGTCGGCGAAATGCTGCTGACCGCCGGCGCCGCGACATACGTAAATTGATCGGCCGCGCCGGTGGCGCTGGTACCTCCAGCCGAGGTGACGCGCACGTCGACCGTGCCGGAACCGGCGGGCGCCGTCGCCGTGATCTGCGTGGCACTGTTGACCGTAAAGCCGGTGGCCGCCGTGGCGCCGAAGGTCACCGCCGTTGTACCGCTAAAATTCGAACCGGTGATGATGACGGAAGTACCGCCGCCCGTCGGGCCCGCAGTCGGCGAAATGCTGCTGACCGCCGGCGCCGCCACATACGTAAATTGGTCGGCCGCGCTGGTGGCACTGGTGCCGCCCGTCGTGGTGACGCGCACGTCCACCGTGCCGGTGCCGGCGGGGGCCGTCGCCGTGATCTGCGTGGCACTGTTGACCGTGTAGCCGGTGGCCGCCGTGGCGCCGAAGGTCACCGCCGTTGTGCCGCCAAAATTCGAACCGGTGATGATGACGGAAGTGCCGCCGCCCGTCGGCCCTGCAGTCGGCGAAATGCTGCTGACCGTTGGCGCCGCGACATACGTAAATTGATCGGCCGCGCTGGTGGCGCTGGTACCGCCCGTCGTGGTGACGCGCACGTCGACCGTCCCCGCGCCGGCTGGCGCCGTGGCCGTGATCTGCGTGGCGCCGTCGACCGTAAAGCCGCTCGCCGCCGTGGCGCCGAAGGTCACCGCCGTGGTGCCGCTAAAGCCCGTCCCCGTGATGGTGACCGTGGTGCCGCCGGTTGCCGGACCGGCAGTCGGCGAAATGCTCGTCACCGCCGGGGACGCCACAAAGGTGTACTGGTCCGCCGCGCTGGTGGCGCTGGTGCCGCCCGTCGTGGTGACGCGCACGTCCACCGTGCCGGTGCCGCTTGGCGCCGTCGCCGTGATCTGCGTGGCACTGTTGACCGTAAAGCCGGTGGCCGCCGTGGCGCCGAAGGTCACCGCCGTTGTACCGCTAAAATTCGAACCGGTGATGATGACGGAAGTACCGCCGCCCGTCGGGCCCGCAGTCGGCGAAATGCTGCTGAC
>NZ_JBWKYD010000065.1:0-1374 GCF_059423585.1 Janthinobacterium sp. GW460-12-1-14-LB5 | reverse complement strand
ATCCTCTGTACCTGCTAAGGTTATAGGGACAAGCCGTACGGGCAATTAGTACTGGTTAGCTTAATGCATTACTGCACTTCCACACCCAGCCTATCAACGTCCTGGTCTCGAACGACCCTTCAAAGAGCTCAAGGCTCTGGGAAATCTCATCTCAAGGCAAGTTTCCCGCTTAGATGCTTTCAGCGGTTATCTCTTCCGAACTTAGCTACCCGGCAATGCCACTGGCGTGACAACCGGTACACCAGAGGTTCGTCCACTCCGGTCCTCTCGTACTAGGAGCAGCCCCCTTCAAATTTCCAACGCCCACGGCAGATAGGGACCAAACTGTCTCACGACGTTTTAAACCCAGCTCACGTACCACTTTAAATGGCGAACAGCCATACCCTTGGGACCGGCTACAGCCCCAGGATGTGATGAGCCGACATCGAGGTGCCAAACTCCCCCGTCGATATGAACTCTTGGGAGGAATCAGCCTGTTATCCCCAGAGTACCTTTTATCCGTTGAGCGATGGCCCTTCCATACAGAACCACCGGATCACTATGTCCTACTTTCGTACCTGCTCGACTTGTCAGTCTCGCAGTTAAGCACGCTTATGCCATTGCACTATCAACACGATGTCCGACCGTATCTAGCGTACCTTCGAACTCCTCCGTTACACTTTAGGAGGAGACCGCCCCAGTCAAACTGCCTACCATGCACTGTCCCCGATCCGGATAACGGACCAAGGTTAGAACCTCAAACAAACCAGGGTGGTATTTCAAGGTTGGCTCCACGAGAACTAGCGTCCCCGCTTCAAAGCCTCCCACCTATCCTACACAGATTGGTTCAAAGTCCAATGCAAAGCTACAGTAAAGGTTCATGGGGTCTTTCCGTCTAGCCGCGGGTAGATTGCATCATCACAAACATTTCAACTTCGCTGAGTCTCGGGAGGAGACAGTGTGGCCATCGTTACGCCATTCGTGCAGGTCGGAACTTACCCGACAAGGAATTTCGCTACCTTAGGACCGTTATAGTTACGGCCGCCGTTTACTGGGACTTCAATCAAGAGCTTGCACCCCATCATTTAATCTTCCAGCACCGGGCAGGCGTCACACCCTATACGTCCACTTTCGTGTTTGCAGAGTGCTGTGTTTTTATTAAACAGTCGCAGCCACCAGTTTATTGCAACCCTTTCACCCTCATGGAGTAAACCAATCAAGCTACCGGGGCGTACCTTTTCCCGAAGTTACGGTACCAATTTGCCGAGTTCCTTCTCCCGAGTTCTCTCAAGCGCCTTAGAATACTCATCTCGCCCACCTGTGTCGGTTTGCGGTACGGTCTCGTATGACTGAAGCTTAGAGGCTTTTCTTGGAACCACTTCCGATTGCTTCGTG
>NZ_JBWKYD010000064.1:0-1496 GCF_059423585.1 Janthinobacterium sp. GW460-12-1-14-LB5 | reverse complement strand
CTGGTTCGCCTGGCGCGCATTGTCCGCATTCTGTTTCACGGTACTGGTCAGCTCTTCCATCGACGAAGCTGTTTCCTCCAGGGAACCGGCCTGCTCTTCCGTGCGGGAAGACAGATCTTGATTCCCTGCGGCAATTTCCGTCGACGACGTGGCGATGCTGTCCGTGCCCGTACGCACTTCGCTGACGATATTGAGCAGGCTGGTGTTCATATCCTTGAGCGCTTGCAGCAGTTGGCCCGTTTCATCCTTGGCGCTGGCATCGATTTGCGCCGTCAAGTCGCCATCGGCCACCTTGCGGGCAATCTCCACGGCGGTGCGCAGGGGGCGCACGATGCCCATCGTCAAGACCCACGCGCAGACGACGCCAAAGATCAGCGCCAGCGCGGCCAGCGCCAGCATCAGGTTGCGGCTGGTCTTGGCCACTTCGTCGATATCGCGCGCCGTGGCGTCGATACTGGCACGCTGGTGTTCCAGCATGTTCATGATGACTTTCTGGTATTTCGTCGAACCGGGCACGAACACGGCCTGGAAGGCCTTTTCCGCTTCTTCCGTCTGGCCGGCCGCCTTCAGCTTCGATACTTGCTCACGGGCATCCAGATACACCTTGCGCATTTCGCTGACCTGGCGGAACAGTTCCGTTTCTTGCGGGCCGGAAATCAGGGCTTCGATCTTCTTTTGCAGTTCACTCGATACAACGGACGACTGTTTCGCTTCTTCCGCAAAATACGGCCCCAGCGAGGTGTCGGCGCTGCGCACGATGGCCGTGGTGCGGCGGATGCCGCTGTCGATCTTGCTGTACCAGTCGGAAATATAACGTTCCTTGGCCAGCGGCTGCTCCATCATGGTGCGCGTGGCCGTCGCCACATCGTGCAAGCGCCACACGCTGATGCCCGTGATGACCATGGAAAACAGCAAAATCACGGCAAAACCCAGGCCGAGGCGCACACCAATACTGACGTTTCTTAACAAATTCATGTGAATATCCTGAAAAAGCGGAACCAGACTATATAAAAGGAGACAGCAGAAAGCGGCTGCACGGGGCAGCCGCGCCAGCGTCAGCGTTTGCCGATGCGCAAGGCGGTTTGCGGCGCTGCCGGGCATTTTTGCGCAGGTGCTACATCCTTCGCCCCGCTGGCGCCAGCGCGCTGGCCATTCAATTTGAACACGCTGACGACTTGCGCCAGCTTGTGCGCCTGGTGCTGCATGGATTCGGCGGCGGCGGCCGACTCTTCCACCAGGGCCGCATTTTGTTGCGTCACGGCATCCATCTGGCCGATGGCGCGGTTGATCTCGTCGATGCCCACGCTTTGCTCGCTGCTGGCCGCCGTGATTTCCGTGATGATGTCGCTCACGCGCTGCACGCTGTCAACGATGTCATTCATGGTCGAGCCTGCCTGCGCCACCAGCATGCTGCCCGCATTGACTTGCTCGACCGACGCGCCGATCAGGGTCTTGATTTCCTTCGCCGCCGACGCCGAACGCTGGGCCAGGTTGCG
>NZ_JBWKYD010000063.1:0-1883 GCF_059423585.1 Janthinobacterium sp. GW460-12-1-14-LB5 | reverse complement strand
CCGGCCCTGAGCCTGGTCCCGGGCAGCCTGGCGGCGATCCGTGCCGGCGATGCCTACAGCCAGCAGTTCACGGCTGCCGGCGGCGTCGCGCCGTATGCGTATTCGGTCAGCAGTGGCGCCTTGCCTGCCGGCCTGGTGCTCGATGCCGCCAGCGGCCTGCTGAGCGGCACACCGACCGCGTTCGGCAGCTTCAGCTTCACCGTGCAAGCGAAGGATGCGCACCAGTTCACGGTGCAGCAGGCGCTGACGCTGCAGGTGAACCAGGCGCCGCCGCCGGTGCCCAATGAAACGGCGACCACCTCGGCCAACCAGGAAGTGAGCCTGACCATCGCTTCCACGGATGGCAGCCCGATCACGGACGTGACCATCGTCACGCCGCCGCAGCACGGGCGCGTCACGGTGGTCTCGAGCGGTGCCTCGGCGCGCATGGCGCGCGCCGTCGCCGGTGCGAGTTTCAAGGTGACGTATGTGCCGGATGCCAACTACTTTGGTCCGGACAGCTTCAGCTACACGGCGACGGGTCCGGGCGGCACCTCCGCGCCGGCCACGGTCAGCGTGACGGTGGCGCCGCAGCCGGTACCGGTGCCTGTCGCCAAGACGGCGACGGTCCTGGCCGGCACGCCGGTGACCCTGCAGGTGACGCAAGGCGCCACCGGCGGTCCGTTCACGGCGGTGGCCATCACCACGCAGCCGGCCAGCGGCACGGCGGCGGTCAATGGCCTGGACATCGTCTACACGCCCGGCATCAACACCAGCGGCGACATCAGCATCGGCTACACCGTCTCGAACGTGTTCGGCACCTCGGCGCCGATGACGTCAACGATCAGCGTCAATCCGATGCCGCAGGTGGCCAGCCAGAGCGCCACGGTGGTGGCCGGCCTGACGGTCACCGTCGACCTGACGGCGGGTGCCACGGGCGGCCCGTTCACGGCGGCGAATGTCCTGAGCGTCGCGCCGGCGGAGGCGGGCAAGGCGGTGGTGCGCGACGTCGGCACGGCCGGCAAGCCGTCGTACCAGCTGAGCTTTGCGGCCTCGGGCAAGTTCGCCGGCGCGGCGGTGGTCAGCTACACCCTGAGCAATGCGTATGCCACCTCGAAGCCGGGCGTGGTCAACGTCACCGTGACGGCGCGGCGCGACCCGTCGCTCGATCCGGAAGTGATCGGCCTGCAGGCGGCGCAAGCCGATGCGGCGCGGCGCTTCGCCAGCGCGCAGCTGTCGAACTTCACGCAGCGCCTGGAAAGCCTGCATGGCGACGGCTGGGGACGCTCGACCTTTGGCCTGAGCCTGACGCCGCCGAACGACAGCGGCAATCCGACGGCGGCGCTGGCGCGCTGGCAGGAGCAGGAGGCGGACCGCGTGTTCGGCACGGCGGTGAAACCGTTCATGCGCAAGGCGGCCCTGCGCCAGCCTGACGCCGGTTTCAGCAGCGAGCGGCAGCAGGCCGATGTCAGCGGCGCCACGAATGGCTTGCCGGACATGCCGCAAAAGCCGGACACGCAGAAGCAGGCGCTGGCGCTGTGGCTCGGCGGCGCGGTGGACTTCGGCCAGCACTATGTGAATGGCCGCGAGACGGGCTTCCGCTTCCGCACGAATGGCGTGAGCGTGGGCGGCGATTACCGCCTCAGCGACCTGGCGACCCTGGGCGTGGGCGCCGGTTTCAGTCATGACCGCAGCGACGTGGGCCAGAACGGCAGCCGCAGCACGGCCGACAGCGCCGTGGCGGCCGTGTATGGCAGCCTGCGTCCGAGCAAGGGCGTCTTCCTGGACGGCGTGCTCGGCTACGGCACCCTGCAGTACGACGCCTCGCGCTACCTGAGCGACGGCAGCGGTTTCGCCACCGGTGAACGCGATGGCAAGCAGGTGTTCGGCGCGCTGGTGGGCGG
>NZ_JBWKYD010000062.1:0-2269 GCF_059423585.1 Janthinobacterium sp. GW460-12-1-14-LB5 | reverse complement strand
TGCTGCCATGGCATGCTCCTCCCACATCGAGATAGCATGCCACAACTTCGTTGTTGATTTTGTCTACACCCTCTTAGGCAGAAATTGAAGAGGGAAAAAGCGACATTACTTACGCTGGAAAGGACATTGTTGCGTGACGTCAATGTTATGTCAGTTGATGACATAAAGGAGACTCAAGAAATAATTGAATTCCAAAGAAAGCTCATCCAAAGTCTGGAAGGAAATCCATGACTGCTTTCTTGTCAAAAATTTATTCCATTGAAAAAATTGACCCGTCTGATCATGACCGTTTTTTTGACGGAATTGGTGAGATGAAAGAAATTGTTAAATCTGCCAAAGCTCGTGAATGCCCTGACCTAGGCTTTCCTTCCTCATGCGATGCGAATCTGTTTTTCGGTTTCTTCTTCGACGGCACCAACAATAATATGAAGCGGGATGTGCCGTTTCACTCGCACAGCAATGTGGCGCGTTTGTATCGTGCATTTCCCGGCGGTAAAGATAAGCATAGCAGTGACGTTTGGCAATGCAAACTGGATGCGCAACTGACCGTTAGCGATGGCGCCAAGGCACGCGCTCTGAGTCTTGGCATTGATGCATAGGGATGAAATCATGAATACCTTAATTAAGCACAAACTATGGCGAGGCCTCTTGCTGGCCGCATGTTTACCCGGCGTCGCCATGGCCGCGAGCATTCAGGGGCTGAATTATTCTTCGCGCGAAGTCGATTACATCGCGGTTGAAAATCCGGGCAATACGAACAGCGGCGGCGGTGGCGATTCGATCCGTCCATACGGGCAGGGCGGATCGATATGCTGTTTCAGCGTGCCGGAAAAGTGGCATGCGGATTTGAAGGTGGTGGTGGTCTATCAGCTGTCCCCGGACCCGACCTTTCATCGCGAGACGGTCAGTGTTCCCCCGTATCCGGATGGGAAGGCGGGCGATATCTGGCTGATCGTCTATGAAGATGGCAGCGTGGGGGCCATGGTGTCACATTACGGACCGAGCCGACCGGAGTGGCCGGGGAAAATCAAGGGGTATCCGGTGCCGACGAAGGAGTATCGGGACGAGCGCCGCAAGGAAAAAATAAAAAGAGAGAAGGCAGCTCTACATTCTATGGAGAATGCATTAGATGGCGATGTGAGCGACCTAACTCCTGCAGAGTTGATGAGATTGAAGGGGGCAATTGAATATAGTAAAAAGCTCATTATTTTTCTTGAGGGAAATGATAAATGACTGCTTTTTTAGTTGATATTTATCCGGCTATAAAAAATGATCCTTCTGATTTCATTGC
The DNA here is from genome assembly GCF_059423585.1 of Janthinobacterium sp. GW460-12-1-14-LB5. Taxonomy (NCBI): domain Bacteria; kingdom Pseudomonadati; phylum Pseudomonadota; class Betaproteobacteria; order Burkholderiales; family Oxalobacteraceae; genus Janthinobacterium; species Janthinobacterium sp. GW460-12-1-14-LB5. The sequence continues at coordinate 978 of NZ_JBWKYD010000062.1, read as the reverse complement.
TTTTTTTGACGCGAAAAAGGAAAGGCCAACTATTAGCGATTTTGTAAAGAAGCGTGAATGTCCACTTCCAGGTTTCCCGCCCCCATGTGGTGTCAATATTTTTTGGTTTCTTCTTCGACGGCGCAACAATGATATGAGGCTGGATATGCCGTTTTACTCGTCCAGTAATGTGGCGCGTTTGGATCGTGCATTTCCGGACGCTAAAGATTGCGTGATCGGCTGCATGCGCTTGCACCTTCAACTGCTTGCTTTTATAGAAAATGAAATTGTGAAACGGATTATGTATCTTGGCACGGCCTTGCTGCTGAGCGCTTGCGCCCTCCAGGCCAGGAAGGTTGAGGAAGCCGGTCCAAGGCCTACCGCGACGGCGCAGGTAGGCATCGTGAACCATACGGGGAAGTATATTTATTCCGCATCGGTAGATGGGGCGGGAGGCGCCAATATGGCCAGATGGGGAGCGGGAGGAGCCGAAGTTTGCTGCGCATCCATCCCGCGGGTATGGTATCCGGGAATGATGGTCCGGGTGCGGTGGGACATGCCAGAAGAACATACGCATATTATCAAAGAGAAAATGGTGGAAGTGGAAAAATATGATAGGCCCGGAGATATCTATATGCACTTTTTCCCCAACGGCGAGGTGAGAGTGGTTGTGTCAAATGTGGACGGCGATAGTAAAAATCATCCTATTCTTCATTCCGGAAAATCTGCCAATATCCCTTGATATGATCATCGGGAAAAATCCCTTTTCGCGCCTTTGCCTGTTGATTTTTTCTTCAGCCGTCGACGCTTGATCAATTAAATTGGCTATTAATTTATAAAAGGGAAATTATGAAATGGATTATTTATCTTGGCACTGTCTTGCTGCTGAGCGGCTGCGCCCTCAAGGCCAGGCAGGTTGAGCAAGCCGGTCCAAGGACTACCGCGACGGCGCAGGTGGGTATTGTCAACCATACGGGGAAGTATATTTATTCCGCATCG
>NZ_JBWKYD010000061.1:0-2699 GCF_059423585.1 Janthinobacterium sp. GW460-12-1-14-LB5 | reverse complement strand
TGGTGCGGCTGGCAGGAATTGAACCCACGACCCCTTGGTTCGTAGCCAAGTACTCTATCCAGCTGAGCTACAGCCGCCTAAGACAAGATTATAGCAGGGCTTTGCAGAATGGCAAAGGGCGTGGCGGCACTATTTCACAATTGACGCCCTTCCCGGATTTCAGCGGCCGAGCCGCCCCGCTCACTTGCATCTTTCATCACATTTATTTTCTGACTGCGGCGCAAAACCGACAGGTTTATTTCTTCTTAGTCATTATCAATACATCCAGGAAAAATAAATTGCTATTCATGGAAAACTTTGAGAATGTTTACTAGCAGTAATTTCAATAAAAATACCAAGGGGATGTCATGAAAATAAAATTGCATAAATTGCCTCTGGCCGCCGCCTGCGCGGCCACCTTCCTGCTGGCCGCCTGTGGCGGCGGCAGCAGCACCCCGGCCGACCCGGCGCCGCCAGTTCCCCCCGTTGCGCCCGTCCCGCCGGTGCCGGCAACGACGGTCAGCGGCACGGCCGCCGTCGGCGCCCCCATCACGGGCAGCGTGGTGGCCATCGATAGCAAGGGCAAAGTGTCCGTGGCGGTCAACACCGGTGCCGGCGGTGCCTTTACCGTCGACGTGGCCGGCATGACGGCGCCCTTTTTCCTCAGCATCACCGGCACGTCCGGCGGCAAGCAGGTGACGCTCAATTCCATCGCCACCGCAGCGGGGCAAACCGTCAACATCACGCCGCTGACGGACCTGATCGTCTCCACGGCGTCGGGCCAGCCCGGCGGCACCGCCCTGGCCGCCGTCTGCGCACCCGTCGCCAATGCGGTCCCGGCCGCCTGCACCGCGGCGCTGGCCACGGCGGCGACCCAGCAACGGCTCGATGCGGCCGTGGCCGCCGTCGTTGCCATGATCAAACCGATTAATACCGGCAATACCAATCCGCTGACGGGCGCCTTTGCGGCCAACGGCACGGGTATGGATGCCGTGCTGGACCAGATCCTCGTCGCGCCCGCGGAAGCGCAAGGCGCCATGGCCACCGTTACCCTGATCGCCACCAACAGCGCGCTGGGCAGCGTAACCTTGCCCGCTGCCGCCGGCGGCGCGCCGACCATCCCCGCAGCGACGCCGCCATCGGATGCCGACTTGCTCAAGGCGACGGCCGCGGCCAGTGTCTTGCCGGAAATCCGCGCCTGCATGGCCTCGCTCAGCGCGCTGTATCCGAAGACGGGCTTCGTCGTGCCGTCGACGGCGGCCGTGTCGCCGTTCATCGACAGCAGCTTCAACATGGGCGCGGCAGTGGGCCAGGCGGACATCCTGACCGCCCTGACCAGCGCGGACCAGGCCGCCCACGCGGGCCTGACGATCGAGGCGCTGGGTTTGTCCAGCGTCAGCATGCAGCCCTTGAGCAGCAATGAAATTGCCACGCTGACATCCAGCAGCAGCACCTCGACGACGCGCGTGGCCGACTTCATCGGCAATCGCCTGGGCGCCGGGGCGACGGCCATCGCCTTCGCCGCAGGCAAGCCCAGCAGCGCATGGGTGCAGTTGCGGATAGGAAACGATGCGGGCATGCTCAACTGGCAACTGGTCAAGACCAGCGACACCAGCGGCTGCGCCGGCGGCTGGAAACTGGCCGGCAGCGGCCATCTGGACATGCACATGAATGCGCGCATCCAGCGCAGCGTCGATAGCGGGGGCACGGCCAGCTTTGCGCGCGAATGGGCCGCGCACGTCGAGCTCGACACCGTGCTGCAGGAAAATCCGGCCGTCAACAAGATCGACGTGCGGGGACCGGGCCTGACGACGTTCGGCGACTTCCAGATACCGGGCACGGCCGGCAGCAAACTGCAGCTGATCCTGCCAGCGACCGGCTACACCCACATGCGGATTGCCGACAGCAATGGCGCCGCCAGCACTTTCTACAATAACGCGGAAGCGATCCAGAGCTGCCAGGATCTGGCCAGCCTGCCCGCCAATACGCCGGGCCTGGGCGCGGGTACGGCTTGCATCGACGAAACGAAAGTGGCGCCTGGAAAAATCTACGTGTGGACCCTGAAAACGCCGAATGGCCCCGTCAGCGCCTTCCCGTTCCAGATCAATGCCGTGCCGCTGTCGAAAGCCTTTGCCAAGGCCAACCAGGCCAGCCTGTTCGCCACGCTCACCAGCATCACGCCGGCGAAACTGTCGTCCATCCCCGCCGCCGCCCTGCTCGACGGCGCGGTGACCTTCCATTACACGCAATCGGCCACCTACGGCTCGAAAATGGATAATTGCGGCCTGTATTTGTTCAATGGCGCCACGCCGGTGCTGAATGCGGAACAAAATGCAGTTGGACAAGAAACCGCGTGCACCTTCACGAGCTCGGGGTTGAATGCGCTGGCCTCGAACGTGGCGGACCCGGCGCAGTCCGGCGCTTCGCTGTTCAAGTTCACCGGTCCCGTGACACATGGCGGATTGTGGGTGACCACCATCGTCCTGGGCAACCAGGCGTCGTCGGGCCAGCCTTATCCGAATTGATACGGCCTGGCCACTGAAGCGCGCCGCGCTGCTGGCGGCGTGTTTCAAGCGACAGTTTGACTGGACGAAAAAAAACCCGGAAAGCGAACTTTCCGGGTTTTTTTCACTACTGCTGATACTGGTGCGGCTGGCAGGAATTGAACCCACGACCCCTTGGTTCGTAGCCAAGTACTCTATCCAGCTGAGCTACAGCCG
>NZ_JBWKYD010000060.1:0-2819 GCF_059423585.1 Janthinobacterium sp. GW460-12-1-14-LB5 | reverse complement strand
CTGGTTCGCCTGGCGCGCATTGTCCGCATTCTGTTTCACGGTACTGGTCAGCTCTTCCATCGACGAAGCTGTTTCCTGCAGGGAACCTGCCTGCTCTTCCGTGCGGGAAGACAGGTCCTGGTTGCCGGCAGCGATTTGCGTCGAGGACGTGGCGATGCTGTCCGTGCCGCTGCGCACTTCACCCACGATATTGAGCAGGCCGGTATTCATATCCTTGAGCGCTTGCAGCAATTGGCCCGTTTCATCCTTGGCGCTGGCATCGATTTGCGCCGTCAAGTCGCCATCGGCCACCTTGCGGGCGATGTCCACGGCCGTGCGCAGGGGGCGCACGATGCCCGTCATCAACAGCCAGGCGCACACGATGCCGAAGGCCAGCGCCAGGGCCGACAGCAACAGCAGCAGCTTGCGGCTGGTAATGGCGATGTCATCGATCTGGCGCGCCGTGGCGTCGATGGTCGCGCGCTGGTGTTCCAGCAAGCCGTAGACCATCTTCTGGTATTTGGCGGCGGCAGGCACGAAGGTCTTTTCAAACACTTCGTTGGCGGCCTCGACCTGGGACTCGCCCTTGAGCTTGTAGACCTGGTCGCGCGAGCCGACATAGACTTCGCGCAATTCCAGCAGGCCGGCGAACATGGCCTGCTCTTGCGGATCCTTGAGCAGCGCCGCGATCTTCTTTTGCAGGACCGCCGAGCTGGCGGTCGATGCTTTCGACTCTTCGGCAAAAAAGCCGCTCAGCGACGTGTCGCTGCTGCGGGCGATGGCGATCGTGCGCCGCACGGCGCTGTCGATGCGCGTATACCAGTCGGAAATATAACGTTCCTTGGCCAGTGGCTCTTCCATCATCGTGCGCGTGGCGCTGGCCACGTCATGCAAACGCCAGACGCTGATGCCGGTAATAAGCATGGAAAACAGCAAAATGACGGCAAAACCCAATCCCAGACGCACCCCGATGCTGACGTTTCTTAACAAATTCATGTGAACCATCCTAATATCCTGAAGACGCGCCCTGCAGCCCGCGCCAAGGGCAGCGTGGCGGACGCCGCCAAATCTGTCCTGACAAGTAAACTGGCGCACGGTTCGGTTGAACCGTGCGCCAGGAAAATGCGCTAGCGTGCTCCCTGCGGAAACGATATGCAATACTTAATGTCAATAGTTTTTGACAATATGGAGGGAAATTCTGTTCACTACGGCATTACGCCGCCAGTTTCTCGATCAAGCCCATGTCGGCGCTGGACATCAGCTGGTCGATATCGACCAGGATCAGCATGCGCTCGTCGATGGTGCCCAGGCCGATCACGTATTCCGTGTCGATCGAGCGGCCCATGTCCGGCGCGGGCTTGATCTGTTCCGGCATCAGGGTGGTGACGTCGGAGACGCGGTCGACGACCATGCCGACGACGCGGTTGCCGATGTTGAGGATGATGACGACGGTAAACTGGTCGTAGCTGGGCGTACCCAGGTTGAACTTGATGCGCATGTCGACGATGGGCACGATGATGCCGCGCAGGTTGACCACGCCCTTGACGAACTCGGGGGCGTTGGCGATGCGGGTCGGCGTTTCATAGCTGCGGATTTCGCTGACTTTCTGGATGTCGATGCCATACTCTTCCTGGCCCAGGGTAAAGGCCAGGTATTCGGCAGCCTTGGCAACGGTAGTGCCAGTGTCGCTGGAATTGGTGTTCATGATAATCCTTTCGTTAACTCGCCTGGGGCGCAGGCCAAGGCACGCTGCGCGCAAGCCTTGGACGTGACAAAAACCATCCACGAGGGAATGGCTGCCACTTGTAGGTTTTTTTGCAAATACTTTCTCGCAATTAGCTTATGCTTCTAATTTCCGTGCGGCAATGTTACCCCATGTAAATTTTACATGCACTAAAAAAGAGCACTCGGCGGTTTGAATATTTTCCAAAATGCAATTACTGTGGCAAATACAGTACGCCGGCGCACTTGGCCGGCCGCCGCACGCGGCGGCGTTTTATGCCACACTGGCGGCCCCTGCTTTTTACGACTTTGAACCATGGATTCTTTGCTTTCTCAATGGCAGCCACGCCTGCTGGCGCTGGCCACGGCCGGCCTGGGCGATGACGGCGCCCACGACATCAACCACCTGCACCGCGTCTGGCGCAACGCCAGCGTCCTGCTGCAGGACCATGCGCAAGCGGATGCCCTCACCGTGATGGCCGCCTGCTATCTGCACGACCTCGTCAACCTGCCGAAAAATCACCCCGAACGGCACCTGGCCTCGCGCCAGGCGGCCGCCCTGGCTTGCCGCCAGCTGGCCGAACTGGAATTCCCGGCAGAAAAACTGGCCGGCGTGGCACACGCCATCGAGACGCACAGTTTTTCCGCCAACCTGCCGCCGCACACGCTTGAAGCGCAGATCGTGCAGGATGCCGACCGCATCGACGCGCTGGGCGCCGTGGGACTGGCACGCCTGTTCTACACGGCGGCGCGCATGGATAGCGCGCTGGCGCATGGCGCGGATCCGCTGGCCCGGCATCGCGAACTCGACGACAAGGCATACGCGCTCGACCATATCGTCACCAAGCTCGACAAGCTGCCCGGCAAAATGCAGACGGCGGCCGGCCGCGCCCTGGCCGAACAGCGCCTGGCCGTGCTGACGGATTTCCGCGCCGCCTTTGCCGACGAATGGGGAATGGGCGCATAAGCTTGGTGGCGATAGCCAGCAGCGCGCATGCTGTCTATAATGCAAGGCTCAGCGATCGCGCCGCGCGCCAGCAGAACACTGCCACGCGCCGGCGCTTTGCCAACGCGCCGAAAGCATGCATGTCCGATAAAACCCGCCCCGATAGCCATTC
>NZ_JBWKYD010000059.1:0-2952 GCF_059423585.1 Janthinobacterium sp. GW460-12-1-14-LB5 | reverse complement strand
TGGGTCTGGTTGGCAGAGGCGCGCATGCTACTCAACAGACTTGCTTATAAGGGTTAATTTCGTCTACACCCTGTAAGAGCGGCTGATAAAACGCCCAAGGCGTTGTTGCCTGCCTCTCGCCGTACTGGCGTACTGTCTTGGGGGCGGCGCTTTGGCCCTGCGCGTTTTTCCCGGCCGTTTTCGATTTCTCCCCTCACACCACGATGATATTCGCCTGCGCCTTGAGCGGGCAGGGCAGGGTGTCGTCGAAGGTGATTTCGATGGCGCTGGCGACGAACATGCCGCCGATGTGCTGGGCGGCGATTTCGGGCGGCGTGCCGGGCTTGGTCAGGTTGACGTCCTGGGCGAAGACGAAGACTCGCCAGGTGCCAAAGACCTTTTGATCGTATTGCAGCAGGGTGCGGTAAGCCCGTTTCAAGTCCAGGCTGCCTGCGTACACGCCGTCATTGGCGCCCGGGTCGAAGCCCAGGCCGTCGTCGGTCAGCGATTCCACGAAGTACAGGCCCTGCGGCGCTTGGAACAGCACGAAGGCGTACAGTTCCGTGCCGCGGAAGACATTGCCATCGTCGCGCTTGAAGCTGGCGCGCAGCCACAACGGTTCATAGGCTTGCACGACGGCGGGCGTATCCGTTTCCACCGGCCCCGCCACATGGATGTTGACTTGCGTTTCGGTGACGGCGTGCTGGTAGGTGGCGCCCGTGGTGAAACGCTCATACTCCCAGCTGATGTCGGCCGTGTAGGGCAGGCCCGCGTTCGGCGCTTCCGGTAACACCCATTTCGCCACCACTCTTTCGGCCAGGGTCAGTTCGCCGGCGGCCGGTGGTGTTGCTTCCTGGCCACGCCAGAACGGATCCGCGATATCGGAGCAGGCGACGGCGATGGCGCCCGAGGCGATGGCCGAAGCCACGCCGGCGACCGTGAACTCGGGCTGGCCCGAGCCGGCCCCTTCGAGCGAGCAGCAATCGACACTGGGATCTGTTTCCTCGAAGGTGCCGCCCACGCTGAAGCTGGCCTTGCCTGAGCCGAGCGCCGCCGAAATGATGGCCACCAGCGCGGCGATGATGGCAATGATGATGGCGAGAATCTTCCACCACGGATCGGAAAACGGCAAATCCCCATGCGTGCCCGCGTAGGCGGGATTCGGCGTCCAGACGAGGGTCATGCCGGTCGGCACGATGGGCCCGAAGCCGGGCGGGCAGCGGCACTCCTTCCCATCCGTGCCCGTGCTGCCCCAGCGCTTGCCCGGCAGGTGACCCTGCGGCTTGGACAGTTCCAGCGTGCCTTCCTCGACCGTGCAGGTATAGGTATTGCTCATGCTGTCGAAGCGCGTCTGCGAGACGAAGATTTGCTGGATCGAGCGGTGCGGCGTGTAGCCGTCGGCCTTGGCGACAAAGCTGACCAGGCGCTTGCCGGGCGTGGCGTGCTGGAAGTCGGCGTCCCACATCACCAGCATGGCCGCGCCGGCGGGCACGCTGGCAAAGAAGAAGGTGCGCGCCACGGGCACGATGCCGGGGTCGCCCACGCTTTCCAGGTACACCGTGACATTCGTCAGCGGGCTGCCGGACATGTTGGTGACGTGGGCGGCGATGCGCAAGCCATAGATGGCATTGTCGAAGATGCCGTCCGGCAACATGATATTGGTGACGGGCTCGATCGCGAACGGCCGCGTCAGCACCTGCATGGGGGTATCGCTCATGATGCCTGCTCCTCGGGGCTTTGCTGTTCTTGAGCTTGTTCTTTTTCCAGATCGGTGACGACATACGTGATGCCGCCCATGACCTTGCCTTCCTGCGTTTCCAGTACGCGCAGCAGCGCATATTGGCGTGGCGGCAAGGCTTCGGCGCGCAGGCTCAGGTACACGGCCTGCGCCTGGCCGCGCGGCACTTCCAGCGCCAGTTTTTGCTCGCCGGGCACGTCGCCATTGCAGTGGGGCGTGCGCGCCAGGCCCGCGACCAGCTGGGCATCCCTGGCCGGTTGCCACCGCTCAAGTCCGAGCGTGGCCAGCAGGCGCTCCGGCAGCTCGCCGCCATACTCGATCTGCAGTTCCACTTTTTTCGTTGCGCGGGGCAGGGCGGCCACCGCGATGGACAGCAATTGCGCGCGCCTTGCCGCCAGCACCACGGTGACGTTGCGCTGGGCAATCTGCTCGTGCTGCTTGGGCTGGAAGGGAAAGCCGTTGGGCAGGGGATCGGGCAGCGGGTTGACGTCGCCAGGCCCGTGGGCCACGGCCAGCAGGCACTCGTGGCCGCCATTGACGATGACGGGGATCCAGGGCACCAGGCACAGCACTTCCTGCGTGGCGCCGGGCGGCAAGTCGGCAAACGCGGAACCGATCAGCGTGGCGGCGCCGACGGCGATCTGGCCGGAAGGGTCGGCCCAGTAAAAGTCCACGCGCACGCCGTTCGAGGCGCTGTTGCCCGTGTTGTGCACGCGGCCCCACAGGTAATTGCTGATGCCGGCAATGGGCGCGCCGGGCGGGCCATTCGGATCATTGCCCGGCACGACCCAGATATCGGCGCTGTCCCACCACGAGGGCTGGCCGTCTTCGATGATCAGGTGGGCTGGCATGGCAATCTCCTTGTCCGTGGCCTGTGCTTGTAGCTTAGGACGCTGCTGCGGATGCTTTTTGATCGATATCAAGACTGTTCAACACGGTGCCGGTACGCCGTGGCGGTGCGTGCGTAAGGTAATATTGCGGCAGAATGCAGCAGAGTAAATCCAGGAAAAGGTTGGAATGTGTCTGAAACAGTGAATGACGTTTGCATCAACGCCGCTTGCGGCCGGACTTTGCCGCTGCGCGTGGCGCATTGCCCGTTTTGCGGCGCGCGCCAGGTGGCGCCAGCACCGGTCCTGGAGAAAGCCGTGGTACCGCCCCCGGTGCCGCGCGTGCCGCCGCCGGTGCCGGTAGCGGCTCCCGCGCCCACGCCCACGCCCACGCCCACGCCCACGCCT
>NZ_JBWKYD010000058.1:0-3040 GCF_059423585.1 Janthinobacterium sp. GW460-12-1-14-LB5 | reverse complement strand
CACATCGTCAATCACTCCAAAACATCAAAGATGCTTTGACCTGAAAGTTGCTATGAAGTTTTTAAACCGTCACTAAGGCGCTCATCCCGATACTCCTTCGTCGGCACCGGATACCCCTTGATTTTCCCCGGCCACTCCGGTCGGCTCGGTCCGTAATGCGACACCACGGCCCCCACGCTGCCATCTTCATAGACGATTAGCCAGATATCGCCCGCCTTCCCATTCGGATACGGCGGAATGCTGACCGTTTCGCGATGCAAGGTCGGGTCTGGGTAAAATTGATACTTCACCACGACCTTCAAATCCGCATGCCATTTTGCCGGCACGCTGAAACAGCATATTATGCCGCCCTGCCCATATGGATCGATCGCATCGCCACCGCCGCCGCTGTTCGTATTGCCCGGATTTTCAACCGCGATGTAATTAACCTCGCGCGAAGAATAATTCAGCGCCTGAATGCTCGCGGCCATGGCCACACCGGGTAAACATGCGGCCAGCAAGATGCATCGCCATAATTGTTGCTTGAGTAACATCATCATGATTTCATCGCTATCCATAAAACCGGCGGATCAGTCCACCCTGCTTCAACCGCGCTGAAGTCACGCCCTATGCGAGCGCATTGATCCGCTCTGCAGAGCGCTGCTGCGCCAGGTAAATCTCTTCATCGAGTTTGGCTTGCGCAATATCCTGTGTTAAGTTTTCGCTCCACACGAATTCTTCGGGTGCATCTTTCGCCTGGATACCGGCCGTCGGCATACGCTGCAGCTCGTTTTCGTGCACGCTTTTCCGGAAGAAGCCGCTTTGCGGGTAATAGCCTCGGCGCAAGATATAGCCGCCACCCTCGCGCCGTGTATAGGTTTGCGTGGTGATCAGCCTGCTACGCATGTCGGCGCTGTCGGCATCCGTACGGATCGGATAGGGAGTGCCATACTGCGCTTCCTTGACCAGCGCTTCCTCTTCCGGCGTCAATGCTTCGCCATTCTTCTGTTTCAGTTGCGCGGCTTCGGTCTTTCGGCTGAGCTCATATACGCGTTTATAAAAGCCGTCTTTAGGCGGTTTATTGGCGAACGAGGCGATCCTGGCCCGCTTGTCGTATTCCGTCACTTCGCCAGCCATATAAAATCCGGCCAGGGAATCATGCACATAGTCGTCAAAAAAACGCATCACTTCGGGCGGCAGCGGTTTGGGGTGATCGAATATGTCGAGCGCAAATTCTTCCCATTTGTCCAAGAGCGTGTGGTTTTGGGCCCGATAATATTGCCAGTGGTTGATGCGCGCAATATCCCGGGCGCTGAACGGCTGGCCCTCATCGCCGTGGCGGAAGGCTTTGCGTGCGCGCAGCGCTTCCAGATCGCCTGCCAGCAAGCGGTTGTAGGACCCCAGATCCTCCCGCTCTTGCGCGTTGGCCGCCTTGAAGCTGGTCGTGGCTTCCAGTGTCTTGACGCGCACGGCGCGCCAGCGGTAATACAGTTGCATATGCTTGCTCAGCAAAGCACCTTGCTCTCCCAGCTCGGCGGTATATGCTTCCCAGGCGCTGGCAAGCTCTTGACTGACCTGGAAGTCATCTTGTACCGTCACATCCAATTCACTGAAAGGTTTCAAAGGCACGCCCTTGAGGCGCGCCTCCTTGAACATGTGCGCCAGCGGGATTTGCGACAGCAAGGCCGCTTGTCCGCCACGTCCCTTTCCCTGCTCCCCCGGACCATAGCCACCTCCCACGTCGGAGTGCACGCCAGGAAAATATATTTCCTTGATATTCCCTTCCAAGCGCGTGACGGGAAAATTCATGCGCTGCTCATGCGTGGCAATACAATGCAGGCCGGCCTGGACACAGGGCGGCAACGGCTTGAGCAATTCATTGGCCCAGGCCCAATGGCCATCGAACATCGCGCCAGGCGCGATCGTGGTTTTCGCTACAGACGCCGAGCTGCCCACGGTTGCCACCGTGTCGAAGACGCCAAGAAAATCGATGCTGGCGAGAATGCCGGCAAACTTCTGCACCTTATCTTTGGGCGGCGTGAGCAAATCGGCAAACAGCTGGCAAAACGCCACCGCTTCGGCGGCGCCACGCGAAAAACCGAACACGGACAGGGTCAGCGATGGAATGTGCGGCTTCGCTTGTGCCGCCATCGCCGCTTTGAGTTTTTCAATATGCTCAGCGAACCAGTCAGAGTGGGTCATGAAGCGCTCTCTGCCAGTTGAGGGATGCGCTACCTTTTTGTGGCCTACGTCATTATCATAAGTACGGACAAGTTCGCCAGCCTTATCTGATTTATATAATGGAGTTTCATCTCCATAAACCGTTCGATGAATTGCATTTAAAACCTGCAACAAGCCCCAGATAATACGCGGCTGCCCTCCTTTGGCAAAAGCCTTTCCCTCGTCCGATTCAGTCAATTCACCAATTTCCTTAAATGGCGTCCCAACACCAGGAATATAATATGAGAAATATCCATTTTTTATTTTATTACCAGGATATGCCGAAAATAAACGCGCCACATTACTATGACTGGCTTCATTGGCGTCTATCACAACATTATTTATAGGGGCAGGCTTCTTCGTTCTCGGATCGAGCACGCCTGTCCTAACCCCATTCCTATCGCGCTCCAGGTTATTATTGGTTCCATCAAAGAAAATTCCAACCCTCACTGGAATACTGCACGGCAAGCTATCTTTATTATCACATGCCTCCTTGGCAATTTCAGATTGCTCTTTCGTCAACGGCTTTAAAAAAAAATCGACGGGAAACGGCGCGGAATTGGGAGTTTCACTGATCATAATATCAAGGAATATTGGCAGGTTTTCCGGAGTGAAGAATAGGATGAGTTTTTGCCCCCCCTCCAGCATTTGACACGACGACTCTCACCTCATCATTGGGGAAGAAATGCATATAGATATCCCCTGGCTCATCGTATTTTTCCACTTCCACCATTTTTTCTTTAACAATATGCGTATGCCCTTCAGGCATATCCCACCGCACCAAGACGTTCATTCCTGGATGCCATACTCTCGGGATTGATGTACAGCAAATATTCGCACC
>NZ_JBWKYD010000057.1:0-3179 GCF_059423585.1 Janthinobacterium sp. GW460-12-1-14-LB5 | reverse complement strand
TATTTTTACTTGCGCATGGTGATTTTTATTTATTATAAAATTTATGGGATTGTCATGACTTGATGGGGGTGGAGATTTTAAAGTATCATAAATAAATTTCCAATAATTTCTATGGGTTCTGAATTTTGTGGGATAATTGTAAATATTTTTAGCGCATTCATAAAAGGTGAATATGGCCAAGCCCAGAGTCTTTGTAAGTTCAACGTACTATGATTTGAAGCATATTAGGTCGTCAATGGAACTATTCATTGAGGGCCTTGGGTTTGAAGCTGTACTCTCGGAGAAGGGGGATATTGCTTATACGCCAGATCGGGCGCTTGACGAATCTTGTTATCGAGAGGCTGCGGCTGCTGATATTTTTGTTCTGGTGGTGGGCGGGAGGTATGGATCTGAGGTGAGTGGTGCTAATAGAAAAACTTCGCCTGCTTTTTTTGACCGTTATGATAGTATTACGAAAAAAGAGTTCGATACGGCCTATGGTCATGATATACCGGTTTATATTGTGATGGAGTCTGGGGTTCACTCTGAATATCAAACATATTTGCGTAACAAGGAAAATGAGCAGATTCGTTATGCTCATGTCGATTCGGTTAATGTTTTTAAGTTAATTGAGGAGATTTTAACTAAACCTAGGAATAATCCGGTATTTACATTTGAAAGGTTTTCTCAGGTTGAGGTGTGGCTGAAAGATCAGTGGTCTGGTTTTTTTAGGGAATTATTGAAAACTCGTTCGCAGCAAAAGCAACTTTTAGCTCTTACTGGGCAAGTAGGTGAATTGAAGGCTGTGACTGAGACGCTCAAAACCTATCTTGAAGCCGTAATGGTAGGTATTGGGAAGGATGATTCAACACGCTTAATTGAGTCTGAGGAGAGGCGACTAGAAGAATCCAAGCGGCTAGAACAGGCTCGCAGCAATGATTGGTGTGTGCATGTAGCACGAACGCTAGACATTCCTATCGAAAAAGTTATAGATGTGATAAAAAATGCAAAATCTGCCTCCGGATTTGTGGATGCTCTTGCAGGGGAAGGGCGTAGTAAAGAGGCAAAGCGCGATATCCTCAGTACTTTGCACTCCTCTAGGGAGGCTCGACGAGATTTTAACGAGGCGCGAGCAATTTTGGGGGTGCCGCGAATTGATTGGGGTGATCTAATCGATGACGAGCAGTTCGTTGATCCAGAGGACTTAATAAGGTCAGCTTCCTCGCGGAAGAGTAAAAAGATCCGAGTTGTCAATAAGGTATCGGGCTAATTGTTGTTTTTCGGCACTAAAATGTGTGTAGGTGGGGCGTGCTTTTTATAATGTGCGTGAATGGTTGTTTTTTTTGTGCCTATGCGTTCTGCCGAGCGGTGTGATGCTGGGGCGGTTTGTCTGAGGCGTTGTCTTTTACGCGGTAAAATGGCGTTTTACTTATTCAAGCCTGATTACTTCGATGACCACAACCGCTACTCCCGTCCGCACCCGTTTTGCTCCCAGCCCGACCGGCTATCTGCACCTGGGCGGCGCCCGCACTGCCTTGTACAGCTGGGCGTACGCCCGCCACTTCGGCGGCACCTTCGTGCTGCGCATCGAAGACACGGACGTGGAGCGCTCCACGCCGGAAGCCGTGCAAGCCATCATCGAAGGCATGCAGTGGCTGGGCCTGGATCACGACGAAGGCCCGTTCTACCAGATGGCCCGCATGGACCGCTACCGCGAAGTGGTGACGCAGATGCTGGCTGAAGGCACGGCATATCACTGCTATTCGTCGCCCGACGAAGTCGAAGCGATGCGCGAGCGCATGCGCGCCGCCGGCGAAAAGCCCCGCTATGACGGCACCTGGCGTCCGGAGCCGGGCAAGACCCTGCCGGCCATCCCTGCCGACCGCAAGCCCGTCGTGCGCTTCAAGAATCCGCTCGATGGCGACGTGACGTGGGACGACGTGGTCAAGGGCACGATCACGATTTCGAACCGCGAGCTGGACGACCTGGTGATCGCCCGCCCTGACGGCACGCCGACGTATAACTTCTGCGTGGCCGTCGACGACTGGGACATGGGCATCACGCACGTGCTGCGCGGCGATGACCACGTCAACAACACGCCGCGCCAGATCAACATCCTGCGCGCCATCGGCGCACCGTTGCCGCTGTACGGCCACCTGCCGATGATTCTGGGTTCGGACGGCCAGAAGATGTCGAAGCGCCGCGATGCCGTCAGCGTGATGGATTACCCGGCGCAGGGCTTCCTGCCTGAATCGATGCTGAACTACCTGGCGCGCCTGGGCTGGAGCCATGGCGACGATGAAGTGTTCTCGGTGGAGCAGTTCTGCGAGTGGTTCAACCTCGACCACCTGACCAAGTCGGCCGCGCAGTTCGACCTGGAAAAGCTCAAATGGATCAATAACCAGTACATCAAGCAGGCCGACAATACCCGCCTGGCCGACCTGGCCCGCCCGCAGATGCTGGAAGCCGGCGCCGTCTTCGAAGGCGCGCCGGATCTGGCGCAAGTGCTGGGCATGATGAAAGAGCGCGCCAACACGGTCAATGAACTGGCTGCCGCCTCGATGCTGTTCTTCCGCGAGCCGCAGCCGGAAGCGGAACTGGCGGCGCAGCACATCACGGATGCGATCAAGCCCGTGCTGGCACAGTTTGCCGAGCGCATCGCCACGGTGGAGTGGAGCAAGGAAGCCGTCGCCGCCATGATCAAGGAAGTGCTGGCAGCCAACACCATCAAGATGCCGCTGCTGGCCATGCCTTTGCGCCTGATTCTGACGGGTCAGCTGCAGACGCCGGCCATCGACCAGGTGGTGGTGATGTTCGGCCGTGAAACCGTGCTGGCGCGCCTGGCCAAGTGGCTGTAAGCGGCGTTCTGAAATAAGCGCTGAAATAGTCGTAGAAACAGAGTGCGGAAACCGCTCCTATGAAAAGTTGCTCATAGACGAAAAAGGGTATTTGCAGAGTGAAACTTCTTTGCTATACTCTTGTTTCTGCACCAACGGGGGTATAGCTCAGCTGGGAGAGCGCTTGCATGGCATGCAAGAGGTCAGCGGTTCGATCCCGCTTACCTCCACCAGCAGCAATGATGTTGCTTGTTGAAGTGGTGCAGATGTTGTTTGGAAGTTCCGCGGTCCCCATCGTCTAGAGGCCTAGGACATCACCCTTTCACGGTGAGTACAGGGGTTCGAATCCCCTTGGGGACGCCA
>NZ_JBWKYD010000056.1:316-4774 GCF_059423585.1 Janthinobacterium sp. GW460-12-1-14-LB5 | reverse complement strand
GGCGTCCCCAAGGGGATTCGAACCCCTGTACTCACCGTGAAAGGGTGATGTCCTAGGCCTCTAGACGATGGGGACCTGTGCTGGCTTTACTCTCAGCGGACTCTTCGTTGAAGGCTTTGCTTAGCCCCTCAAAAAAGCGTGCGCGAAGTATAGCATGGGGTGATTCACAAAATCAACCGCAGGCGCATCTTATTTTCCATGGAGGAAACCGTTCCCGGCGGCGATTGCCCAAACCCACGTCATACAAGGGTTGGGCGGCGGGAGGAGCTGAGCAAGCTTGGCCCGCCGCCTTGACCATCAATTCTTGTAATGGCTGAAGCGATAACCTTGGTCGAAGTATGCTGCCAATGCGACGATCACTCCGGAGCACGTGAGCATCAAGGCCACTGCGCTCGTGTCACGAGTCGCAGACTGGGCAACCATTGATAACGCCCACAACGGGGCAATACCGCCGGCAATGGCAGTGCCGATTTCACGCCCCGAACCGACCCCCGTCGAGCGGTTTTGCACGGCAAACTGGCGACTGAGGAAAGAGCCCTGTGGGGCGAACATCATCGGCGCCAGCACCCCGGTGCCGACGATCAGCGCCAGGTAAATCAGCCTGTTCTCGCCGCTGTCCAGCAACTGCATGAACGGGTACGCGAACAATGCTGACAGCAGGCCGCCAACGATCAGCAGCTTCTTGCTGCTGAACTTGTCACACAGATAGCCGAAGAGCGGGACGGTAAAGATTGCGACCAGACTGGCCAGCGTCACCGATAGCGAGGTCACGCTGGCCGAAATGCCTTTGAACTGGGTCAGGTAGGCCAGCGAGAAGGTCTTGAAGACATAGCTCAGTGCGTTGTAACCGATGGCGACAAAGAAGACGACGCCCAGGCCCTTAAGATTGGTTTTCCACAATTCGCGGAACGGCCTCTTCTGGCGATGGCTTTCCTCGAAGTGGTGATACTCTGGCGTTTCCGGCAGACTCCCACGCACCCAGAGCCCAACCAGTACCAGCACGAAACTGAGGATGAAGGGAATGCGCCAACCGCCGGCAAGCAAAAACTTGTCGCCATTGACGGTCAGCAGATAAACGGTCAGCGACGATAGCAACAGGCCAAGGTTCAGCCCCAATGCAGGCCACGCACCTTGTCGCCCCTTCTTGTTGTAGGCCGCATGTTCGTAGGAAGTTACCGCCGCCCCCGCCAGTTCAGCACCGGCGCCCAGGCCCTGCACAATGCGGATCAGCACCAGGCACAGGGGCGCCCAAACGCCGATGCTGGCGTAGGAAGGGACCAGGCCAATGGCGGTCGTGCACAAGCCCATCATACAGAAAGTGACGAACAACATTTTCTTGCGCCCGTAGCGGTCGCCGAAGTAGCCGAAGAACAGCCCCCCGATCGGTCGCGCCACAAAGCCGATGGCGAAGGTGGCAAAGGCTTGCAGCGATGCATTCGCCGGGTCCGAGGTATCGAAGAAGACCTTGCTGAAGACAATCGACGCCATCGTCGCGTAAAGATAAAAGTCATACCACTCCAGCATTGAGCCGACGATGGTCGCTGCCGCCACTTTGCGCAAACGACTTTTTGTCTGTGCCGGGGTTTCCTGTTCCGTTTTTTGAATGTTCAAAATGTCTCCTTCATGAATTAATTTTTTTCTTTTTCGCCTAGAGCGTTCGAGTTGGGACTGGCTGGGGAGCGACAGACAACCGTACGTTGTCCCCTACGCAAACTCAGCGCCTCATCACTTCACGCACAATGTATTCAGCAATGGCTAGCGACGATGTCGCCCCTGGTGACGGTGCATTGCGGATGTGGGTAATGTTGCCGTGTTGGCGAATCACGAAATCGTCAACCAGCGCACCGTTGGCCTCCATTGCCTGGGCACGGATCCCACGAACCGCCGGAACAATACCGACCGAGGCAAGCGTCGGCACATAGCGCGCCGCCTCGCGGACAAAGCTCGCCTCGCTGACCACAGTCTTCAGCTCCCGAAGCGTCGCCGGCAGGTTACGGGCAGCAAACTTCCAAAAGCCGGGGTAGCTGGCAAAATTGAAGATGTCGGCCAGGTTCATGCTGCGGCCGTCATAGTTCTCGCGACCGAAGGATATGAAAGCATTCGGGCCGATCGTCATCTGTCCGTCGATACGCTTTGTGAAATGCACCCCGAGGAAAGGAAAGCGCGGGTCCGGCACCGGGTAGATCAAGCCTTTGACATGCGACTTGAAAGCCTCGTCGATCACGTAATACTGGCCAAAGAACGGTACGATGCGTGGCGTGTCCTGATCGCCCGACCGCCCTGCCAGGCGATCTGACTGCAAACCCGCGCAGGCAATTGCCTGATCGAATACCGTATCGAAGACCTCTCCGTCTGCAAGTTCGACCCGTACTTCGCCGCCTTGCTCAAGCAGGCGCTCAACCGGCGAATTCAGACAAATGCGCCCGCCACGTTCCCTGATTTCATCGGCGATTCGGGCCGCAATTTGACCGTAACTGACAATCGCCGTTTTCGGTGAATGCAAGGCGCCCAGGCCGATGCAATTGGGCTCGATTTCGCGCAGCTCATTTGAGCCGATCAGCCGCACGCCAGGCACACCGTTGGCCTGCGCTTTCCGATAAATCGCCTCCAGGCGAGGCAACTCTTCCTCTTGTAGCGCGACGACAACTTTGCCGCACTCGTCGTAGGGGATCGCATTGTCGCGGCAATAGTTGCCAATCAATTCGCCCCCGCGCCTGCAAAGTCGTGCCTTGAGCCCCCCCGGCTCATAGTACAAACCGGCATGGACCACACCCGAATTGTGGCTGGACTGATGACTGGCGACACTCGCCTCCTTTTCGAACAGCACCACCGTGGCGTCGGGAAAATCCAACAATAACTGACGTGCGACTGCGAGGCCATTTATCCCCCCGCCGATAACTGCATAACGCTTCTTGTTCATTGCGCCTCTCAAAAAAATAGCAAACTCGTCATTTCACTGCTACATGCATCACTTTGGCGAAGGGCGAGGGCCTGCACATGCCGCCCACCCAACGCCTGGCACCGACGCGATTTGCCCTGTCAAGCATTTTTGATCAACCACAATTTAGATAAAAGCGAAAAATTATGTACAATTAAGTTCGAAAAAAGAGAACAAGTGATGTCCATGACTTTAAAGCAACTCGAAGCGTTCTACTGGGCCGCCACCTGCGCCAACTTTGCGATTGCCGCCGAACGCCTGCATTTGTCCGTATCGTCTCTCTCCAAGCGCATTTCAGAACTGGAGGAAGCGCTTGGCATCAATCTGTTCGACCGGAGTGGCCACCGCGCCGTACTCAGCGATGCAGGCCAGGCATTGCTGCCACGCGCGCTGGCGCTGCTCGATGACGCCGCCGCAATACGTACCGCCTTCGCACCCTCTGCAGGGCTAGTTGGCCGTTGCACCTTTGGTGTTGGCGAACTCAGCGCGCTGACCTGGCTACCGCAGTTCATTGCGCAAGTCCGGGCACTGCATCCCAAATTGACGCTCGAACCCTATGTCGACGTGGGCTCAGTTCTGGAAAGCCGTGTCACCAAGGGCGAGCTCGATTTTGCGATCATTGCCGGACGCTCATCGCACCACGGCATCCTGTCGCAACCAGTCAGCCAAGCACAATTCATCTGGCTTGCCGCGCCAACCCTGGCTGTATCTGACAGCCCGCCTGGCTTACGTGGTGCCGCCGATTTACTTGACGCCGGACAGCCCATCGTTGCCTTGCCGCCATCAGCTGGCACCACGCGACTGATTGATGACTGGCTACTGGCTCACGGCATCGCTGCCGTTGAGCGTATAAGTTGCAATAATTGGGGGGCCATTGCCGGCATGCTGATTGCCTCTGTCGGGATCGGCATACTGCCCACTGGCTGGAGTCAAAAGCTGGTTGACCAGGGTCTGCTGCTCCCGCTCGCCGCCGCCGAAATGCCAGCGCCGGTAATCTATTCTTTTCAGTGGCGGCGCGGAGACAACCGTCCACTGCTCGACCAGCTACGCGGGCTTTCCACCCAATATGTCGACTTCACTGCCGATCTATCGCGACCGCTGGGCAGCATAACGGAACGCTGATAACTGCCGGCCATGCGCCGCCCGCTGGCCACCTCGACTTCCAGCAACCCATGCATGGGCATCAGCGGGAGCCAAGCGCTGGCGTCTTGCATGCCATGCCAGCGCGCCAACAGCTTGGCCACGCTCGCCGAAGGGTATGGCGAAATTGGCCCGGAAATAAAAAAAGCCGCTCGAGGCGACTTTGATTATCATGTGATTTATGCGCTGTTGGTGGAGGCGGCATGGATACGGATGTTGGCTTCAGAAGATGGTGCTGTCGGATTACGCTACGCTAATCCGACCTACGCCACACTCCCCTGTCGGGTATGGCGATAAGTGCCACGGAAATAAAAAAAGCCGCTCGAGGCGACTTTGATTATCATGTGATTTATGCGCTGTTGGTGGAGGCGGCATGGATA
>NZ_JBWKYD010000056.1:0-216 GCF_059423585.1 Janthinobacterium sp. GW460-12-1-14-LB5 | reverse complement strand
CGGATGCTGACTTCAGAAGATGGTGCTGTCGGATTACGCTACGCTAATCCGACCTACGCCACACTCCCCTGTCGGGTATGGCGGGAAGTGTCGCGGAAATAAAAAAAGCCGCTCGAGGCGACTTTGATTATCACGTGATTTCTGCGCTGTTGGTGGAGGTAAGCGGGATCGAACCGCTGACCTCTTGCATGCCATGCAAGCGCTCTCCCAGCTGAG
>NZ_JBWKYD010000055.1:0-5365 GCF_059423585.1 Janthinobacterium sp. GW460-12-1-14-LB5 | reverse complement strand
CCACCGCCCCGCAGCGCCCGCCGTTCCCCGTTTTCCACACTTTTTCATCCTCCGCCTGTACTTGTTGACATCGAAAAAAATCCGGGTTACTGTTTGCACACGTGTACTGCACACGTGTGCAATTTCTTCAAAAAGCCTGTTCTGGCCATACCACTAAAAAAAGCGCCCCGTCCGCGGAGGCGTATCAAGGAGACCGTTATGTTGAACCACGTTCTAAGAATCGCCCTGTTCGGCGCCGGGGCCATCGGCCTGGTGGCCTGCACCACGCCCGCCGGCATGCAGCACAATACGGCTGCCAGTGCCGCCGCCGATCCGAAGCTGGCGAAGATCGGCCAGATCGTCGTCGTGTACATGGAAAACCGCAGCTTCGACCACCTGTTCGGCACCTTCCCCGGCGCCGACGGCATCGCCAATGGCCGCTCGCCCGACACCACCACGCAGACCGGTCCCGATGGCAAGCCCTATGCGATGCTGCCCGCCGTGGCGCTCGACAAGGGCGGCCTGGACCAGCGCTTCAAGGGCGACATCGCCAACGCGCCCTTCCACATGGAGCCGAGCGTGTCGCTGGGCGACAAGACGGCCAGTCCCGTGCACGCGTTCTGGACGCACAAGCGCCAGATTAACGACGGCAAGAATGACCGCTTCGTCGTCGAGGGCAATACGGGCGCCCTGCCGATGGGCTATTTCGACGGCAGCAAGCTCAAACTGTGGGCGCTGGCGCAGCGCTACACCCTGGCCGACCGCTTCTTCCAGTCCGCTTATGGCGGCTCCTTCCTCAACCACATGTGGCTGACCTGCGCCTGCACGCCCGTGTTCCCGAACGCGCCCAAGTCCATCGTCGCCCAGGATGAGCGCGGCACGGGCCACAAGAAGGGTGAGGAAGCGGAAGTGACGCAGGACGGCTACGCCGTCAACACCATGCAGGGCCCGCTGCTGTTCGACCCGACCAAGAAGCAGACCTTCCTGCCGCCGCAAACCATGCCCACCATCGGCGACCGCCTGACGGACAAGGGTATCTCGTGGGTCTATTATGCGGACGGCTACGACATCGCCGTCGCCTCGACCAAGTCGGGCAAGAAGGCCGACGATTTCTCGTATCACCACCAGCCGTTCACCTACTTCAAGCGCTTCATCGACAGCCCGCAGCAGCGCGCCACGCACCTGAAGGACCGCTCCGACATGCTCGCCGACGTCCAGGCGGGCAAGCTGCCGCCCGTCTCGTTCTACAAACCGATGGGCAAGAAGAACATGCATCCGGGGATGGACAAATCGAGCGTGGCGGCCGGCGATGACGAGGGCGTGGCCATCATCAACGCCATCATGGAAGGCCCGCAATGGAAGGATACCGTCATCATCGTCACCACCGATGAAAACGGCGGCTTCTGGGACCACGTGGCGCCGCCCAAAGGCGACCGCTTCGGCCCGGCCACGCGCATCCCCGCCCTCGTCATCTCGCCCTTCAGCGAGGGCGGCCATATCGACCATACCGAGTATGAAACCGTGTCGATCCTGAAATTCATCGAGGAACGCCATGGCCTGGCGCCATTGAGCGAGCGTGATGCGCGCGCCAACAGCCTGGCCAAAGCCCTCAAGCTCTAAATTCCACTCTCCTGCCTGTCTACCCTGGGTGCGCCGTCCTGCGCGGCGCGCCCGGGCAACTCACATCCAAAGGAAACGCCATGCTGCACGCACGCCATCTTCCCCTGTCCATCCTGATGCTCTCCCTGGCCGCCTGTGGCGGCGGCGAGACAACGCCGCCGGTCACGCCCGCTGTCACGCCGCCGGTGACACCTCCTGTGACGCCGCCGCCCGCCACCTTCTACCAGACCAAGACGCCGTACACGCCGCAGCAGGAGGCGGCCACGTATGAAGCCGCGCCGGCCGGCTACGCGCCCGTGTTCACCGAACTGGTGGCGCGCCACGGTTCGCGCGGCCTGTCGAGCATGAAGTACGACGCCGCCTTCTACAACGTCTGGCAAAGGGCCGCCGCCGACGATGCGCTCACGCCGCTGGGGCAAAAGCTGGGCGCCGACATATTGAAACTGATGAAGGCCAACGCGCTGCTCGGCTACGGCGTGGACGGCATCACGGCGCCCGGCTACGGCAACCTGTCGCAAACGGGCATCAATGAGCACAAGCAGCTGGCCGTGCGCATGCTGGCGCGCATGCCCGCCCTGTTCACGCAACTGGGCGCGAGTGCCGCCAGCGCGCCGCGCCAGATCGTCACCATCAGTTCCGGCGTGGACCGCGCCAAGGACAGTGCTGCGTATTTTGCGCAATCGCTGGCCGCCACGGCACCAAACGTCGCGCCGCTGATTACCCTGCCGCCCGCGCCCGCCGGCTACCCAGCCGGCAAGCCCGTGGCGCAGCCAGCTGGCGCCAACCGCTTCCTGCTGTATGCGCACAAGCTGGTGCCGAAGACGGACCTGGTCACCGATGCCCTCGACGGCTACTACCAGACCTACCAGGACAGCCAGGCTTACCAGACCTACCTGAAAAGCCCCGACTTCCTGGCCAAGTACACGGCCATCGACACGGACGCCACGGCGCGCACACTGGGACGCGAAGTGCTGGAGCGGCTGTTTACCAAGGCCTTTGTCGACAAGATCGACAAAGGCACCTACAGCTTCGCCAATACGGGCACCTACAGTTTCACCAGCGACGACGGCAAATTCACCAACACCGTGACGGGCGACGGCGAGACCACCATCAAGGGCCTGGCCGATGCAGCTTCCGTGCTGTACAACCTGTACGCCATCATGGCTGGCATGACGAACGAGGTCAAAGCCGACTTCGTGCAGTACATGCCGTCGGACGCGGCCAAGTACCAGGCCTTCGTGCAGGATTACCAGGATTTCTACAACAAGGGTCCCGGCACCACGGAAAGCGCCGGCGTGACCTGGAACTACGTGCGCGCGCTGCGCGACGACTTCTTTACGGAAGTCGACGCCATCGCGCGCGGCGACCTGTCGCACGGCGCCAAGCTGCGCTTCACGCATGCGGAAGCCATCATCCCGCTGGCCACGGCCATGGGCCTGAAGACCGTCGTCGGCGCGCTGCCGGCGGCGCAGACCTACAGCTATGACAACAGCAGCTGGCGCGGCCTGTACGTGGCACCGATGGCGGCCAACATGCAGTGGGACGTGTACCGCGACGCCAGCGGCAATGTGCTGGTAAAAATGCTATACAACGAAAAGGAAACCGACTTCCAGGCCGCCTGCGATGGCGCGCGCTTTGCGGCCGGCAGCCATTTCTATGTGTATGCGAAGCTGAAGACCTGCTACGGCCACGTGGCGCAGTAATCACGGAGTGCAGGCGGGCAGCCGTGCCCGCCTGTTTGGCGTTTGATGCTAGGCTAGCACCCAGGAACTCATCACGTCACGGACTCCCATGCCTCCATCGCTTTCCCTGGCCAGCATCCCGCTGGCCCTGGCCCTCGCCATGTGCGCCGGTCCCACGCTGGCCGTCGAAGGCCATTACCAGACCAAGACGCCGTATGCGCCGCAGCAGGATCCGGCGACCTATGCCGCGCCGCCGGACGGCTTCCAGCCCATCTTCACGCAGCTGGTAGCGCGCCACGGCTCGCGCGGGCTCACCAGCATGAAGAACGACGCGGCCCTGTATGCGATGTGGCAGCAGGCCGCTGCGCAGGATGCGCTCACGCCCCTGGGCCGCGAACTCGGTCCCGACATCCTGTCCCTGATGCGGGCCAATGCCTTGCTCGGTTATGGCGTGGCAGGCATCGAGCGGCCCGGCTACGGCAACCTGTCGCAGACGGGTATCGACGAGCACCGGCAGCTGGCCGTGCGCATGCTGGCGCGCCTGCCCGCCCTGTTTGCGCAAGTGGGGCAAGACGCCGCGACGGCGCCGCGCCAAATCGTCACCATCCATTCCGGCGTGGACCGCGCGCGCGACAGTTCGCGCTTCTTCACGCAATCGCTGCTCGAGCACGCGCCCGCGCTGGCGCCCTTGGTATATCTGCCGCCCGCGCCGGCGCCGTATCCGCAAGGACGCAAGCCCGCGGTGCAGCCGATATTGCAGCCCGATGGCGTCAACCGCTTCCTGCTGTACGCGCACAAGCTGGCGCCGCAGACGGACCGCGTCACCGATCCGGCCAATCCGCATTACGCCACCTATGCCGCCAGCCAGGCCTACCAGTACTATGAAAGAACCAAGCAGCTACATGCGCTGATGGACGCCCCGGCCAGGCTGCCTGCTGCGACCGCGCATGCGCGCCACGTGCTCGAACGGCTGTTTTCTCCCGCCTTCCTCGACCAGTTTGAAGGCGGCCGCGCCAGCTATGCGGACACGGGCAGCTACACCTTCACCAGCGACGACGGCAAGTTCACGCGCACCATGACGGGCAGCGGCAAGACCGTCATCCGCAGCCTGAATGCGGCCGCGACGAAACTGTATGAGCTGTATGCGATCGCCGCCGGCATGCGGCATGAAGTGCCGGCCGATTTCAGCCGCTACATGCCCGCCGAGGATGCGCGCTACTACGCGTATATCGCCGACCATGAGGATTTTTACCAGAAGGGACCGGCCACCACGGAAAGCAGCGGCGTGACCTGGCGCTTCGCGCTGGCCTTGCGCGACGATTTTTTCAATGAAGTCGATGCGCTGGCCAGGGGAGACGTGCGCCACGCGGCCAAGCTGCGCTTCACGCACGCCGAGATGATCATTCCGCTCGCATCGGCCATGGGCTTGCAGCAGGCGCTGGCACCGTTGCCGGCATCGGCCAGCTACAGTTATGAAAATAGTCCATGGCGCGGACAGAGCGTCTCGCCGCTGGCGGCCAATATGCAGTGGGATGTATACCGCAACGGCGCAGGGCAGCTCATCGTGCGCCTGCTGTACAACGAAAAGGAAACGGACTTCCAGGCCGCTTGCGACGGCGCCCGCATCGCGCCGGGCAGCGTCTTCTACGACTATGCGAAACTGAAAACCTGCTACGGACACGTGGCGGCGCGCTAAGGCACCGCCACTGGCCTGATTACTTCAGGGTCGGCATGGCAAACTCCGCGCCAGCAGCCGTCGAGGCCGGCCAGCGCTGCGTCACCGCCTTCTGCTTCGTATAGAAACGCACCGATTCCGGGCCGTGCGCATGGTGGTCGCCGAACAGGCTGCGCTTCCAGCCGCCGAAGCTGTGGAAGGCCATCGGCACGGGGATCGGCACATTGACGCCCACCATCCCCACCTGCACCCGGTGCGTGTATTCGCGCGCCGTATTGCCGTCGCGCGTGTAGATGGCCGTGCCGTTGCCATATTCATGCGCATTGACGAGGTCCAGCGCGGTGGCAAAATCGGGCACGCGCACGATGCACAGCACGGGGCCGAAGATTTCTTCCTTATAAATCGTCAT
>NZ_JBWKYD010000054.1:0-5401 GCF_059423585.1 Janthinobacterium sp. GW460-12-1-14-LB5 | reverse complement strand
CGGGGGGCTGGGGTGGGGGCTGGCAGGGGGGGGGGGCCGCTTGCGCAGCCCCGGCGTGGTGTTCGGTTCAGACCGAGGCGAGGATTTTCTGGACGGTCTGCGGATAGGCGCTATACAGGCCGTTGTTGGGCACGTGCTGCGCGGCGTCGTTGGCCGTGATGAAGGCTTCAAATGCGGTCACGTGCGTGGCAACGGGCATCAGCGCCTTGCCACCCACGACAAACTGCAGCAGTGCGTCGAATACGTCGCCAAGCTGGTCCACGAAATCTTCGATGTAGTCGTTGAAGCTGCCGTCATACTCGGTGATCACGCCGATGATCAGGGTATCGGAAGTACCCGTCGATTGAAGGTTGGGCAGCAGATTGGGCTGGGAGCGGTCGAACAGGGTGAAGCGGGCAAAGTGCACGGTACCGATATCGGTGAGGGCGGCATTGATCTTCGCCTGGTATTCCACCAATGTTGCGGCGATGGCGGTCGGATTGGTGCCGGGTAGTACCGGCATCATTAAGCACAGTGGATTTGCCATGGGAGGCTCCTCATTACGTGGTTGTCGGGACGACCGACACTACGCCGTGGCGCCAACTGCGTCAAAAACTATATTTTTACACTTGTTGCTAAATACGCACTATTGCATCATGATAATGATGTGAAATGCGGTCTCATGTGGATAGTTGCTGAGGCTGCTTGACGCCGGTCTGCGCTCTGCTGTCAGGCAGTGCCGGCCTGTTTCTGGAAGCGCAAGTGGCACCGCTGGCGGCGCCAGGTTCCGGGGCTGTTATTTTGGCATGACGGGACGGCGCCTCGCTTCCTGCGCCCTAGAACCGTATCGGACAAGGTGCCGCAGTCCCTTCGCCAAAACCGGCATAGCCGGACCGTGCGCTGAGGTTCAGCGTCATGTTGCCCTTGTCCGGCATGTAGATGCAATATTCTCCGGTCGCCGTGATGATGCGGTAAATGCGCTTGGGGTCGTTCGGCGCGCTCCACAATTCGATGCGGGCCGCTTCGAACCACTTCGGCTTGACCGCCGCATGCGCTTCCGCAAAGCCTTTCGCCAGGCGCGTCTGCGCCGTATCGGGCGGCGCTACAAATTCCTGCGGATGCTCGGCGCGCAGCTGGCGGTCGATGGCGCCGGCCGCTTGCAGGGCCCGTTGCGCCAGGGTGAGGGCGCCAGCCTTGGGCGCGTCTGGCAGGGTGTCGTCTGGCGGCTGTTCTGGCGGCGTGGTGGCAGGCGCTGCCTTGGGTGGCGATGTGGCTATTGCCGGATCGGCAGGAAGCGCCTGCGGGCGTGGCGGCGCAGGCTCAGGCTCGACAGGCGCAACGAATCCCCGTGGCGCTGGCAATGGCGGCATCAGCTGCAGCCAGACGCGCTCATCGTGCTCCACGCTCCTGTGGACTGGCCGCATGAGCGCCCAGAGCAAGGCCAGGTGCAAGACGGCAACGGCTGCGATGGCCCAGCCTTGACGGCGCGGGCGGAAAGACAGGCGGTGCTGCCCAGGGACGGTGCTCATCTGTTCATGTTTCCCAGGAGTAAGATGGCACTAGTATGCAAATTTGCAACAATACTGTAAACAGCTTTCGCAAAGTATGCAGCCGGCGCTCCCCGAGGTACCGGAAAACGCGCCCGGGCGGTGATTTTGTCAAGCTGTCCTGTCCGGCCTCAGGCCATCGTCGACAGGAAGTGCCGCGCGTGGACTTCGAATGCCGGCGCACGCGAATCGTCGAGCTGCAGGGACTCAATGGGGATGGCGTCGGCAGCTGGCTGGTGCTGGGCGAAGCGCCCGGCCGTTTATTTGCCCAGGATCGACGCCACGTTGTCGGTGCCCGGTGCGCCGAACAGCTGCTGCTTGAGGACATGCAGCTGGTCGCGCACCTGCGCCGCCTTTTCGAACTCCAGGTTCTTGGCGTGGTCTACCATCAGCTTTTCCAGGCGCTTGATTTCCTTGCTCACCTGCTTTTCGCTCATGGCTTCGAACTTCGCCGCTTCCTGCGCCACTTGCAGCGTTTCGCGCGCTTCCTGCGGGCTGTAGACGCCGTCGATCATTTCGCGGATCGATTTTTTCACGCCGATCGGCACGATGTTGTTGGCCGTATTGAAGGCGATCTGCTTGGCGCGGCGGCGTTCCGTTTCGTCGATGGCGCGGCGCATGGAGTCCGTGATGCGGTCGCCGTACAGGATCGCCGTGCCATTCAGGTTGCGCGCGGCGCGGCCGATGGTCTGGATCAGGCTGCGCTCGGAGCGCAAAAAGCCTTCCTTGTCCGCGTCGAGGATGGCGACCAGCGACACTTCCGGCAAGTCCAGGCCCTCGCGCAGCAGGTTGATCCCCACCAGCACGTCGAAGGTGCCCAGGCGAAGGTCGCGCAGGATTTCCACGCGCTCCACCGTCTCGATATCGCTGTGCAGATAGCGCACCTTGATGCCATGGTCGCCCAGGTATTCCGTCAATTGCTCCGACATGCGCTTGGTCAAAGTCGTCACCAGCACGCGCTCGTCCTTCTTGATGCGCTCGACGATTTCCGACATCAGGTCGTCCACCTGGCTGCTGGCGGGGCGCACGATGATTTGCGGGTCGACCAGGCCGGTCGGGCGCACCACCTGTTCGACCACCTGGTCGGAGTGGTTCTTTTCGTAGTCTGCCGGGGTGGCCGAGACGAATACGGTCTGGCGCATCTTCTGCTCGAATTCCTCGAATTTCAAGGGCCGGTTGTCGAGCGCGGACGGCAGGCGGAAGCCGTAGTCGACCAGGTTCGTCTTGCGCGAGCGGTCGCCGTTGTACATGGCGCTCAGCTGGCCCGTCAGCACGTGCGACTCGTCGAGGAACATCAGGGCGTCGGGCGGCAGATAATCGACCAGGGTCGGCGGCGGTTCGCCCGGCAGCGCGCCGCTCAAATGGCGCGAATAGTTCTCGATACCCTTGGTGAAACCGATTTCCGCCATCATTTCCAGGTCGAAGCGCGTGCGCTGTTCCAGCCGCTGCTCTTCGATCAGTTTATTTTCCTTGCGGAAAAACTCGAGGCGCTCGCGCAGCTCGTCCTTGATGGTTTCCACGGCGCGCAGCACGGTGGAGCGGGGCGTCACGTAGTGCGAACCCGGATACACGGTGAAGCGGGGGATTTTCTGCCGTACGCGGCCCGTCAGCGGGTCGAACAGCTGGATCGATTCGATCTCGTCGTCGAACATTTCCAGGCGCACGGCCAGCTCCGCATGTTCGGCGGGGAAGATGTCGATGGTGTCGCCGCGCACGCGGAAGGTGCCGCGGCCGAAATCGACCTCGTTGCGCGTGTACTGCATCTGGATCAGGCGCGCGATGACGTCGCGCTGCGCAACCCGATCCTTGACGCGCAGGGTCAGGATCATCTGGTGGTATTCGTTCGGATTGCCGATACCGTAGATGGCCGAGACGGTGGCGACGATGATGACGTCGCGCCGCTCCATCAGCGACTTGGTGCACGACAGGCGCATCTGCTCGATATGTTCGTTGATCGACGAATCCTTTTCGATGAACAGGTCGCGCTGCGGCACGTAGGCTTCGGGCTGGTAGTAATCGTAGTAGCTGACGAAGTATTCGACGGCGTTTTGCGGGAAAAAGTCGCGGAACTCGCTGTACAGCTGCGCCGCCAGGGTCTTGTTCGGCGCGAAGACGATGGCGGGCCGGCCCATGCGCGCGATGACGTTGGCCATGGTGTAAGTCTTGCCCGAACCGGTCACGCCCAGCAGGGTCTGGAAGGCCAGCCCGTCGGCGATTCCCTCTGACAGCTGGTCGATTGCCGTGGGCTGATCGCCGGCCGGAGGGAAGGGCTGGTGCAGCTTGAAGGGGGAATCCGGGAAAGAGATAATTGCGCTTTCCGCCTCGCTGGCGGTAGATAATTCGGGCATGTGAATCAGACCTTTGTTAGAATAGTGCTCTGCTGGCGGCCCTGGCGTTGTATTTTGGGGCGCTGTCTACAACTCCGCTGTGAACCTGCTTCCAATCGAATCCAATCTTATCATGACGAACCCAACTGTTTCTGCCAGTCTGTTTAGCGCCATCGAGATGGCCCCACGCGACCCGATCCTGGGCATCACCGAAGCATTTAACGCGGACCAGAATCCCGCCAAAATCAATCTGGGCGTTGGCGTCTATTATGACGACAACGGTAAAGTGCCTCTGTTAGCTTGCGTACGCAAGGCGGAAGCCATCCTGATCGAACAGGCCGCCCCACGCACCTACCTGCCGATCGAAGGCCTCGCCGCCTACGACAAGGCCGTGCAAGAACTCGTATTTGGCGCCGACAGCGCCGTAATTCAAGAGCGCCGCGCCATCACCGTGCAAGCCATCGGCGGCACGGGCGCACTGAAGATCGGTGCCGACTTCCTGCAGCGCTTCGCGCCGGGTGCCCAGGTCTACATCAGCGACCCGAGCTGGGAAAACCACCGCGCGCTGTTTGAAAACGCCGGTTTCGTCGTGAATAACTACGCGTACTACGATGCCGCCACCCATGGCGTGAACTTTGACGGCATGCTGGCCAGCCTGAACGCCATGCCAGCCGGCTCCATTGTCGTGCTGCACGCCTGCTGCCACAACCCGACCGGCGCCGACCTGAGCGTGGCCCAGTGGGATCAGATCATCGCCGTCGTCACCGCACGCGGCCTGGTGCCGTTCCTGGACATGGCTTATCAAGGTTTCGCCAACGGCATCGCCGAAGACGGCGCCGTGGTGCGCCGCTTTGCCGACGCGGGCGGCCCGCTGCTGGTGTCGAACTCGTTCTCGAAATCGTTCTCGCTGTACGGCGAGCGCGTGGGCGCCCTGAGCGTCGTCGCCGCCAGCGCCGATGAAGCGGCCCGTCTGCTGTCGCAGCTGAAGCGCGTCGTGCGCACCAACTACTCGAACCCGCCAGTCCATGGCGGCAAGGTGGTCGCCACCGTCCTGGCCACGCCGGAACTGCGCCAGCTGTGGGAAGAAGAGCTGGCCGGCATGCGCGTGCGCATCCGCGAAATGCGCAATGCCTTCGTGGAAAAACTGAAAGCCAAGGCGCCAGGCCACGACTTCGAATTCGTGCGCCAGCAAATCGGCATGTTCTCGTACTCCGGTCTCACCAAGGAGCAGGTGGCGTCGCTGCGCGAGCAGTCGATCTACGCCGTCGACACGGGCCGTATCTGCGTGGCAGCATTGAATTCGCGCAATATCGACATCGTCATTGACGCGATCGCCAAAGTGCTTTAAGATCTTGCTTCTTCGGCGCTGCATGCAAGTGCGGCGCTGATGGCAGTAGAAAGTCGGCGATGGCCGTGTTTGTGATGATGCAGTATCAGTCTTGCAAATATGGAACAAGCGACATATAATATTGCCTCTTTTCCCTGATAGCTCAGTTGGTAGAGCGACGGACTGTTAATCCGCAGGTCCCTGGTTCGAGTCCAGGTCGG
>NZ_JBWKYD010000053.1:0-6261 GCF_059423585.1 Janthinobacterium sp. GW460-12-1-14-LB5 | reverse complement strand
GGCGCGTCCGGTGCGGCGGGGGCTGGGGCTTCCTCCTTCAGCAGCGGCAGGCGCACGGTAAACGTGCTGCCCAGGCCGGCGCCGGGACTGGCCGCCGTGGCGCTGCCGCCATGCAATTCTGCCAGGCGCCGCACCAGCGACAGGCCGATGCCCAGGCCGCCCTGAGCCCTGCCCATGTTTTGCCCCACCTGGGTGAACATGTCGAACACGGTGGCGATCGACTCGGCGGGGATGCCCACACCGCTGTCCTTGACCTCGATCAAGGCCTCGTTGCCATCGCGCAGGGCGCGCAAGCTGATGTGGCCGCCGGCGGGCGTGTATTTGGCGGCGTTGTTGAGCAAATTGCCCAGCACTTGTGCCAGCCGCGTAGGATCGGCTTCAAGCGGCAGCGCCTGCTCGTCGAGTTGCACCTGCAACTGGTGGCGGCCCGCCTCGATCAGCGGCATGCTCGTTTCCACGGCGCTGGCGATGATGGTTTTCAGGTCCGCGCGTTCCAGCTTGAGTTCGATCTGCCCCCGCGTGATGCGGGCCACGTCCAGCAAGTCGTTGACCAGGTGCACCATCTGATTGACTTGCCGTTCCATCACGTCGCGCACGCGCGACACGGTGGCGGGCTTGTCGGCGGCCAGGCGCATGATTTGCAGGCCGTTGCGGATCGGCGCCAGCGGGTTGCGCAGTTCGTGCGCCAGGGTGGCGAGGAATTCCGTCTTGCGCCTGTCCATCTCGGACAGGTTGTCGGCCAGCTGCCGCAATTGCTGCTCCGAACGCTTGCGCTCGCTGATGTCGCTGAACAGCACCGTCAGCAGGCGGCTGCCGGGCCCGCCGAGGCGCGCGGCGAAGACTTCGAACCAGCGCTCCATGGCCACGGCTTCATTTTCGTAGCGCACGGGCTCGCCCGTCTTGACGACCTGGTCATACAGGTCGAACCAGTGCTGGTCGTGGTCGGGTACGAAGCTGCGGATGGTCTTGCCGATGGCATTGTCGAGGCCCGACTGCTTGACGAAGGCGGCGTTGCCTTCCAGATAGCGGAAGTCCACGGGGCGGCCTTGCTCGTCGTACAGCATTTCGATGACGCAAAAGGCCTGGTCCATCAGCTCGATCAGGGTGCGGTAGCGTTCCTCGCTGCGGCGTAGCGCATCTTCCACCTGTTTCTGGCGCGTGATGTCGAGCAGGACGCCTGGAAATTGCAAGGGCGTGCCATCGGGTGCGTATTCCGCGCGCCCCCGCGCGATGACCGAGCGGTACTGGCCATCGCCGGCAGCGACGCGGTAGCTGGCCTCGAATGGCGTGTGGGCGTGCACGGCCTGGGCAATCTGCGCGCTGACTTGCTCGCGGTCATCGGGATGGATGATGTCCAGGTAGCGTGCCAGCGGCGCCGCCGTGGGCGCATCGGCATTGACGTGGAACAAGCGCGCCATATTGCTGTCGGCCGTCACGCGGTCGGCAACGATGTCCCAGTTCCAGGTGGCCACTTCGCCGGCCGCCAGGGTCAGGCGCAGGGTTTCCTCGTTCTGTTTGCTGGCCGTCAAGTCGAGCGAGATGCCGGACAGGGCGATCACGTTGCCGGCGCCGTCGCTGGCGCAGGTGCCGCGCATGTGCGCCCAGTGCAGCGAATTGTCGGGCCAGCGCACGCGGATGTCGATCTCGAAATCGCTGGCGCTGGCGATGGCGGCGTGCACCACCGTCTGCCACTGCTGCAGGTCGCCGTCGAGCATGGCGCCCGTCAGCTGCGCGTAACCGATGCGGCTGGCTGGCGGCAAGCCCAGATTGGCCTTGAACGCATCGGAGCACGTCATGCTGCCGCTGCCCAGGTCGATCTCCCACGTGCCCATGCGGCCGCCCTGCATGGCCAGGCGCAGCCGCTGTTCCGTCTGCCGTTGCTGCGTCACGTCGCAATGCGAGCCCAGCCATTCAACGATGCTGCCGTCGGGTGCCAGCACGGGCAGCATGCGCACGATCACGTTGCGGTAGGTGCCGCTGACGTGGCGCAGCCGGTATTCCGCTTCGAACACGGTCGTCAGATGCGACGGCATGACGTAAGGCAAGTTGCGGTCGTCCGGGTGCAGGGCATTGAGCCAGCCGCGGCCCAGCAGTTCGGCCTCGGTCTGGCCCGTGAAGGCGCGCCAGGACGGCTGGTCGGCATCGAACTGGCCGAAGGTTTTCGTGCTCCAGACGATGTCGCAATGGGCACCCAGCAGTAAATGTGCCGCCTGGGCGGCGGCGATGCAGGACGGGACGGCGTTGCTGGGCTGGCTGGGTTCTGGCATGGAGGCGATCGACGATGGTGCGGGGCGCCGCCGCCGCACTGGAATGGGGCGGCATGGCAGCTCAAGTCTGGCGATATTACAACTATTTTTACCCTCGGGGCTGTCTTGCAGGACGCCAATCCCGCTTTCGGCTGGCCAGCAGAAAAAGTCGCGCCATATGGCATGTCATGGGGGAAATGGCAAAGAAATAGCAATACACGGGCGCTATTGTGGCTGAATAACCACTAGTCGGCCCATTATGTTGACGAATGAATATTTTACATAACAATATTCTTGCCCCGCATAAGCTGCTTGAATTAAATTGGCGCCTTGCTAAAAAGTTGGTGCTCATCAGACATCCCAGAGATGCGGCCGGAACCGCTGTCCGCTTGCGCGGCAGCCAGGGCAGAGCCAGTGACGCCGAGAGCGGGGGAACATCCGCTCGCGCTGCCGCACCGTGATGGTGCGAACGATCGTCCAGCGCCGTATATAACCCGGAGACAGGTTGCAAGAAAGACAGATTTCGCAATTCTTTTTTTAAACTTCTGGGAAACCACATGATCAAGATGTCCAAGATGCACAAGCGTTTGTGCGCCAAAAGCGCCGCAATGCTGGCACTGTCCGCTGCCTTGCCTATCGGCTCGGCTTACGCTGATGAAGTCGCTGCTGATACGGCCCCTGCCGCCAGCCAGCTGGAAACCGTGACCGTCACGGCACAGCGCCGCAAGGAAAATATCCGCGACGTGCCCGTCTCCGTGTCGCTGCTGCGCGACGAGAAGCTCGACGTGCTGGTCTCCGGTGGGCAAGACATCCGCGTGCTGGCCGGCAAAGTGCCGAGCCTGAACGTGGAATCGTCGAATGGCCGCACCTTCCCCCGTTTCTACATCCGCGGCTATGGCAATACCGACTTCAACATCTTCGCATCGCAACCTGTTTCCCTGATTTACGACGATGTCGTGCAAGAAAACCCTATCCTCAAAGGCTATCCGATTTTCGACGTGGCCGGTGTGGAAGTGCTGCGCGGCCCGCAAGGCACCTTGTTCGGCCGCAATACGCCGGCCGGCGTGGTCAAGTTCGAATCTGTCAAGCCGAAGCTGGACAAGGTTGAAGGCTATTACAACGTTTCCGCCGCCACGCACAACACGACCAACTTCGACGGCGCCGTCAACGTTCCGCTGAGCAAAGAATGGGCGATGCGCGTCTCGACCTTGCGCCAGCACCGCGACGACTACGTCGACAACACGTTTACGGGCCAGAAAAACGCGCTGGACGGCTACAACGAACACGCGGAACGCGTGCAATTGATGTATGCGCCGAACGGCACCTTTAACGCCCTGTTCAACGTGCATCAGCGCAGCACCACGGGTAGTGCGCGCGTGTTCTTCGCCAACGCCATCAAGCTTGGCACGAATGACCTGGTCGACGGTTTCGATCCGAAAAAATCCTACACCGATGGCCTGAACTTCCAGGAGTTGCGCACCAATGGCGCCAGCGCCCGCCTGAGCTGGGAATTCGACGGCGTCAAGTTGTACTCGATCACTGGTTTCGAACGCGTGGGCAAGTATGTGTCGCATGGCGACATCGACGGCGGCACACCGGCGGGCCCCGGCTTCATTCCTTTCCAGGTTGAAACGGCCGGCGGCATCACCAGCGTGAAACAATACTCGCAGGAGTTCCGCGCCGAATCGAAAAATGCCGGTCCGCTCAATTGGCAGGCTGGCGTGTACTACTTCAACGAAGATGCCAACGGCTATACGGATAACTTCGGCGGTAGCGACCATGCGCTCGTTTCGCACCTGGCCAGCCGCCAGAAAAACACGGCCTGGGCTACCTTCGGTTCCGTCAACTATGCCGTCAACGATGACTTCATGCTGCGTGCCGGCTTGCGCTACACCAAGGACAAGAAGGATTTCAACACGGTGGAAGCGTCCAACGTCCCGCAAATCAACCCGACCAGCGCCGATGTCAGCAAAGCCAAAGTCAACTGGGACCTGAGCGGTACCTACAAGTACAACAAGGACGTGAACTTCTACGGCCGTATCGCCACCGGTTTCCGCGCGCCAAGTATCGCGCCGGCCAGCAAGGATGTATCTGTGACCGTGGCCGATGCGGAAACCATCACCTCGTTCGAAGCAGGCATCAAGGCCGACCTGTTCGAGCGCCGCGCCCGCGTTGCTTTCAGCCTGTACAACTACCAGGTGAAAAACCAGCAACTGACGGTCGTTGGCGGCACCTCGAACGTCACGCGCCTGATCAACGCCGCCAAGACGAATGGCCGCGGCGCGGAACTGGAACTGGAAGGTTTTGTCACGCCTAGCCTGAAGATGTCCCTGGGCGGCAGCTATAACTTCACGGAAATCAAGGACCCGAGCCTGTCGGTAACCCCGTGCCGCAGCTGCACCGTGACCGATCCGATCAACGCTGCAAACCGGGCCGT
This sequence comes from Janthinobacterium sp. GW460-12-1-14-LB5, assembly GCF_059423585.1. Lineage (NCBI taxonomy): Bacteria > Pseudomonadati > Pseudomonadota > Betaproteobacteria > Burkholderiales > Oxalobacteraceae > Janthinobacterium > Janthinobacterium sp. GW460-12-1-14-LB5. The sequence goes on along the minus strand of NZ_JBWKYD010000053.1, from coordinate 1,578 downwards.
TATCGACGGCAATCCATTGCCGCAAGCGCCGAAGTGGACGATCACCGCCACGGGCCGTTATTCGATCCCGATGGAAAACGGCGAATTCTTCGTCTTCACGGACTGGGCTTACCGCAGCAAGATCAATTTCTTCCTGTATGAATCCACCGAGTTCACCGGCAAGCCGATGGTCGAAGGCGGCTTGCGCGTGGGTTACACCTGGGATGCCGGCAAGTATGAAGTGGCCGCGTTTGGCCGCAACATCACCGACACTCAGCGTATCACGGGCGCCATCGACTTCAACAACCGCACGGGCTTCATCAATGAGCCGCGTCAATTTGGCGTGCAATTCAAGGGCAACTTCTAATTGCCTGATGCCTGGCGCCGGCCCTTGCGGCTGGCGCCTGCTGCAACCCGCCGACGGCTCGCGCCGCGGCGGGTTTTTTTATGCGTGCCCGGGAAGGCGCGCCAGCCGCTGCGCCCAGGCGGGCACGGCTTGCCGCCAGAAATCTTCCACGTCGTCGGCGCGCACGTCGAGACCGAGGAAGCGGGCCGCCGGCAGCAGTGCCGACGCCAGCAGGTTCGCGGCGCTGGTGCCCGTGTCGAAGGCGAGGGCGCCCGTCTGCTTCGACAGTTTCTCGCCGCTGTCATTGACGACGACGGGCACGTGCAAGAAGCCCGGATGGGGCAAGCCCAGCACATCCTGCAGATACAACTGGCGCGGCGTGGAATCGAGCAGATCCGCCCCGCGCACCACCTGCGTGATGCCCTGCGCGCCATCGTCGACCACCACGGCCAGCTGATACGCCCAAAAGCCGTCGCCGCGCAGCACGATGAAGTCGCCCACTTCACTGGCCAGGTCCTGTTGCTGCGGCCCCGCCCAGCGGTCGGTAAAGCCGTACACGGCTTGCGGCCCCTGTGGCACGCGCAACCGCCAGGCCCGCGCCGCCTTGCCCTGCGCCAGGCCATGGCGGCAGGTGCCCGGATACACGGCGACGCCCCCCTTGGGCGCACCCGCCTGCAGCACCGAATCCTGAATCTCCTTGCGCGAACAGCCGCACGCATACACGAGGCCATCGTCCTGCAACTGTTTCAGCGCCGCCTCGTACAGCGGCAGCCTCCGGCTCTGCCACGTCGCCTCGCCATCCCAGTGCATGCCGCAGCGCCGCAGGCTGGCCAGGATACCCAGATCGGCACCCTCGACATTGCGGTCATAGTCCAGGTCTTCGATGCGCAGCAACCACGTGCCGCGATGCACCTTGGCATCGAGATAACTGGCCATGGCGGCAACAAGCGAGCCCATGTGCAGGGGACCGGAGGGAGAGGGGGCGAAGCGGCCGATGTAGGGAGGGTTTCCGTGTAAGGATATCATTCAGGAAAAATAGAATCAGGAAAATAGTAAAACACACAAAATTAATGCTTCCGTATTAAGTATCGCTGATGAAATGGTTCAAGTCAAACTTGCTGGAATGTGTTGTGCTGATGCATTACTGCAGTCGAACGTATTTAAATTGAAAATGTTTTAAAGTTGGCGATTTATGAAATACTATTAGAGTTATTATTTTTATTTCATGGAAATTTTCATGATTGATAATATAT
>NZ_JBWKYD010000052.1:2066-6301 GCF_059423585.1 Janthinobacterium sp. GW460-12-1-14-LB5 | reverse complement strand
GGCACGTGGTTCCCGCGCGCGCGGCTCGAGTACCGGCACCAGTTCCAGGGCGCCGATGATGCGCGCCTGGCGTATGCCGACCTGGTGGCCGACGGTCCCGTGTACGTGATCCGCACGGTGCCGCAGCAGACGGGCAACTGGACGGCGGGGCTGGGCGTGAAATTGCTCCTGTCGAACGGCATGACCATCACGCTGGACTACAACAGCAATCTGAATATCGATAGCGGGCGTACCCAGTCGGTGATGTTCGGCATCGCCATGCCGCTCAGGTAGGCCTGCAATTCAAGGAAGTGACGCCGCGGGGCGGGAGCAAGCTGCTCCCGCCCCGTGGCGCATGTGGCGGCTGTTTTTTCACGTCATTGCCGTGCCAGGGCGGCAATGATTCCATTAGAATCAGGCATCGTCTTGACCACACTGCTTACGGAATGGAATACCTGGAATGATGAATGTCCTGACCCTCGAACATTTTGCCGCGCGCGTCAACGAGACGTTTGTTGCGGCCGCTGACGGGAATGCCGCCTTTGTCCTGAAGGAAGTGCGCCCGCTGCCGTCAGCGACCCTGGAGGGCTTGATGCGCAAGCCGTTCAGCCTGTTGTTTCACAATAGCTCGCCCATCCTGTTCAACCAGAAAATCTTCCAGATGCAGCATGAAGCGTTGGGCGAGGTGGGTATCTTTCTGGTGCCGGTGGCGCGTGACAGCCACGGCTTTCTGTACCAGGCAGTGTTTAACTGAGGTCAGTACGGGGAGAAGGGCAAGGCGGGCGCCGCGATGGCGCCGTCTGCCTGGATCAAGCAAGCTTAATCAAATGACGGGAATTCGCCTTGCAGGGAGATGCAGAAATTGACCGCTAGCAACGGCTGGCGGTTTTCATGCGCCTGGCCGCCGCCAGCGGTACCGATCGCCGCCGGGGCCAGCGTGACATTGGGCGGCGTTGCCGGCACGAATGCGGACGTGCCGCCAAGCGCAATCAAGCCATCGCCAGCGAGCGGTGTGTTGTGCTGCAGGGCGGCGGTGGGCTGGCGGTACACAGTGAGTTGATGGGTGTGGTTCGGGATTTCCGTGACGTTCAATGCGACACTGTTGGTGCCGAAGGTCTCGCCCATCACGCGCGGCGTCAGGCTGGGTGCTTGTCCCTGGCTGCAGGGCGCGCGTCCCGTGAAGTTGGGCAGCTGGAAGGTGGTGGTTCCATTGCCGCCATACTGTGTGCCGATCAAGGAAAACAGCGCGGCATGTTGCTGGATCTGCAGGGTGGCGCCATTGCAGCTGGCCCATCCGTAGGGTGTGAAATTGAAGCCGAAGACTTGTATCTCGCCAAGGTATGGTGTTGTCACGGTAGGTTCTCCTGATCGATTTTATGGGCTGCGCTAGCTAGCTTGCTGGCTGTTATTGCTGCGATGGGAAAATGCCTGCCCATGCGATGCAAAATGACGCTGTCAGGGTTGGCATGGTGTTCGCGTGCGGCAGGTTGCCGCCTGTCGCGCCCGTGGCGGTGGTTGCCAGTGCATAGGCGGTCAGCCCGGTCAGATCGCTCGTGTACATCTTGTCGTTATTCGACGGGGCAGTCAGCAGCAGGTTGGCCGCCGGCACATTCGCCGTCGCCAGGGTGCTGTTCACATTGTACGGGTGCGTATGCGAAGGAAGCTGGGTGGCAAGCAGGGTCACGGATTCGCTGCCGCTTCGTTGCCCCAGGGGCCGGTTGCTCAGGCCGGGACCGGTACCCATATGCAGGGGAACCTGGCCGCGCAAGTCGGGCACGGCAAAAGTGTTGACGCCGTCGCCGCCGTAGGTGGTGCCCAGCAGGGTGTACAGCACTTCATTATTGGCGATCGGTTTCAGGCTGCCGTCGCAGGCGAACCAGCCGCTGGGAATGCGGGGAAAGGCAAACAGGCGAATTTCGCCGACATAGGGTGTGGTCATGACTATGCTCCGTAAGAGGTGGCTGATTCGTTAGTTGCGCGACGGGAAGATACCGCTCAAGGCGATATTGAAGTTGATGACCGAGAACGGCTGCATATTGTTATGCGCCTGGTTGCCGCCGGTCAACGCAAGGGTCTTGCTGGAGAGGGTGACTTGCGGGCCCGCCGAACCGTAGATGAATTCCGCGCCGCTGCCGCCAAACAGGGTATTCGTGGGGTTTTTCGAAGTGCCGGGCGTGGTCACCGTATTGGCCGCATGCGTGTGCTGTGGCATCTCGGTCGATATCAAGGTGACAGCCTCGACCCCCACGCGCGCGCCGATCTGATAGGGCGTGGGTTGCCAGGAACCATCCACCGAACTGCCTGCACCGACAGGGGTACTGCCTTGCAAGTCAGGCAAGGCAAAGGTGGTACTGCCATTGCCGCCGTAATACGTGCCCAACAGTGCGAACAGCGCCTGATTCTGCGCAACTGGCAGCAATTGCCCGTTACATGCTGCAAAGCCACGCGGCGCAAAATTGAAACCGCCCATCATGATTTGTCCTAGATACACATCAGCCATCATCGTTCTCCCACGGTTGGAATGTCATTAAATTTCAAATGAGCAATATTTTCCATTTGCAATCAATATTGCATTTTAAAAAACCCTTTTTGTTATAGTTACTTTATTGAAATCTCGGGGTAGCATACGTTGTCATATGGCAAGCGTCAACATCTGTTGGCACTGTAGAAGAGCTCGGAATGGACCTTGCTGGCGGCCTGAAATCACGTTCTTTTTTGTCTGAAAAATTCTGTATTGGAGAAACTATGTTGCGTATTTGCAACGGTGTCATCGCCCGCCCGGTATTTGCTTTTCTGCGTTCTTTTTTTGTTGGGAACCAGGGACGAATGCCAAACCGTGCCGCTGACAGGTCGCCAGTCTCGGGCCTTTTCGTGCACTGGTTCGCTTCGCTGTGCCTGGTGATGCTGGGACTCGTCGCAGGTCCTGCACAGGCGGATCCGGGTGATCCGAGCACGAAATGTATTCCCAATCAGAGAAGTTTTACCGTCGCATCAGGAGCCCCCTATGTGATTGATTTGTCTGCCTGTAGCGAATTTGGCTTGACGGAAAATATCCCCGGCGCGCAGCACGGCATGATTACCGGCCTCGTCGGTAACGGTACCGGTATTGCGACCTATATTAATAATGGCGACGGGGCCTTGTCCGACAGCTTTGTTCTGTGGGACGAGGACAGCAAGGCCGTGACTTTCACGGTGACTGTCCTGCCTCCCGCGGCAGCCTTTAGCGTGTCGCCGGCCGGTTTGACGGCACCCGTGATTGGCGTGCCGTACAGCCAGGCCATGTCGGCGAGCGGTGGCGTGGCTCCCTATACCTACGCGCTGGATACTGGAACCTTGCCACCTGGCATCACCGTGTCATCGAGCGGCGTAATTTCCGGCACCGTGACGGCGACCGGCGCCTATGTGTTCGGCGTCAAGGTGACTGATTCGACGGCAGGCACGCCGCTGACCGTCACCAAGAACTATTCCGTGTCGATCGCCATACCAATCTTGTCCATCACGCCCACGGTCCTGTCGGCGGGAGGATTGTCGACGCCCTACAGCCAGCAGATGTCCACTTCGAATGGCACCGCGCCCTACACTTACGTGGTGGAATCGGGCAGCTTGCCGCCGGGCCTGACCTTGTCGAGCAGCGGCCTGGTTTCGGGCACGCCGGGTAGCCTGGGTACCTTCAATTTCGTGATCAAATCGACGGATGTCACTGGCGGCAACGGACCGTACAACACGTCCAGAAGCTACTCCATGGTGATCAACGCCACCCCGCCGCCGACCGTGACCGGCATCTCGCCGACGGCAGGCCCCACCGGTGGTGGGACCAGCGTGATTATCACCGGTACCAATTTGACGGGCGCGACGGCAGTGAAGTTCGGCGCCACCAATGCCAGCGGCTTTACGGTCAACAGCGCCACGCAGATCACGGCGACGGCGCCGGCGGGCAGCGCAGGCACGGTGGACGTGACCGTCACGACTGCCGGCGGCGGTAGTACCACCAGCGCGGCCGATCAATTTACCTATGTCGGCGCGCCAATTGTGACCAGCATTTCGCCGACCGCGGGTCCCACCACTGGCGGTACCACGGTCACCATCACCGGCACGCGCTTTACCGGCGCTACAGCCGTGACCTTCGGCGCCACGGCCGCGACTGGCTTTACGGTCAACAGCGCCACGCAGATCACGGCGACGGCGCCAAGCGGCACGGGTACGGTGGACGTGCGCGTCACCACCATTGGAGGCACCAGCGCCACCAGCGCCGCAGA
>NZ_JBWKYD010000052.1:1888-1967 GCF_059423585.1 Janthinobacterium sp. GW460-12-1-14-LB5 | reverse complement strand
GACGGGCGGCGGTACTTCCGTCATCATCACCGGTTCGAATTTTAGCGGCACAACGGCGGTGACCTTCGGCGCCACGGCG
>NZ_JBWKYD010000052.1:0-1788 GCF_059423585.1 Janthinobacterium sp. GW460-12-1-14-LB5 | reverse complement strand
GCCACCGGCTACACGGTCAACAGCGCCACGCAGATCACGGCGACGGCCCCCGCCGGTTCCGGCACGGTCGACGTGCGCGTCACCACGACGGGCGGCACCAGCGCCACCGGCGCCGCCGATCAATTTACGTATGTTGCGGCACCGGCGGTCACCGGCATTGCGCCAGCGGCAGGTCCTGCCACTGGCGGTACCAGCGTCACTATTCACGGCACCGGTTTTGCCGGCACGACGGCGGTGACCTTCGGCGCCACGGCGGCCACCGGCTACACGGTCAACAGCGCCACGCAGATCACGGCGACGGCCCCCGCCGGTTCCGGCACGGTCGACGTGCGTGTCACCTCGGCTGGAGGTACCAGCGCCACCGGCGCCATCGATCAATTTACGTATGTCGCGGCACCGGCGGTCACCGGCATTGCGCCGGCGGCAGGTCCTGCCACTGGCGGTACCAGCGTCACTATTCACGGCACCGGCTTTGCCGGCGCGACGGCGGTGATGTTCGGCGCCTCGGCAGCCACTGGCTTTACGGTCAACAGCGTCACGCAGATCACGGCGACGGCGCCAGCCGGTTCCGGCACTGTCGATGTGCGCATCACTACCATTGGCGGCACCAGCGCGGCGGTGGCAGCGGATCAGTTCACCTATGTTGGTGCGCCGGTAGTGAGCGGCCTGTCGCCTGCGGTCGGGCCAACGACGGGCGGCACCAGCGTCACCATTCACGGCACCGGTTTTACCGGAGCGACGGCGGTGACGTTCGGCGCCACGGCAGCCACCGGCTTTACGGTCAACAGCGCCACACAGATCACGGCCACGGCGCCAAGCGGTACCGGCACGGTCGATGTGCGGGTTACCACGACGGGCGGTACCAGTGCTGCCAGCGCCTCGGACCAGTTCAACTATGTGGCGGTACCGGCGGTCACCGGCATTGCGCCTGCTTCCGGTGCCATCACTGGCGGTACTAGCGTGGTCGTCACCGGCACGGGTTTTGGTGGCGCCACGGCGGTGCGATTCGGCGCTACGGCAGCCACGAGCTTTACGGTCAACAGTGCTACGCAGATCACGGCCATCAGTCCATCGGGCAGCTTGGGCGTGGTGGACGTGAAAGTCACTACAGTTGGCGGTACCAGTGCCAGCAGCGCGGCGGATCAATTTACGTATATCCCGACCGGCGTCATCACGTTTGCGACACCGGCCGCGGCATCCGTTCCATTGGGGAATAGCTTGACCAACGTGGCGACTTCCAGCCTCGCGGGTGGCAGCTATGGTGCCCTCAGCTATTCCAGTTCGAATGCGGGCGTGGCCACCGTCAGCAGCGCTGGCGTCATTACGCCCGTGGCCGCTGGTACCAGTAGCATTACTGCGACGCAAGCCGCAGTGGCTGGCGTAAATACCCAGGCAACGCAAAGCTATACCTTGACGGTGACGTCCGCGATGGATATCACGCCAGCCAGCTTGCCGGGCGCGACAGTTGGTACGGCCTACAGCCAGCAACTGACGGCCAGCGGCGGTATCGGACCCTATGCGTTTGTGGTCTCCGGTAGCGTACCAGCCGGCATGGCGCTTAGCGCCAGCGGTGTACTGAGCGGTACGCCAACGGCAGCCGGCAGTTTTGCGCTGACTGTAAAAGTGACGGATACACGCCAGTTCACGGCAACAAGAAACTATACCTTGCCAGTGACTTCGGCGACACTCGCTCTGACGCCAGCCAGCTTGCCCAATCCGACGGCGGAAGCGGCCTACTCTGCGACACTGACGGCCGCGGGCGGTACGGCGCCGTACACTTACAGCGTG
>NZ_JBWKYD010000051.1:0-7190 GCF_059423585.1 Janthinobacterium sp. GW460-12-1-14-LB5 | reverse complement strand
GTCCACATCGTCAATCACTCCAAAACATCAAAGATGCTTTGACCTGAAAGTTGCTATGAAGTTTTTAAACCGTCACTAAGAGCTGATCGGGTGACAAATTATTAATAAGGAACATATCATTCACGTTGTAATGTGCCAAAATCAAACTAGAGACTTTCGCGTAGAGGGTTGCAACAGCCAGTGCTAGTGCTCTGTTGACAGCCCCATGATGGGCTTCAGAACGTGCGGCTTCCACCAAATCCCAGTGCAGTTTCCAGAACTCGACAATGTTCCAATCACCGTATTCAGTCAGCCTTTCATAGAATGAACCTTGCCAATCAGGATTCCTGGGAAGATTTCTGAATATTTGTTCGTACATGATCGGGATCGGTACTCCCGTGAATAGATTTTATGACTGCTTCTGGCCTATTGTGTTGAAAAACGCGGGTACGTTGATATTTAGATAGAAATTCTGCCAGCCTGGACTGGCCAGAGCCGCCGCTGTTGAACGATCACCGACTGCTTGGGGTCTGAGACCTCCCGAAATTGTTGCCGCTCGACTTCTTCAACACGATAGGCCACTTGAATCCACCTCAAACTCCATACCTGTTCCGAGCAGCGGCCTCAAGCTCAGACTGGGGCAAGCCTGCTTGCCGCCAAAATGCAAAAAAATACTCCAATGTTTCGGCAGTAGCGCCACTATCCATGGGATGCAGGACGCAGATGGCCGTTCTTATTTTCAAAACGTCCGGCTCGTCCGATTGGTCTCGTCCTTCAATTGCTCGCCAGAGGCGTACGCGCTCAGCGATGACTTCCTCAGCCGTCGCCGCACCGGTCATGTATCGATTCGCCACAGCTGCCGCTGACCTGGCAACCGCAGGCAATTGCTCAGTCACACTTCCGATAGCCTCAATCATGAATCGCTGAGCTGAAGATTGTTCTGCAGGGTCATCCAGGTCCACCGCGGATGCAATCGCATCAAAAAGTTTCTTATTCAACATTTGCATGACGTTTCGGTGATTGCGCGATGCCTGCAGCGGGGGGGCCGCCTGTGGCAAATGGCGTTCCCCCAAGGCACAGACCGGGGTCCTACCCTCGGTACGACCCCGGACCTTGCATGGGTTCCATGGTGGAAGGGCCTGGCGGCTTACCTGTGCGGCGGCGTCAGCACGCTGGCTATCGCCTTCGGCAAGGTTTCCGGATAGTCTCGGCTGAAGTGTAGGCCACGGCTTTCACGGCGGGACAGGGCGCTGTTGACGATCATCGAGGCCACGTCGACGAGGTTGCGCAATTCCAGTAAATCGTGCGTGATGCGGAAGTTGCGGTAGTACTCGTCGATCTCTTCCTTCAGCAGGGCGATGCGGTGCTGGGCCCGCTCCAGGCGCTTGGTGGTGCGCACGATGCCCACGTAATTCCACATGAAGCGGCGCAGTTCGTCCCAGTTGTGGGAAATCACCACCTCTTCATCCGCATCCGTGACGCGGCTTTCATCCCAGTCGGGCAGGTAGGGCGTGCCCAGCTTTTCCTTGCTTTCGATATCCTGCGCGCAGGCGCGGCCGATGACGATGCATTCCAGCAAGGAATTACTCGCCAGGCGGTTCGCGCCATGCAGACCCGTGCAGGCCGTCTCGCCGACCGCATACAGGCCGGGCAGGTCGGCGCGGCCGGACAAATCCGTCACGACGCCGCCGCACGTGTAGTGGGCGGCCGGCACGATGGGAATCGGCTGCTTGGTGATGTCGATGCCCAGTTCCAGGCAGCGCGCGTAAATCGTAGGGAAGTGTTCGATGAGGAATTCGGCCGGCTTGTGGCTGATGTCCAGGTGCACGTAGTCGAGGCCCCGTTTCTTGATCTCGAAGTCGATGGCGCGCGCCACCACGTCGCGCGGCGCCAGTTCGGCCCGCTCGTCGTGGGCCAGCATGAAGCGCGTGCCGGCGGCTGCGCCCGCTTCGGGCGGCAGTTTCAGCAAGCCGCCTTCACCACGGATGGCTTCGGTGATCAGGAACGATTTTGCATACGGGTGGTACAAGCATGTCGGGTGGAACTGGATGAATTCCATGTTCGACACGCGGCACCCGGCGCGCCAGGCCATGGCGATGCCGTCGCCGCTGGCCGTGTCGGGATTCGTTGTATATAAATACACTTTCCCGGCGCCGCCCGTGGCCAGCACGGTGTGCTCGGCGGCAAAGGTGTGCACCTTGCCCGTTTGCTCATCCTGCACGTACAGGCCGTGGCAATGGGGCTGGGCGTTGCGCTGGGCCGGCTTCATGCCCAGTTTGTCGGAGGTGATCAGGTCGATGGCGCAATGGTGTTCGAACAGGCTGATGTTCGGGTGGGCGCGCACCTTTTCTTCCAGGGTCACTTGCACGGCGTGGCCCGTGGCGTCGGCCGCGTGGATGATGCGGCGCTGGCTGTGGCCGCCTTCGCGTGTCAAATGAAAACCCAGCTCGGCCGAGGCGTCGCGCGTAAACGGCACGCCTTGCTCGATCAGCCATTCGATGGCTTCGCGGCCGTGCTCGACGATGTAGCGCGTGGCGCTCTCGTCGCACAGGCCGCCGCCCGCGATCAGGGTGTCTTCGATGTGCTGCTGGTGGCTGTCGCCGGAGTCCAGCACGGCCGCGATCCCGCCCTGCGCCCAGTTGCTGGCGCCGTCGAGCAGCGCGCGTTTGGAAATGATCGCGACGGTGCGCGTCTCAGCTAAATGCAGTGCAACCGATAAACCCGCCAGGCCACTGCCGACAATCGCTACATCAAATTTCATGACATTTATCTCTTTTAGGGGATGCATACTATATGCCATTTCCCCTCATTCGGTAATGTGTTGAGATAAATTCTGCAAGCGAAAGATAGCTGGGACCGTAGCTTGTGGCGCATCAATGTCTTCGCGGAACAGTTCGCCATCATGGCAAGACAGCAGCAGGCCGCCCCGTGCGCGGCGTGACGCTTTTTGCCGCAGGGGGTAACCATGATCCGCATCTTCAGCCATTATGTCTCGAAAACAGCGTTTATCCTGCTGTTGCTGGAAATCCTGATCCTGCTGCTGTCGGCCACCCTGACGTCCTTGCTGTGGCTGGTTGACGGCAGCCGCGTGCTGCGCGTGGGCGAGATTTACCTGTCGTCCGCGATCTTTGCGCTGGTCATCGTCCTGAGCATGAGTGCGCTGGGCATGTACCAGCACCGCTCGCGCGAAGACATCCGCAACACTTTATTACGCATCCTGCCGTCGTTTGCGCTGGGTTTTGCCGTGCTCAGCGTGCTGATCCGCTTCGTCCCGTCCCTGCATTTCGGGCGTGGCAGCGTGCTGATCTTCGGCCTGGGCGCCATCGGCGTGCTGCTGGCGCGCCTGGTGGTGTTCAAATCCTCGCAATCGGCGCTGATGGAAGGCCGGCTGATCCTGGTGGGCGGCGGGGCGCTGGCGCGCGAATGCATGGACTTGGCGGCCAGCAAGATCGGTTTCCACCAGTTCACGGTGGTGGGCTGCATCGATGTGGCGGGCGAACAACGCTGCGTGCCGGCCTCGGCCTTGCTGCCGGCCGAACCGTCGCTGCTGGCCATGGCCCAGCGCCATGCGGCGCATGAAATCGTCGTCTCCGTCAGCGACCGGCGCAATGGCGCGTTTCCTGCCAAGCAATTGCTGGAATGCGCGCTGGGCGGCGTCAAGGTCATCGACGCGGCCACCTTCTTCGAGCGCGAAGCATGCCAGATCCGCATCGATTCCTTGCAACCGAGCTATCTGATCTATGGGGGCGGCTTCGACCAGAGCTTTTTCCGCGCCGCCTCGAAGCGCCTGTTCGACCTGGCCGCCAGCGGCGTCATCTGCCTGGCGGCGCTGCCCGTGATGCTGGTGACGGCGCTGTGCATCCGCCTGGAAGACGGCGGCCCCGTGTTTTATCAGCAAGAGCGGGTAGGGCGCGACGGCTTGCCCTTCAATGTGCTGAAATTTCGCAGCATGCGCTGCGATGCGGAGCGCGACGGCAAGCCCATCTGGGCGCTGGCCGACGATGCGCGCATCACGCGCGTGGGCAAGCTGATCCGCAAGCTGCGCATCGACGAGCTGCCGCAGATGCTCAATGTGTTTCGCGGCGAGATGAGTTTTGTCGGCCCCCGTCCCGAGCGCGCCTACTTTGTCGAGCAACTGAAGCAGCAAGTGCCGTACTACAACATTCGTCACAGCATCAAACCGGGCATCACGGGCCTGGCGCAGGTGCGCTACCAGTATGGCGCCTCCGTCGACGATGCCGTCAAGAAGCTGCAATACGATCTGTATTATGTAAAGAATAACAGCCTGTTCCTCGACTTGCTGATCTTGCTCGACACGGTGCAGGTCGTGCTGTTTGGCAAGGGCAGCCGATGATACGGGCGCAGTCGGACTGGCTGGCGGCGGCCGACGCGGCGGCGCTCAGCCATGGCCTGGCGTCGCTGGCCTTCTTCCTGCTGGCGCTGCTGCTCATCAGCAACTGGCGCGCGCGGCAGAACGTGCGCGCCTTGCTGGTGGCGTGCCTGGCGACGGGCGGCTGGGCCACGGGCACGGTGGTGCTGGTGCTGCTGGGGCAGCGCATTTCGCTGGCCGGCGATGCGCTCGAATTGCTGCGCACCCTGGCCTGGCTGGTGCTGGTGCTGCTGCTGATCGAACCGTCGCGGCCCCGCTTGCGCCTGGTGCTGCTGGGCATCGTCCTCACGGCGCTGGCACCCGCCTTGTCCGCGCTGGCCTCGTGGTTGCTGGCGCTGCCTTTGCCGGCGCGCATCATCGCCAGCGTCAGCCGTTTGCTGCTGGCCGTGCTGGGCATGCTGCTGGTGGAGCAGTGGTACCGCAACACGCCGCCCCTGAAACGCTGGGGCATCAAGTTTGCCTGCCTGGGCGTGGGCGGCCTGTTCGCCTACGACTTTTATCTGTACAGCGACGCCTTGCTGTTTCTCGCGATCAACGACGACATCTGGGCCGCGCGCGGCATCGTCGACGCCCTGTGCGCGCCGCTGCTGGCCGTGTCGGCCGCGCGCAATCCGGGCTGGGCGCTGGGCTTGTCCGTCTCGCGCCAGATGCTGTACCGCTCGGCAGCCTTGCTCGGTTCGGCCATCTATCTGCTGGCCATGGCGGCCAGCGCCTACTATTTGCGCTATTTCGGCGGCACCTGGGGTTCCTTTATGCAGATGGCTTACCTGGGCGGCGCGGCCCTGCTGCTGGCCGGCGTGCTGTTTTCCGGCAGCCTGCGGGCCAAGCTCAAGGTGACCATCAATAAACATTTTTACAATGCCATCTTCGATTACCGCGAGGAATGGCTGCGTTTTACGCGCGCCTTGTCGGAAGACGGACCCGCCCTGGGCGAACGCACGATACAGGCCATGGCGCAACTGGTGGAAAGCCGCGCCGGCGCCCTGTGGATACTGCGCGAGCCTGGCCAGTTTGCCCCGGCCGCGAGCTGGAACTGGCCCCACAGCATGTGGAGCGAGCCGGCGTCCAGTCCCCTGTGCCAGTTCCTGGAGGAACGATTATGGGTGATCGACGTGCCCGACTGCCAGCGCGATCCCCGCCAGTACGGCGGCTTGCTGCTGCCGCCCGCGCTGCTGGCGCTGCCCGACGTGTGGCTGCTGGTGCCGCTGATGCTGCACGGCCAGCTGTTCGCCTTGGTGGCGCTGGCGCGGCCCCGCACGCGTATCGGCCTGAACTGGGAAATCCGCGACGTGCTGAAAATCGCCGGCAGCCAGGCCGCCAGCTACCTGGCGCACCGCGAATCGCTCGACACGCTCACGGTGTCGCGCCAGTTCGAGTCGTTCAACCGCATGTCCACCTTCATCGTGCACGACCTGAAAAACCTGGTATTTCAATTGTCGCTGCTATTGAGCAATGCGGAAAAGCACCGCGCCAATCCCGCCTTCCAGGAAGACATGCTGGGTACCTTGGACCATTCCGTGCAGAAAATGAAGACCTTGCTGCAGAAACTGGCGCGCGGCGAGGCGCCGGAAGCGCCGGCGCCGCTGCTGCTCGATAACCTGCTGCGCCAGGCCGTGGCGGCCAAGGCCAGCCTGGCGCCCGCGCCCCGGCTGGACATCGTCGATGGCGAACTGACGGTGCTGGCCAACCGCGCACGGCTGGAACGGGTGCTGGGCCACTTGATCCAGAACGCCATCGAGGCGACGGCCAGCGATGGCACGGTGGACGTGCGGCTGCGGCGCGAGCAGCGCACGGCCGTGATCGAGCTCGACGATACGGGGCAGGGCATGAGTGAACAGTTCATCCGCGAGCGCCTGTTCAAGCCGTTCGACACGACCAAGACGGCGGGCATGGGCATCGGCGTGTTCGAAAGCCGCGAATACCTGCGCGAAGTGGGCGGCAGCCTGGAAGTGCGCAGCGAACCGCAAGTGGGCACGACGTTCCGCGTGATCCTGCCGCTGCATGCGGCATAGCAAAGGAGTGCCATGGGCAAACAGAAACTGCTGGTCATCGAAGACGACCCCGGCCTGCAAAAGCAGCTGCACTGGAGTTTCGACGGCTATGACGTCTTGCTGGCGGGCGAGCGCGAAACGGCGCTGGCGCTGGTGCGGCGCCACCAGCCGGCCGTCGTGACGATGGACCTGGGCTTGCCGCCCGACCCGGACGGCGCCACGGAAGGCCTGGCCACGCTGCAGCAAATCCTCGCGCTGGCGCCGGACACGAAGGTCATCATTCTGTCGGGCAACCAGGAGCGCGCGCATGCCTTGAAGGCCATCGCGCTGGGCGCCTACGATTTCCACCAGAAGCCGTTCGAGGCCGACATGCTGGGCCTGGTCATCGCCCGCGCGTTCTATCTGCACGCGATGCAGCAGGAAAACCGCCGCATGCTGCAGACGCAGGCCGATTCGCCGCTGGCCGGCATCGTCAGCCGCGACCCCGGCATGCTGAAACTGTGCCGCAGCGTGGAAAAGGTGGCGCCGTCGTCGGCCAGCGTGATGCTGCTGGGCGATTCGGGCAGCGGCAAGGAATTGATTGCGCGGGGCTTGCACGCGCTGTCGAGCCGCCATGCCCAGCGTTTTGTCGCCATCAATTGTGCGGCGATTCCCGAAAACCTGCTGGAAAGCGAGCTGTTCGGCTATGAGCGGGGGGCGTTTACGGGCGCGGCGCGGCAGACGCTGGGCAAGATCGAACTGGCCCACGGCGGCACCTTCTTTCTCGATGAAATCGGCGACATGCCGATGGCGCTGCAGGCGAAATTGCTGCGCTTCCTGCAGGAGCGGGT
>NZ_JBWKYD010000050.1:0-8916 GCF_059423585.1 Janthinobacterium sp. GW460-12-1-14-LB5 | reverse complement strand
CCACATCGTCAATCACTCCAAAACATCAAAGATGCTTTGACCTGAAAGTTGCTATGAAGTTTTTAAACCGTCACTTAGGCTTTCCTTATTATTCAATGTTTGCCTAAGATATTTATTTAAAAATTATACTTAAGTAAAATTCTAATTAACTGACGACTCGGTTTGCTACCGAAGTAAATTTTCCTCATACTATCTGTCTAGATGATCGTGAGGCAACAACCCGGCTGATTCGACTATTTGCGCGGCACATGATGGTCCGCACCATTTACTTTAATGACACGGAAGTGCAGAATGCGATTGGAGGTGGAAGAGTTCGGTCGGCGATACGACATGACGATCACTTTCACGTCGAGATCAGGAGGTATGCGTGAATTTTCGCAGAGCAGGAATTTTGGGTGCGTGTGCCCTGATTTCGTTGGCACAGTCTGCCGAAAGTAGCGTGGAAACGCCTGCCGCCACGGTACTCAGCGGCCGCTATCAGGTGTACGGCGGCAGCCTTGCCGAGATGTTGCCGCCGACACCGAACGACCGCCATGTGTCATTCAGGTTCAAAGGGCAGAGTGCACGGGATTTGTTCAATGGTATCGGGCCTGACGTGCGGCGCGAGCATGCCTGCAGCGGCGATCCTGAGGACCGCGAGCGGCGCCGAGGGCATCTTCTGTGCGTCTACAGCAAGGAAAACGGCTACACGTGCCTGCTTGGGCTTGACCTGCGTACCGGCACGAGCGAGGCTGGCGGCGTTTGCTAAGCAAGCCCCTGGCTGCGTTCGCGTCAGTGACTTGACGGACCTGCCAGCCCCCGTTTTCGCCATTCTATCCCCCGATTTTCGTCTTCCATCGCTGTAGTCAACATGGCAACCCGGCTTTCGCCTATGATTTGCTGGCACATGCACGTGTGATGTTTCCCTTCATTCAACAACCATGAGGTGTCCATGATTCGCTATGTCCTGCCTGTCCTGTTGTTCGCCGGCGCACTGCCGGCGCATGCCCAAGCCCCTGTCAAGGAAACGCCGCTGATCGAGCGGGCGAAGATCTTCGGTAATCCGAGCAAGTCCGGCGGGCGGATCAGCCCGGACGGCAAGTGGCTGTCGTGGATCGCGCCGCGCGATGGCGTGCTCAATGTGTGGGTGGCGCCGGCCAGCGACCTGACGCAGGCGTGCCCGCTGACGGAAGAGAAGGTGCGGCCTATCCGCGGCAGCTTCTGGTCGCCCGATTCGACAACCGTGCTGTTTATCCAGGACAAGGGCGGCGACGAGAATTTCCTGCTGTACGGCGTGAACGTGGCAAGCGGCAAGCAGGTCAATTACACGCCGTTCGAGAAGACGCGCGTGCGGATCGTCCAGATCAGCAGCAAGGTGAAGGACCGTATCCTCGTCGGCGTCAATAACCGCGATGCGCGCTGGCACGATGTGTACAGCCTGGACCTGGCCAGCGGCAAGCTGACCCTGGTGCAGCAGAACGACGGCTATGGCGGCTATGTCGCCGATGAATCGCTCAATTTGCGCATCGCCAGCAAGGCGCGCGCCGATGGCGGCATGCAGTATTTCCGCCTGACCGATGGCAAGGCCGAGAGCATGCCGCTGGCCGAGGTCGCCCTGGAAGACTCGCAGACGACGGCGCCGCTGGCCTTCACCGTCGATGGCAAGACCCTGTACTGGACCGATTCGCGCGGCCGCAATACCTCGGCGCTGCTGGCGCAGGATGTGGCCAGCGGCAAGACGACGGTGGTGGCGCAAGACCCGCGCGCCGACATTTCGGACGCGTTGTACGATACGCGCACGGGCCGCGTGCAAGCCTATACGGTCAATTATCTGCAGCAGGAATATTTGCCGCTGACGGACGACCTGAAGGCCGACCTGGCTTTCCTGAAGAAGAATACCAAGGGCCAGTTCAACGTAACGTCGCGCACAGATGCCGACGACAAGTGGCTGGTGGGCCTCGACACCGTCACGGCACCCGCATCGAGCTGGCTGTATGACCGCAAGAGCAAAAAACTGACGCAGCTGTACGTCACGCGGCCCGAGCTGGAAGGCGCGCCGCTGGTGCCCATGTATCCGCAGGAAATCAAGGCGCGCGACGGCCTGACCCTGGTGTCTTACCTGACACTGCCGCATGCATCGAAGGCGGGCGCCGGCGGCAAGGCCACGCAGGCGGTGCCGATGGTGCTGCTGGTGCACGGCGGCCCGTGGGCGCGCGACACCTACGGCTACAACAGCTACCACCAGTGGCTGGCCAACCGCGGCTATGCCGTGCTGTCGGTGAATTACCGGGGCTCGACGGGCTTCGGCAAGCAGTTCATCTCGGCCGGCGACCTGCAGTGGGGCCGCAAGATGCATGACGACCTGCTTGACGCGGTGCAATGGGCCGTCAAGAGCGGCGTGACCACGGCCGACAAGGTGGCCATCATGGGCGGCTCCTACGGTGGTTACGCCACCCTGGCCGGCATGGCGTTCACGCCGACCACGTTTGCCTGCGGCGTCGACATCGTCGGCCCGTCGAACCTGTTTACCTTGCTGCAAACCATCCCGCCGTATTGGGAAGCGGGCAAGCAGCAGTTCTACAAGCGCATGGGCGACCCGACCACGGAAGAGGGCAGGGCGCTGCTCAAGGAGCGCTCGCCGCTGAACTTCGCGCAGAATATCCAGCGTCCCCTGCTGATCGGCCAGGGCGCGAACGACCCGCGCGTCAACGTGGCTGAATCGGACCAGATCGTGGCAGCCATGGCGGCGAAGAATATCCCCGTCACGTATGTGCTGTTCCCCGATGAAGGCCATGGCTTTGCGAGGCCCGTCAACAACATCGCCTTCAATGCCGTGACGGAAAACTTCCTGGGGCAATGCCTGGCCGGCCGCGCCGAGCCCATCGGCGCCACCTTGAAGGCCTCCACCGCGCAGATCAAGCATGGCGCCGAGTTTGCGCCGGGGTTGACGCAGGCGATGCAGTAACGCTGTCAGCACGAGGCGCGGCCTGCCGGGCAAGCTGCCGGGCAGGCCATGCTGCCCACTGGCAAGAAATTCTGGGTGGGTGGCTTGCAAGGTGACAGTCTCCGGCGTGGCGTTCGTACCACTGATTGCCGGGCGCGCCACGCCAGTTCGATGCAACCGCTGCCAATATGGCGGCAGGCACGCGCCGCCGAAATGTCATCATGCAAAGCCGGCTTTCTGCCGGAATGCCGACTGTGTCGCGCCGGGGAAAAGGCCGGAAAACCCCATGTTTCCTAGGAAAATAGCGTGCTGCCATGCCAGCACGGCTCACGGCAAGTTGCTCAATACAGCCCTACATGCGGCGTTCCTTTTTACATTTGTTGTCAAATAGATACATTATTTTGACAATAGTTGATTTTCATTAAAAACTTCCCTATTTGATAATATTTTATAGTTGCTTTATTTGTAAGTCGTAGTAGCATAGATTGACTTAAAGCAAGGTTCAATCATGCTGGAAAGCCATCTTCAGTCCTGTTGACGGTCGTTGTCATCGGCGTGCAGGTTTGCCGTGACCGTTATCCGTACAAGGCCCAGCGCCAAGATAAATGTATCGAGGGAAGACAAATGTTTCTAAATTTCACGAAATTTGGATGGCTGCCTGCGCCTGTCCGTGGCATTGATGTGTCCATTGCCGGCGGGGGAACTACGCCGGGTATTCTGTCCTGGCGCTCACCCTGGCTGATGCGGCTGGCGGCGGCCCTGCTGTTTCCCTTGCTCTCCCTGTTTTCCCTTCAAGCTTCCGCCGCCAGTGTCTGCCCGAGCCCGCGCGCCATCACTGTGGTGGCGGGAGATGAGTATTACGAGAGTTATCTCAATTCGCCCTGTTCTCAGTTTGGCCTGACGGGCACCCTGGTGCCGCCGCAGCATGGCACGCTGGAAGATTCGAATGTCACGAATGCCGTGCGCTACCGGAATACCAATCTCAGCGCGACATCGGACACGTTTACCATCAGGGACGATGTGGGGCAGCCCATCGTCTACAACGTCACGATCACTTCCGCCATCGCGCTGTCGCCTGCTACTGTGCCGAATGCCACGGTGGCCCAGGCTTACGCGACGACGACCCTGAGCGCGACGGGCGGCACTGCACCGTACACTTACGCGATCACGGCTGGCAGCCTGCCTGCAGGCATGAGCTTGTCCGGCGCAGGCAGCCTGACGGGCACGCCGACGGCCGGCGGCACCTTCAACTTCACCGTGCGCGCCACGGACTCGCTGGCCGCCAATGGCACGCGTACGTACACGCTGACGGTCACTGCGCCAACGATCACGCTGGCACCTACGGTGATGCCGGCCATGACGGCCGGCGTCGCCTACAGCCAGGGCATCACTGCCGCCAACGGTACGGCCACGTATAGCTATGCCATCACCGGCGGCAGCGTACCCACGGGCCTGAGCCTGGCGCCGGACGGCACCCTGTCCGGCACGCCGACGGCAGCGGGACCCTTCAACTTTACCGTCACGGCCACCGACAGCAGCAGCGGCAGCGGCCCCTACACGGGTTCGCGCGCGTACTCCGTCACGGTGGCGGCAGGTGCACCCGTTGCCGGCGCCGTCAGCGCCACGGTGGCCTACGGCAGCAGCGCCAACCCGATCACCCTGAACCTGAGCGGCGGCGCGGCGACGTCCGTGGCCGTGGCCTCCGGTGCCTTGCACGGCACGGCGACGGCCAGCGGCACCAGCATCACCTACACGCCGACGGCAGGCTATGGCGGGCCGGACAGCTTTACCTACACGGCCAGCAACGGCGTGGGCACCTCGGCGCCTGCCACCGTGACGCTCACGGTCAGCGGGCCCACCATCACGGTTGCGCCCTCCACCTTGCCTGCCGCCGCCGTGGGGACGGCCTACAGCAGGAACGTGACGGCAGCGAACGGCATGGCGCCGTACGCGTATGTGGTCAGTGCCGGCGCCTTGCCTGCGGGCCTGAGCCTGTCCAGCGGCGGTGTGCTGTCGGGCACGCCGACGGCCGGCGGCGTCTTCAACTTTACCTTGCGCGCCACGGACAGTTCGACGGGCAGCGGCCCGTATTCCGGTGCGCGCGCCTACTCGCTGACGGTTGCCGGGCCGACGATCACGGTGGCGCCATCGGTCTTGCCTGCGATGACGGCTGGCGTCGCCTACAGCCAGGGCATCACTGCGGCGAACGGCACAGGACCTTACAGCTATGCAGTCACTGCCGGCACCGTGCCGACGGGCATGAGCCTGGCGCCGGACGGCACCCTATCCGGCACCCCAACGGCAGAGGGGCCGTATAACTTCACGATCACCGCCACCGACAGCAGCACCGGCAGCGGTCCGTACACGGGTTCGCGCGCCTATTCCGTCACGGTGGCGGCCGGCGCACCCGTGGCCGGCGCCGTCAGCGCGACGGTGGCCTACGGCAGCAGCGCCAACCCGATCACCCTGAACCTGAGCGGCGGCGCGGCAACGTCCGTGGCCGTGGCCTCCGGTGCCTTGCACGGCACGGCGACGGCCAGCGGCACCAGCATCACCTATACACCGACGGCAGGCTATGGCGGTCCCGACAGCTTTACCTACACGGCCAGCAACGGCGTGGGCACCTCGGCGCCGGCCACCGTGACGATCACGGTCAATGCGCCCAGCATCACGGTTGCGCCATCGACCGTGCCGGCAGCCACTGTCGGCACGGCCTACAGCCAGACGGTGACGGCCGCGAACGGCACAGGACCATACACCTATGCGATCAGCGCCGGCGCCTTGCCGGCCGGGCTGAGCCTGAATACCGCCACCGGTGTGCTGTCGGGCACGCCGACGGCGGGCGGCGTCTTCAACTTTACCGTGCGCGCCACGGACAGTTCAACGGGCGATGGCCCGTACGTGGGAGCGCGCGCCTACTCGCTGACGGTTGCCGGGCCGACGATTACGGTGGCGCCATCGGTCTTGCCGGCGATGACGGCTGGCGTGGCCTACAGCCAGGGCATCACTGCGGCGAACGGCACAGGGCCGTACAGCTATGCCATCACGGGCGG
Source organism: Janthinobacterium sp. GW460-12-1-14-LB5 (assembly GCF_059423585.1). Lineage (NCBI taxonomy): Bacteria > Pseudomonadati > Pseudomonadota > Betaproteobacteria > Burkholderiales > Oxalobacteraceae > Janthinobacterium > Janthinobacterium sp. GW460-12-1-14-LB5. Next base: position 2,940 of record NZ_JBWKYD010000050.1, on the reverse strand, counting down.
CAGCCTGCCGACGGGCCTGAGCCTGGCGCCGGACGGCACGCTGTCCGGCACGCCGACGGCAGCGGGGCCGTACAACTTTACCGTCACCGCCACTGACAGCAGTGCTGGCACGGGTGCTCCTTACACGGGTTCGCGCGCCTATTCCGCCACGGTGGCGGCCGGCGCTCCCATTGCCGGCGCCGTCAGCGCCACGGTGGCCTACGGCAGCAGCAGCAACCCGATCACCCTGAACCTGAGCGGCGGAGTGGCAACGTCGGTGGCGGTGGCGTCCGCCGCCAGCCACGGCACGGCGACGGTCAGCGGCACCAGCATCAGCTACACGCCGACGGCAGGTTATGGCGGCAGCGACAGCTTTACCTACACGGCCAGCAACGGCGTCGGCACCTCGGCACCGGCCACCGTGACGCTCACGGTCAGCGGGCCCACCATCACGGTTGCGCCAAGTACCGTGCCTGCAGCTGCTGTCGGCACGGCCTACAGCCAGACGGTGACTGCCGCGAACGGCCAGGCGCCGTACGCGTATGCGGTCAGCGCTGGCGCCTTGCCGGCCGGGCTCAGTCTGAATACGGCCACCGGCGTGCTGTCGGGCACGCCGACGGCGGGCGGCGTCTTCAACTTTACCGTGCGCGCCACGGACAGTTCAACGGGCGATGGCCCGTACGTGGGAGCGCGCGCCTACTCACTGACGGTTGCCGGGCCGACGATTACGGTGGCGCCATCGGTCTTGCCGGCGATGACGGCTGGCGTGGCCTACAGCCAGGGCATCACTGCTGCGAACGGCACAGGGCCGTACAGCTATGCCATCACGGGCGGCAGCCTGCCGACGGGCCTGGGCCTGGCGCCGGACGGCACCTTGTCCGGCACCCCAACGGCAGAGGGACCGTATAACTTCACGATCACCGCCACCGACAGCAGCACCGGCAGCGGTCCGTACACGGGTTCGCGCGCCTATTCCGCCACGGTGGCGGCCGGCGCTCCCATTGCCGGCCCCGTCAGCGCCACGGTAGCTTACGGCAGCAGCAGCAACCCGATCACCCTGAACCTGAGCGGCGGAGTGGCAACGTCGGTGGCGGTGGCTTCCGCCGCCAGCCACGGCACGGCGACGGCCAGCGGCACGAGCATCAGCTACACGCCGACGGCAGGTTATGGCGGCAGCGACAGCTTTACCTACACGGCCAGCAACGGCGTCGGCACCTCGGCGCCGGCCACCGTGACGCTCACGGTTGGCGTACCCACCATCACGGTTGCGCCAAGTGCCGTGCCGGCAGCCACTGTCGGCACGGCCTACAGCCAGACGGTGACGGCCGCGAACGGCCAGGCGCCGTACGCGTATGCGGTCAGCGCTGGCGCCTTGCCGGCCGGGCTGAGCCTGAATGTGGCCACCGGCGTGTTGTCGGGCACGCCGACGGCCGCTGGCACCTTCAACTTCACCTTGCGCGCCACGGACAGCTCGACGGGCAATGGTCCGTACGTGGGCGCGCGGGCCTACACGCTGACGGTGTCTGCACCGATGATCAGCGTCACGCCGACGGTCATGCCGGCGATGACGGCCGGCGTCGTCTATAGCCAGAATATTGTCGCCAGTGGCGGGACTTCCACGTACAGCTATGCCATCACCGGCGGCAGCCTGCCCACGGGCCTGAGCCTGGCGCCGGACGGCACCCTGTCCGGCACGCCGACGGCGGCAGGCGCGTATAACTTCACCGTCACGGCCACCGACAGCAGCACCGGCACGGGCGCTCCTTTCACGGGCTCGCGTGCCTATTCCAGCACGGTGGCCGTGGCGCCGCCCGTTGCCGGCAACGTCAGCGCCACGGTGGCCTATGGCAGCAGCGCCAATGCTATCGCCCTGAACCTGAGCGGCGGTGCGGCAACGTCGGTGGCGGTGGCGTCCGCAGCCGCGCATGGCACGGCGACGGCCAGCGGCACGAGCATCAGCTACACGCCCACGGCCGGTTATGCTGGCACCGACAGTTTCACTTATACGGTCACCAACGCCAGCGGCACGTCGGCGCCAGCGACCGTGACAGTGGCGGTGGGCATCCCGACTGTGACGCTGACACCGGCGACCCTGCCGAATCCAACGGCGGAAGCGGCCTACACGGCAACCCTGGCGGCAGCGGGCGGCACGGCGCCGTACACCTACAGCGTGGCCAGCGGCAGCCTGCCTGCCGGCTTGAGCCTGAATGCGGCCACGGGCGTGCTGTCGGGCACGACGAATGTGGCGGGCAGTTTCACCTTCAGCCTGCGCGCCAGCGACAGCAGCACGGGCGTGGGCGCGCCGTTCAGCGCGACCAACAGCTATACCGTGAGCGTCGGTGCACCGACGATCGTGGTGACGCCGGCAAGCTTGCCGGCGGCAAGCGTCGCCACCGCGTACAGCCAGCAACTGACGGCCAGCGGCGGTGTCGCTCCCTATGCCTATACAGTGTCGAGCGGCAGCCTGCCTGCCGGCCTCACCCTGAACAGCAGCGGCTTGCTGAGCGGGACGCCGACGGCGGGCGGCAGTTTCACGCTCACTGTGCAGGCGGCCGATGCACACCTGTTTACCGGCGCGCGCAGCTATACCCTGGTCGTTTCCTCGGCCACGGTCAGCCTGACGCCGGCCTCGCTGGCCAATCCGACGGCGGAAGCGGCCTACTCTGCGACACTGACGGCCGCGGGCGGTACGGCGCCGTACACTTACAGCGTGGCCAGCGGCAGCCTGCCTGCTGGATTGAGCCTGAATGCGGCTACCGGCGTGCTATCCGGTACGACGAATGTGGCCGGCAGCTTTACTTTCAGCCTGCGCGCCAGCGACAGCAGCACGGGCGTGGGCGCGCCGTTCAGCGCGACCAACGCCTACACCATGACGGTTGCGGCGCCGGCCCTGAGCCTGGTCCCGGGCAGCCTGGCGGCGATCCGTGCCGGCGATGCCTACAGCCAGCAGTTCACGGCTGC
>NZ_JBWKYD010000049.1:0-8978 GCF_059423585.1 Janthinobacterium sp. GW460-12-1-14-LB5 | reverse complement strand
AGGTCTTGCGATCCCCCACTTTCATCCTTAGATCGTATGCGGTATTAGCGTAACTTTCGCTACGTTATCCCCCACTCCAGGGTACGTTCCGATATATTACTCACCCGTTCGCCACTCGCCACCAGAGCAAGCTCCGTGCTGCCGTTCGACTTGCATGTGTAAGGCATGCCGCCAGCGTTCAATCTGAGCCAGGATCAAACTCTTCAGTTTAATCTCTGTTACTTTGCCCTTTTACAGGCACCGTCATTGCTGACGGGTCGCTCACTCAAAAAACTGACAGGCCACTACTTTCGTAGCGCCTATTTCATTATTTCTTGTGAACATTTGATATTTTAAGTATTACAGCGATCCGAAGATCACTGCTGCACTACATCAAATGCCCACACTTATCGACTGTTAATTGTTAAAGAACTGTATTCGGTACTGCTTATTTACCACTCTCGCGCTATCGACAAAGCGTTGTGTTTGTCAGCTACGAAGAAGGAAGAGTATGAAGCATTTCGCTAAATCCGTCAACCTTCTTTTTTACTACCTTCACCGTTTCCAGTGATCCCGTTGTTTCGCAAACTGCTGCGTCTCATTGGGGAGGCGAACTATAGCAAAGCTGCCCACGGGCGGCAAGCTTTATTTCAGCAATGCTGCCACCGCCATGCCGACTTCGGTCGTACTGGCGCTACCGCCCATGTCCGGCGTACGCGGACCATGCTCGAGCACCTGCTCGATGGCGCGCACAATCGCGTCATGAGCGGCCGTGTACCGCGCGTCGCCATTGCCGAGGAAGTCCAGCATCATGGCGCCCGACCAGATCATGCCGATCGGGTTGGCGATATTCTGGCCATAGATATCAGGCGCGGAACCGTGTACCGGTTCAAAAACGGAGGGGAATGTGCGCTCCGGATTGATATTGGCCGACGGTGCAATGGCAATCGTCCCCGTACAGGCTGGGCCCAGGTCAGACAGGATATCGCCAAACAGGTTTGACGCCACCACCACGTCGAAACGCTCGGGGCTCAATACAAAGCGGGCCGCCAGGATGTCTATATGGTATTTATCCCAGTGCACATCGGGGAAGCTTGGGGCCATCGCCTCCACCCGTTCATCCCAGAATGGCATGCTGATGGCGATACCATTCGACTTGGTTGCCGATGTCAGGTGTTTTTTAGGCCGGCTTTGCGCCAGCTCAAACGCATACTTCAGGATGCGGTCGACGCCCTTGCGCGTAAACACGGATTCCTGCAGCACCGTTTCGCGCTCCGTCCCCTCGAACATGCGCCCGCCCACGGACGAATATTCTCCTTCCGTATTTTCACGCACGACATAAAAGTCGATATCGCCCGGTTTCTTGTTCGCCAGCGGACACGGTACGCCCGGCATCAGCCGCACGGGTCGCAAGTTGACGTATTCGTCGAACTCGCGCCGGAATTTCAACAGCGATCCCCATAAGGAGATATGGTCGGGCACCTTGTCCGGCCAACCCACGGCGCCAAAATAGATGGCGTCAAAATCCTTGAGCTGGGCAAACCAGTCCGAGGGCATCATCTGGCCATGCTTCAGGTAATAGTCGCAATTCGCCCACGCCATGGTCGTAAACTGCAGGTCGATATTGAAGCGGCGCGCCGCGGCCTCGACCACACGCAACCCTTCCGGCATGACTTCATTGCCGATGCCGTCGCCGGCGATAACTGCGATTCTGTGTACGGCCATGACGTTCTCCTGTTGATTGATGGATGCGTTGATGATACTGGCGCCGCATCAGAATACAATCAGGGAATTCATAACCCCAGTATCTACATTTCGTGGTCAATCAATGAAACATACACCGCTGCTGGAAGACTTACGCCTGTTTTGCCAGGTCGCCCATAAAACCAGTTTCGCCGCCACGGCACTGGAACTGGGCATTTCCAAGGCGGTCGTGAGCAAGCGCATCGGCATGCTGGAAGCGGCGCTGCAAGTGCGTTTGCTGCACCGGACGACGCGCCGGGTCAGCGTCACCGATCATGGCGAGATCGTGCGGCAATGGGCGCAGCGCATCCTGGAAGATGTCGAGCAGATGGGTGAAGCGGTGGCGCAGTCAAAATTGCAGCCGCAGGGCGTGCTGCGCATTTGCTCCAGTTCCGGCTTCGGACGCAACCGGCTCGGCCCCGCCCTGTCCCAGCTGGCACGACAGTATCCAGACCTGAAAATACAGCTGGAATTGCTCGACCGCCCCGTTGACCTGCCGGGCGAAGGTTTCGACCTCGATATTCGCATCGGCGTGGTGCGCGAGCCAGACCTGATCGCCCACCGTATTGCCAGCAATCAACGCGTACTGTGCGCCGCACCCGCCTACCTGACACAACATGGCACGCCGGACACCCTGGCGCAATTGGCTGAGCATGCCTGCATCGTCATCCGCGAGCGCGACCAGGATGGGCGGCGCTGGAAACTGCAAGGGCCGCACGGGCAGGAAACGGTGAAGGTCGATGGGCCGCTATCGGCCAATAATGGCGAGATCGTCCATCAATGGGCACTCGATGGCCACGGCATCATCTTGCGCTCGGCATGGGATGTGGAAAGCAGTCTGGCGCAAGGCAAGCTGGTTCGCATTTTGCCAGCATATCAACAGCTTGCCGATGTGTGGGCGGTCACAACTTCGCGCCTCTCGAACTCGGCCAAGGTCAGGGCCTGTGTGCAATTTCTGCAACAATGGCTGCAGGCCCGCGCCTGATTGGGCCTGATACGCTACACGAGGCGCGGCACATCCGGATACAGACGCGCCAGGGTATCGGAAGTGATGGCGGCAATCACGGGGGAGACCCGCTCGGCGGCTTGCTCTGATGACTTTTCCCGGCGCACGTCTTTCCACAATTCTGCCAGCGCGCCTTCATGGCGCGACACCGCTTGCTCGACTTCATCCTGCCAGAAGGCCGGCGCTTCGCTTTCCACAAAGTTGCCGCGGCCACGGCCAAAATGCGCCACCGCCAGATAGCGCAGCACGCCCGCCACCACCAGGGTGCGCAGGAAAGCATCGGTAAATTGCATGGTGGGCTCGTTGCGGTCCGTGCCGGAATTAAAACCCCAGGCGGCGCCCGCAAATGTCAGTGCACCGACCACGCCGCCAAGCAAGGCGCCCGTGCCCAACGTCAAGCCGCCGGAAATCAGGTCGGCCGACAGTCCCGTTGCAGCACCAGAAATCATGGCGCCCAACAACCCCGCTTGCGCCTTGTCGATCGGCGCGCGCACGGCGAAATTTTCCCGTATCCGGCTATTGATCTTATGCGCATCGGTAGGATCGAGTTTGTGCAAGATCAACAGTTCACGCGTCGTTTCGCCGCTGTGCGTATTGAGCCGCGCTACCAGGTTAGCCATGGCCTTTTCCTGGCGTTGCTGCTCTGCATTCTTGCCGATACCCACGACTTGCAAGGCCGATTTCAGCAAGCCCTTGGACGCCGGCTCGATGGCTTCGCGATCCTGGGCAGCCACGGCCAGCTGGGTGGCCAGCAAATGCATGGCCTGCTGGAAACGTGCCGTATTCTGCGCTTGCCAGACAGCAAACAGACGTGCATAGCCGGCTTGCTGCGGCTGTGGCAACAATTTGCCTACGGCCTCATAAAACACGCGCTCATGTACCCAGCAGCGGGCAAAGGCGTCGAGCGCCAGGACGTCGCGCACGATGGGATATTGCTGCAAATGCTCGCGCCAGCGCGCCTGCTCGCTGTGCTCCTCATTGCCCGGACGTGGCGGCCCCATCTGATTGAGCAAGACCACCACGGGCTTATCCAGCCATGCGAGGATTTTCATTTCCGCTGGCAAATAACCTGCATCCCGGGGATTTTCGGAAGAGTTGACCAGATACAGCACCACATCGGCAGAGTCCTTGGCCGTGCGCAGCGCTTGCTGACTGAGCCAGAACGGCCGGTCGCGGTAACGGTCCAGCACTTCGCGCAGGAACCAGCCGATGGGATTGCCCGACTGCCCCAGGCGCTTGAGCAGGCGCACGGAGTCGCCAAAGCCGGGCGTGTCCCACAGTTGCAGGGCATCACCCTGCGGCGTGGCCAGCAAGGTATGCGATTCCGCAAACACGGTCACGTGGGCGGCGTCGCGCACTTCGCCGACATCCACGCCCACCAGGGTGCGCGCCAGGGTCGTCTTGCCATTATTCGTGTGTGAAATCAGTGCAAACTGAATTTGCACCGCATCATCCCGGACATCTTTATTCACATTCACACTCATGCTGCTGCCGATACTTTCAGCCCGACACCGGCATCAAGCGGGTGCAAGGCAGGATTGAGCAAATTGACCAGGGTGGCCGTGGTTTTATGGAACTGGCAGAACTGTTGCCACAAGGCGACTCGTTCCGCCAAACGGGCGGCATTATCCACCTGCTCGCCCGCGCGCTCCAGGTAGCTGGACTCGTCGATCAGGACGGCAATGCCGCGTGCCGACGATTGCACCAGGTAATCGAGGAAGGCGCCGTGATTTTCCTTTTCCGGCGTCGCCGTCAAATTGAACAGCACGGCCGTGATATTGATTTGCGGATCATTCAAGTCGGTGCCGCGCAAGACCTCCTGCGGCTCTTCGCCATACGACGTCGATGGACGCAGCATCATGCGCCCCTGCTCGCCAAACAGCATCATGGCCAGTTGACCCAATCCCTTGTGGCGCGCCTCATCGACAGTAAAGCTGTACGGCAAGACGCGCAGCATGCCGCCCGTGGCCACGCCGATGCTTTCATTGAGTTTGCGGAAATAAGGTTGATCGAGATCAAGCGGAAAGTGTTTCGCCAGGCGCGCGGCGCGCCAGTTGTTGACCAGGGCCAGGATCAGGCGGGGCACGACGACCAGCAGGAAAATCGTTGCCGCATACAAATGCACCCAGCGCGCGCCGCCTTCGACGGTCGTCGTTTGCGGGAAGCGCAGCGCTTCGATTTCCGCCAGCGAAAAACCTTGCAAATGAAACAGGGCGATGGCCGGCGCAAACAGGGTCGAAAGCAAACTGTGCACCTGGCCGGCATTCAGAAAGGTACTTTCCCAGCCGGCCGCGTATTGCGACAGGAAACCGCGCGCATACAGCGAGGCGACGGCGCCGATGGCAAACATGGCCGCGCTCAAATGAATGGTACGGCTCAGGCGTGCGGTCGTCAGCTTCGCGCTCAGGTGCGCCCATTCCCCCATGAAACTGAGCAAGCCCGCAGACAAGGCATGCGGCAGCTTGCGCGGCAAGGCCAGGCGGCCCACGCTCAGGTGGCGCACCAGTCCCGCTTTTGGCCAGCCCAGGGAGTGCGAGGGGATGCATAGCCAAATCAGCAAGCCCAGGTAAACCAGCACATTCCAGGCGATGATCAGCAGCAAGGGCGCTGACAGCAAGTCGACGCGATGGGGATCCGTTATACGGTCGAGCCCGGCGCCCAGCAGCAGGGCCAGCAGGGGCAAGGTCAGCGCCAGGGTTGTCATGCCGTTACGGCGTTTCGCGAACGCGGCGAAGGCGGGGGTGCGCTCGGTGATGCGTTTGATGATCAGTTCGGAGCGCTGCTGCAGGAAATCGTCACCCGTCACTTCGGCCTGCTTGCCAGAAGCTTGCCACTGCGCAAGCTCACGCGCACTGCGGCTGGCATACATGCGGTCATCCTCGCTGAGGACTTCTTTTTTCTGGTCGGCCGTCTCGATAGCACGGACCAATACCACTTCTCTCGCAATCTGCTCGTTCATGGTGCTCCTGTTTTTGTATGAAACGACAACTCGACAGGCAGATTGTGACGTACTTTCGTGTTTCAGGCCAACGCGTCTTCCCCCCGGAACAAGTGTTGCAGGAGATAAATCAGGAAGGCAGCGATCCACGCCGACCACAAGGTGTGCGTAAAAAATTGCGTACCTTGCAACTGTTGCTGCCAGCCTGCCGCCAAACCGCACAGCAGCATGACAGCAGCGAGCAGAAGCGCCGTGCGTGGCCGTCTTGGCAGGCAGAACAATGGCAAGGCCAGCAGCCACCAGGCAGTGTTCGCCTGGGTGGCGGGCAGGCATACCATGGCAGACGCACTGGCTGGCATCGTTTCCAGCAAGCGCGCGTACGGCTCCAGTCCGCCATAGCGCAGCAAATCCGTGGGGCAAGGCACATCGCTGAAAGAAGAGAGAAAATAGATGCTTAGCGGCACCAAGACGGCCGACAGGGCCACGACGCGCAAAGCGCTGCGGCGTGAAGCAAGCCAGGCCAGCGGATGCAAGGTGTCCCAGATGGCCAAGCCGATCAGGACGGAGCCAAGCAAGATCATACCCAGTTGGAAATTGCCCACCCACGCGCTGCCAGCACCGGAAAATTGCCCACGCGTCCCGTCGAACATGCTGTCGGCGATCATGAGGTCGAGGTTGCTGTAATTGCCGATCCAGAGTATCAGCATGGCCGACAGCATCAGGACGCTATCGATGCCTTTGGGCGTTTTAACGAGTTTAAGCTTGGACAACATGAGTGCACGCATTTACTTGATGAGATGAAAGGGACTGGCCGCATCAATGCTGCAGCCATGGAAGTCATCGTACAGTGTCAATATGAAGAGAACATGACGCTGCCTGCCGTGAACGACACGGACGAGGCAAGACGAGCTTCCAGAATCACCTTACAAGTATCGGCATGAATTACGCGTCAACAGCGCGTTAAGTTTTCGTTAAGTGCATGCAAAAAGCAAGCTTATCTAAAATCAATCCTCAGCACGCTGCCGCCAGTGGGGCGCACTTTGAATGCCAGGTCGGCGCCCAGATACAGGCAGATGCGCTGAACCAGGCCCAGTCCCAGGCCGGTGCCCGACGAGCCGCCCAGGTTGGCTGGTATCGGTTGATGAAGCAGGCGCGCCCGCGCCGCTTCCGGCAAGCCAGGCCCCGTATCCTCGACGATCAGTGCCCGTCCCGCCAGGCGCACGATCACTTCGCCCTGCAAGGTGTACTGGCAGGCGTTGCGTACCAGATTGCCTATGGCGGCCGTCAACAATTCACGCGGGGCATTGACCGTAAAATCTTCGCCACCCGCAAACACGAGGGTAAGCGACTTTCCCGCCGTATAGGATTGATAGCGCTGGCATTCTTGCCGGGCCAGTTCCGCCACGGAGAGTGACGCGCATTCAAGCAATTCAGGCGCGCGCGCCAGGCGCAACAGCACCGTCACGGAATCGGTCGCTTCACGCGCCGCCCGGTAGATACGTCCGGAGGCGGAGCGCACCAGCGGATCGTGGCCGCCTTGCTCCATCAGGATTTCCGCCGCCCCCGTGATCACGGTCAGCGGCGTGCGCAGTTCATGACTGACATCGCCTGTAAAAAACCGTTCTCGATCAAGAACTTCGGTCAACTCCGCCGTACGTGCCGCAAAAGCACGCGCCAGTATCCCCAATTCATCGGCACTGTCTTGCAGCGGCAAGGCCGCCTGGCTGGCCTTGACGGCCTGCGTCAGCGACATGATCGGCGTAATCAAACGATTGGCGATGAAGGCGCCCAGCAGCGAAGCGCAAATCAGGAAACCGATAAAACCGAGAGCAAACATGCTGTACACCATCAGCTCGATCTTTTCATACTCCGTGGCATGATCGATGACGACGAATTCGCCATGCACATCGTTGCCGACCAGCACGTGCAAATCGACGCCGTCGACGGTTTTCTCATGCATACCTGGCGCCAGGCCGCGCAAGGGCAGCGGGGTATCCTCGGCGTGATGAAAGCTCAAGCCGGCAGGCATCTCGACAGACAAGCCGGCCGCATGCCGCGGCGACGCCCAGGCGGCCACTTCTTTCAGGCGTTCGTCGACCAGGCGCACTTCGATACCTTCGACGGCGATGGCGGCGATGATGGCAAAAAAGATGCTCGCCACCAGCGCAAACAGCAGGTAGGCGACGATGATGCGCCGCTTCAGCGATTTAAACGGACGCATCGCTACTCAGTAATTTGTAACCGATGCCGGGAATGGTGCGTAGCATGGGAAAGGCAAACGGTTTATCGAGCACCTGACGCAGCGCATGAATGTGCGTGCGCAGGGCGTCGCTGTCGGGGCGGTCGTCGCCCCAGACTTCATGCTCGAGCATTTCGCGCGGCACCAGCTTGGGCGCTTCGCTCATCAGGCATTTCAGGATGGTGTAACCGGTTCTGGTCAAGGTCAATGCCTGACCGGCGCGCCAGACTTCGAATTTTTCCGTATCGAAACGCAGTTCGCCCACAGTCAGCACGGCGGCGCCCGTCGTTTGCCCGCGCGCGCGGCGCAGCAAGGCTTTCAGGCGGATTTCCAGTTCCAGCAGCGAAAATGGCTTGACCAGGTAATCGTCGGCGCCGCTGTCAAAACCGGCGACCTTGTCTTGCAGGGTATCGCGCGCTGTCAACATCAGCACAGGTGTGCTACTACGCAATTCGCCGCGCAGTTTCTGGCACAGCTCCAGGCCAGTCAGGCCGGGCAGCATGACATCGAGCACGATGACATCGTATTCATGCTGGGCCAGCAAGGCCAGGCCGGCATAGCCATTCATGGCCGAATCGAGCACATGGCCCTTCGGTTCCAGATAGGCATAGAGATTGGCGAGAATATCGGGATTGTCTTCAATGATCAGGATGCGCATACCGCCATTGTAGGGGGAATTGAGCTGCATCAGACAAAACCATCAGACGTAAAAAAACCCCCAGCGGATCACCGATGGGGGTTTTTTCGAATAACAAGCCTGACGATAACCTACTTTCACACTGGTTGCAGCACTATCATCGGCGCAAAGTTGTTTCACGGTCCTGTTCGGGATGGGAAGGGGTGGGACCAACTTGCTATGGTCATCAGGCATAACTTGTACTGACGGTTGCTCCCGATTGGGCAGCAGCGCCATGAATCTGGAAGAAGTATTGGTATTTATTGAGGTGTTACTTGGGTAATGACTGCGATCAACATTCACGCAACATGTACTTTCTCATCCTCTGTACCTGCTAAGGTTATAGGGACAAGCCGTACGGGCAATTAGTACTGGTTAGCTTAATGCATTACTGCAC
>NZ_JBWKYD010000048.1:0-12652 GCF_059423585.1 Janthinobacterium sp. GW460-12-1-14-LB5 | reverse complement strand
CGGCGCTTTGAATGCTTTTATCGTATGTCATGAATCAATTTTAAGTATATTTAAATCTGGTGAGGTTAATGGAATAAAATTTACCAAAGTCGAAGATTATTGATGGGGTTATTTTAATGAAATGCAAAGGAGTAAATTGGTGAAAAATTTATTTCAAAAAACTAATTATTGCATTTTAAGAGCTGGGAAATTAATTGAAAAAATATGAGCAGCAATATTATTTTTTAAGAAAGGCAAAAGAAAATGAAAGCCTTCCTTCCCTATGTCCTGATGATAACACCTCAGATAAAAACTATGATTTCGAAGAGTTTCCAGCCGCTGCCTCCCCGTTCTTTTTTTTAAATGCGGGAAGAGAGTATGGTGAAAAAAGAAATATTCCATCTACGCAAAGGATTCCGTCCATATTGTTTGATGGAACGAATTTACTTGTGAGTAGTAGCATGCGGGAGGCACTTCTTGAGCTGGATATTCCACATCTTCATATGCATCCATCGGTTTACATTCATGACGACGGAAAATGGCATGAGGATTATTGGTACATGACATTTGTGCAAAGATTCGATTGTTGGAGTAGGGGAGAATCCGAATATGATAATGAGGATGAACCTATACAGCTTGGTGGATTTGATCTTTTTGAAGTTTATAAATTTCACTTTGATGAAAAGCTGTTGAATTCGATACCTCTATCTCAGCGCTTGCTTTTTAAGATGGGCGGTGCGGTGAATGCTTTTATTGTTTGCCATGAGTCAATTTTGAAAATATTTAAATCAGGAGATGGCGATGGTGTAAGATTTGTAAAGGTGGAAGATTATTAATTCATGGAGTAATAAATTCAGGGGGCGAGCATGGAAACCAAGATCAATCTATACGGCCAGGTAGATTAATTGGCTATAAAAAGTCGAAAGCTATATTTTCATGATGGGAAGGTAATGTGAAGAAATATGAACAGCAATATTACTTTTTGAGAGTTGCAGATGATGAAAGGATTCCTTCAGTTTCTGCGGATGATGACACGTCAGATAAAAATTATGATTTCGAGGAATTTCCAATCGGCTCGCCTCCTTTTATGTTTTTTAACGCCGGGAGAGAATATAACGAAAAGAATGGGATTCCATTATTGAAAAATGTTCCGGCCATATTGTTTGATGGAACGAATTTGCTTGTGCCTGGCAGTATGAGAGAGGCACTTCTTGAGCTGAATATTCCCCATCTTCATATGCATCCTTCAGTTTATATCCACGATGATGGGCAGTGGCACGAAGACTATTGGTATATGACCTTTGTAGAAAGATTGGATTGTTGGAGCAGGGAGAAATCTGATTATGAAGATGAAATTGAATCCATACGACTGGGTGGATTTGAATTTTTTCTAGTTTATAAATTTTGTTTTGATGAGGAGTTGTTGAACTCGATGCCGCAATCCGAGCGTCTGCTGTTCAAAATGGGTGGAGCATTAAATGCTCTTATTGTATGCCATGAATCTATATTGGATATATTTAAATTGGGCGATGTGCATGGCATCAAATTCATAAAAGTTGAAGATTATTGATGCTCGGCGAGGAGCGTATGTTGCGGTTGTCCGGAGAGCTGAAAGTTCGAGTGGCATATTGGATGTGATAAAGAGTATTCCTAATAAGGCAGCTCTCGCAAGAATTGCTGAAAATTCCCATTTTGAATTTTCAGGCTTGCGATGGGTGGATTCAGTAAGAAATGAAATAATAAAAAGACATATGAGGTGCATGGTCAAAAAGAAGCGAAACTAAAACAAGTGAAATATAAATTGCAAAAGATCGACGATTCCAATTTTAAAATAGGGAAATGCAATGAAGAAATATGAACAGCAATATTATTTTTTAAGTGAGATGGAAGATGAACGAGTTCCTTCACTGTCTCCAGATGATAATACATCTGATAGAAATTATAATTTTGAAGAGTTTCCAATCGGCTCTCCTCCATTTGTATTCTTTAATGGCGGAAGGGAATATAATGAAAAGCGAGGCATTCCATTGTTGAAAAAAGTACCATCCATATTGTTTAGCGGGACGGATTTGCTTGTAACCAGCAGCATGCGGGAGGAACTTCTTGAACTTGATATTCCGCATCTTCATATGCATCCATCGGTTTATATTCATGATGATGGACAATGGCATGAAGATTACTGGTATATGACTTTTACGGAAAGATTCGATTGTTGGAGCAGGGTTAAATCTAATTATTTCAAAGATGCCGGACCTGTAAGTCTGGGTGGATTTGAGCTTTATGAGGTATTTGACTTCTGTTTTGATGAAGAGTTGTTGAATTCAATTCCGCAATCCAAGCGTTTGCTGTTCAAAATGGGCGGCGCTTTGAATGCTTTTATCGTATGTCATGAATCAATTTTGAATATATTTAAATCCGGTAAAGTCAATGGAATAGAATTTACCAAAGTCGAGGATTATTGATTTTTGTTGCAGGTAGGACTCATGAGTCCTGGTTGTTACCAGAGCTAAAAATTCTGCTGGGCGCGTGCTTTGGCCACAGCTTTGAACCAATGATTGCTGCAGTCCCGATTTCAATCGAATCACTCTTGCTATAACGAAATTTCTAGGGTGTAATGGCTTTGATAAAAGTGCTTATTTACTAATTTTGTGCGGGAAGCCGCGTGATGGAGTTTCCGGATGTCGATGTCCTTGCCCGCCAGTTTCACGCAAGCCAGCAGATTGCTACAGCTGACCACGCCTCTCGGCGCCGACCGCCTGCTGGCCGAATGCGTGCGCGGCGAGGAAGGCTTGAGCACGGGCTTCGTGTTCCAGATCGCGGCCTTGTCGACGGACGCCGCCATTTCCTTGCGCACCCTGATCGGCCAGCCGGCCTTGCTGCAATTGCTGACCTCAACCAGCGCCGACGCGCTGCGCCCGTTCCACGGCCATATCACCGCCGTTGAACTGGTCGGCGCGAACGGCGGCATGGCGCGCTATCACCTGACCCTGGAACCCTGGAGCGCGTTTCTTGCCCACGGCCGCGACAGCCGCGTGTTCCAGGACATGACGGTCTTCGACATCCTCGACGCGCTGTTTGCCGCCTATCAGGCGCAGGGCAAACTGGCGCCGGCCTGGCGTTTCGATATTCTCGACCGCGCGGCATACCCGAAGCGCAGCCTGAGTACCCAGTACCAGGAAAGCGACTGGGCTTACGCGCAGCGCCTGATGCACGAGGAAGGGCTGTTTTATTACTATGAACACGGCGGCGATCCCGGCAGCCCCAGCCTGGGCAGCCACTGCCTGGTGATCGCGGACCATAACGGCGCGTTCAAGCCGAATGCCCAGAGCAGCATCGATTTCACGCAGCCGGGCGCCGTCATGAAGGTCGACAGCATCGACCGCTGGCGCACCGAATTGCGCCAGCAGACCAATGCCATCGAAATGGGCAGCTGGGATTACCGCTCGCTCGACCAGCGTGTCGCCAGCGCGGCGGCAGAGGCGGGCGGGGCGCAGGGCGTGGAGCTGCTCAGCCGCGACGCGCCCGGCGCCTATGCCTACGCTTCGCGCGAGCAGGGCCAGCGCATCGCGCGCAACCAGTTGCAGGCGCTCGAAGCGGGGAAGGAGATCCACGTGGCGGCCGGTACAGTGCGTACCTTGTCGCCGGGCACCACGTTTGTCCTGCAGGGACAGCCGGTGTTCGACCAGGCCGGCGGTGACGACGAACGCACTTTCCTGGTCGTGCGCACGGTCCACTTGATGCACAACAACTTGAGCGCGGATTTGCAGTCATCCATCGTGCAAACGCTCAAGACGGGTTTGCTCGATGCGGCCATCCGCAAGGAGCAAGCGGGCAGCCTGCACCGTATGCCGGCGCTGTTGGACGCCATTGCCGAGCGGCCCCTGTATCGCAACCGCATCGATGCCATCCGCAGCAATATTGCTTATCGCGCCAGCGGCAAGGACCAGCATGGCCATTTGGTGCATCCGCGCCCGACCGTGCATGGCCAGCAGACGGCTGTCGTGGTGGGGCCGGCCGGCGCCGTGATTCACACAGACCGCGACCACCGCATCAAGGTGCAATTTCACTGGCAGCGCGGCGTCATGAGCCACAGCCGCCTTGACCATCCGCAAGGCGGAGGGCATACGGGCGCGCCGGGCGACGACAGTGCCGGCACCTGGGTGCGCGTCGCTTCCACCATGGCGCCGGTGGCGGGCGCCAACTGGGGCGGCCATGCACTACCGCGCATCGGCCAGGAAGTATTGATCGATTTTCTGGAAGGCAATATCGACCGGCCGGTCGTCATCGGCGCCGTCTACAACGGCCAGGGCACGGCCGATGCACAGAATAACCGCGTGAGCCATGGCGCGGGACCGGCCACCGGCAACGCGCCAGCCTGGTTTCCCGGCGAGGCGGGCGCGCATGCCCATCCGGCCGCGTTGTCCGGCATCAAGAGCCAGGCCATGCAGTCCAGCCAGCAGGGCGGCGCGGCGTACAGCCAGCTGGTGTTCGATGACAGCCCCGGCCAGCCGCGCGTGGCCCTGCAGCGCCATGCCGGCGCACACCAGGGCACTGCCGAGCTGAACCTGGGACATTTGCGCCATCAGACGGACAACCAGCGGCTGGCCGCCGCCGGCTTCGGCGCCGAACTGAAAACCGGGCACAGCGCCGCGCTGCGCGCAGGGCAGGGGATGCTGTTGTCGACCGACGGGCGCAGCAACGCCAGCGGCACGCAGATGGATAGCAAGGAGGCGACGGACCAGATCGAACAGAGCCTGGCCCTGCTGACTTCGCTTGCGGAAACGGCGCAAAAGCACAATGCGGGGCTGAAAGGTGGCCAAGGGCAGGCTGAAGCGGCGCCCGACACCTTGCCGGCGCTGAAGCAATTGGCGCACAGCATAGAAATGCTCAAGGGCACGGCGGGCACGGGCGACGGCCAGGCAACGGCCTATGGCGCGCCGCAGCTGCAATTGTCCAGTCCGGCTGGCATCGCCGCCACCACGCCGCTCAATGCGCTCTTTGCCGCCGGCAATACCAGCAGCATCGCGGCAGGGCAGGACATCAATTTCGGCGCGCAAGGCAACCATTTTCATGCGATCAGTTCCGGCATCAGTCTGTTTACCTACGGCAAGGCCAGCAAGGCCGACAAACCGAACCAGGAAACCGGCATCCGCCTGCACGCCGCCAGCGGCAAGGTCAGCAGCCAGAGCCAGTCCGATGAAACAAAATTAACCGCAGACAAGGCCGTGACCGTGGCCAGCGTCAGCAAGAGCGTCAACATCAGCGGCAAGCAGCATGTGCTGCTGACGGTGCAGGGCGCCTACATCAAGCTCGAAGGCGGCAATATCGAGATTCATGGACCCGGCAAGATGGAATTCAAGGCCGGCATGAAGGAGTTGACTGGGCCGGCGAGCGCCAGTCCTGCACCGATTGCCTTGCCGATAGGACAATTGAAAGGCTGTGCACTGAAACTTCTCGATGCCACGCAGGCGGGAGCGGCCAGTGTCAAACGATAAAGCGCCATCGCCAGCACTGTCTCCTGCCGCGGTATCGACGGCGCGCGCCGATGAAGTGCTCTACAACGTGGCCCGCGGCTATGACAGGACCGTCGTCCTGATCGACCAGTTCATCGACAATCCCCTGCGCGAGGCGATTGCGGCCCTGTCGCCGCCCGCGGCCAGCTTGCTGCTCGATGACCCGATCTTCGAGGATGACCTGCAGCGCGCGCCGATGCTGCTCGCCTTGTCCAACCAGCTGCCCGAGCACTATGCACTGGTCGAGCACAGCCTGAAGCTGGCGCAAGAGCAGCATGCCGAACCGGGCGGGGTGCCCGGCATTTGTGCCTGGCTATTTAGCAATGCGCCCCTGGAGCGCCTGCGCAGCGCCATGCTGGCGCGCCTGAATCTGCGCTATCCGTCCGGCGAAGCCGTCTACCTGCGCTATTTCGACCCGCGCGTCATGCCGCATCTGGCAAGACTGTTGCCGCCGTCTGACGCGGCAGGCCGGCCGGGGCGCAGCAGTTTTGCGGATCTGCTTGGTCCTGTGGAGACCTGGTGCCAGCTCGATCGCGAGGGGCAGCTGATCCTGCATGGCCATGCGCAGCCATTGTCGGCAGTACAAGACGTTCCCCTGCGCATCGATGAACCAACCAGGCAGGCGATGGATCGCATTGAGCAGATCAATCTGGTATTGCGCATCCTTTGCGCAAGGCAAACGCCAATCGGCGCCGGCATCGACGCGCAGATCGACCGCTATCTTGTCGACAGCGCAAGCGCGGGTCTGGCGCAGGCGGACGACCAGATCGCCTATGCCTGGCGCGCCGTCGAACACGGCCAGGCCTTCACCTTGCACCCCGCCCTCGGGGAACTGATGCGGATGGCAAGCACGCAAGGCTTGCCACTGGATATCGTATTGAACGCCCGTCTGCATTCCCTAGGCTGATGCCCAGCAGAATGACCGCGTGCCGCCCACCCAACAGGAAGAGCAATGAAAGACTGTAAATTTTGCGATAAGAACGGCTTGTTCATTTTGCCGCTGCGCTATGCGGCAGTGGTCGGCGAGGGCGCGGCCAGTCAGGTCTCCGCCTTGCCCGGCAAGCTGGGCGACAAGGTCAGGCACATCAAGCTGGAGAACGCCGGCTATGCGCCGCGCCTGCTGCGCTCGGGATTCTTGTACGTGCTGATCAAGCGCGCCGGACTGCTGTACTGGGAAGGTTATTTTGCCGACGACGACGCGTTTCTGTCCAAATTTTCCGTCGATACGCCACCCTCGGCGGCAGTGAATTTTTCCTGTGACCGCACCACCTGCGGCATCAATGCCAGCATGATCGCGATCGACAAGATCGAGTTTGTCGAAAAAATCTACCTGTTGTTTACGCCAACTGCCATGACGCAAAACAGGCTCGACGCGTATGCGGCCAATGCCGACGCCAGAGCTGAAAAGGGACAGATGCAGGTTTTCCTGCCGAAGGAATGGGCTGCAGGCAGTACCGAGCAGCCGCACAGCCTGAAACCTGAAGAGCTGGGCAAGTATGTTCCCGAAGCCGTACTCGCCAGACAGTATCAGAATGCCTGGAAGAGCCCCTTGGGGAAGAATCTCATGCAGCAGCTCTACATGGGAAGTTACGATGCTTATGTAGGCATGGCAAATCTTCCACTGGCGACGCCGGGCGGGCGGATGGGGACGCTGGAAGAGAAAATGGTGGCGACGAAGGCGGCAGCATTTGTTCTATTTGACCCGATCGGCATTACGCAGGAATTGAATGATTTCCGTAATGCCGCCCTGCAGCCGCTTGAAAATTTTCTCGATAGCGAGGACAAGGAAAAAGTCAGCAATCGGCGGAAGATGGACGTCATGGTCGGCATTGATGATATCAAGGACTGTGTCATCAAATATGGCGTGGAAATCAGAAAGAAAAATCTCGATGACATGGATTCGAGGGCACTTCCGGACATTAATAAGAATAATGCCGAAATGCTCAGGAAATTGAACCGTGTAAAAGAAGCTGAAATAATCGAAGAGAGAATGAGGAAAATTGCTGACGCGCGTGAGAAAAGGCGCGAGCAGATCCTTGCGACAAGTGAGCAGGACGCACGCGCAAACTTCGAGAAGAAATATGAGTCGCTGATCTCTGTCGCGGAAATCGATTTGCTGCGCAAGACGCTGGATAAATTGTCGCAGGAAGCCGAGGCAAGATCGAGGAAGAGAACTGCCGATCATGTCAAGTGGGTAACCTCCACGGAGTTGGTTGAGGCATTTGATAGTTATGACGAGGAAAATATCGGTAGCGGATTTTGCTTTACTTTTGAATATTCCCGGTGTGTGTTTGGCATGTTTTCCGGCAAGGAAAATGCACCTGTTCTTAAAAATTGGATGAATGTGAGTTCAATTGAAAGAAAAAATTTGTACATGCGGTCAAATTTCTACAACCATAAGTCTTTGTATGACCTTGCGGAAAAGGCCTTTAAAGATGCTAAAGAACAAGTTGATGCTGCAGGGGATATTTCAAAAGTACAGGCGGCACCATGGTTAAAAGCCGGAAAGGGCCTGATTGACTCCTTTAAGAAAATTGATTCCGCATGGGATGAATGGTTGCGTGATGGCGGAGTCCTTAAAATTCACAACAAGGATCCAACGGCCAAGACGGATAAGCCGATAGTAAATTTATCAAAGTACCATCGAACTGCGGAAGGGATGGCATTTGCAAAAATCTCGGAGTGGACGCAAGCAATGTTCACTAAAAGCGGGAAGTTGGACAAGGCAATTTCCAGCATCGTCGGCGTATTGCTGTATTCAAAATTGGCGGATCTTGCTGAAAAAATAAGCTTCGATGAATTGATGCTTCCTCTGAAGAAAAAAAATATTGAAGAATTAAGAGAAAAAACAAAGAAATATTCTGAAGCGCTGAAATCGGAAAATGAAAAAAACAAATTAGAGCAAGGAATCGAAAAGAAAGCTGAGCGCATGGCGCGAACAGAGGCGACCAAAACTGCTCGAGCAGATGCGGCAAAAGTGGAAGGGAGCATACAAAATTTGATAGGGGATGAGCAGGAAAAGGTAAAAAGAAAGGTGAAGATTGCATTGGACGAACTGGACGTGGGTAAAAGGCCCGAGACCAATAATTTTCGCCATGCTCGCATTGGTGTTCTTTTGATGTCAATTGAAAGCCTTTCCCTGGCAACCAAATTGCCTCATTTTAACGATTCAGGCAGACTAAAGTCTGAGGTGATAGCCTCAATATTGTCACTGAGCAGTATATCTTTTGATCTGGTTTATGCTGTTACAAAATCTATAAGGGAAATATCCCCTTATAGTAAAATTAGCGGAATAAACAAGGCGGCAGATGTTATTCGCGGTGGATTTAAAATGGCTGCCGGGTTACTTGGGGCTCTTTCTGGTTTTATGATAGTTTGCTTGGATATTGATTCGGCTTATGATGAAATCAAGAAAGAGCGATCTGATGGAATTTTAGT
This sequence comes from Janthinobacterium sp. GW460-12-1-14-LB5, assembly GCF_059423585.1. NCBI lineage: Bacteria > Pseudomonadati > Pseudomonadota > Betaproteobacteria > Burkholderiales > Oxalobacteraceae > Janthinobacterium > Janthinobacterium sp. GW460-12-1-14-LB5. The sequence goes on along the minus strand of NZ_JBWKYD010000048.1, from coordinate 3,722 downwards.
GGGGATTTATACTAGCCGAGCTGTCTTTGGTGCCATTAACATGGGTTTAGGCTTGACCGCTGCATTGTCCTACTGTGCTCCTTTATTGACACGATTGGCAGGATCTCAGCTGGCGAAAAATTTCAGTTTTTCTTTAAAGGCAATAAATTATTTTGGTGGATTGGCAACAAGCTTGATAGGTGGAAGAACTATTTTATTGATAAGATTGGCTCGATTTAATCTGATTGGTCTCGGGATAACTGTTGTTGAAGTCGGATATCGGGTATGGATCATGGATGATGAATTGGAGAATTGGTTTCAAGCGTGTACTTTTAGAAAAAGAAGAGGATGGCTTTCTGAAAAACCATTTACTAATGTTGAGCAGGAGTTAATGGAATTACAGAAAGCTTTTAAGGCAATTAAATCATGAATTTCGAGGTGAATGTGGCAGAGGAGAAAAATGAAAGTATGTTTTCCAATGACGCTTTTTTCACAGTGGAAGGACGAATAACAGATATTCAAATTGCTGCAACAACTATAAATTTACTCAGAAAAATAGAAAAAAATATTGAGGCAAAAAACCTTGCAGGGGGTGTCGCTGCCGCTATCAATGGCATGCCTGGAACATTGGCAACTTCAGCCATGCTAAGTTTGTACGATGGCGAAGATGTGCATAGTTTTGCCGGACTTGTCAATGGCGAAGTCGTGTGTGGAACTTTTGTCGATGCGGACAAGATCCGGGATGGCGATGTCGTCAAATTGGTCGTGACAAGAAGGGGTGATGTCCTGCACGTACATAGTTTGCTACGTATTGAGGATAGCTTGTTATTGATGCCCCTGAATGCGTATTGCGGAGAACGCGCCTTTTTTTGGAGTTGCATGAGATTCGCAAGAAACATGACGCTATTTGTTTGGTTTGTTTTGTTTTCCGGATTTTTCTTGTTTGTCGATGTGTCGCTGGAAAGAAAGGAGGATTTGATTACGGCATGTGGTGCGATATTACTGATGCCCCCGATTTTCTGTTTCCCTTTCGAGTATTGGACATATAAGACCATGCGTGACTATTCAATATATGCTGAGAAAATATTCGTCGCTTATGGATTTCCAAGGCCGGAAATATTTGATGCGCGTCGCGGAATTACTTTTTTTGAGAGTGATGGCAATAAATTTTTTGCGACTAATTATGAACTGGCGCTGAAAAAACACAAGTCGAAGTACAATATGGCACCTGCCTGATTATTTGAGCGGCAAATTTGCAAATTCCTCTTGCGGGTTTTATTGCATTTTTGAGCCGAAATGAATTGTTGCACACCAAATAGAGGTGCATCCTCACCTTGTCTACGTGGTGAAATCGCAGAAAACATCAAAATAGATTCAGTCGTAATTATCAGGGTGCGTATGATGGCCGCAAAGAGTAATAAACATGCTTCTTCCGAGGAAGCTTTTTTTACTATGGAAGGAAAAATCACAGAATTTCATGTAGCTGCAACAAGTGTAAATTTGCTCAGTAAAATTGAAAACAGTCTTGCGGAAAAGAATTTGGCAGCTGGTATCGCCGCCGCAATCAATGGCATGCCGGGGGCGTTGGCAAATGCAGCCATGCTAAGTTTTTACGATGGCGAAGATATGTTCAATTTTGCCGGGTTGGTTAACGGGAAAGTAGTCTGTGGGGTTTTTAGCGACGCTGACAAGATCAAGGATGGCGATTTTATTAAATTGGTAGTCACAAAGAAAATGGATGTGCTGTACGTGCATAGTTTGCTCCGTATTGACGATAGCTTGTTGCTAATGCCTCTGAATACCTATTGCGGGGAGCGTGCCTTTTTTTGGAATTGCATGAAATTTGCGCGGAATATGATATTGTTTATGTGGATTATGGCTTTTGCTGCACTTTTTTCATATGTTGATGTATCTGTAGAAAACAAAGAATATTTAATTGTGGCATGTGGAATTATATTCTTTGTTCCTTTGATTTTTTGGTTTCCTTTCGAATATTGGACATTCAGAACCATGCGTGACTATTCAATATGCGCGACAGAAATTTTCGCTGCCCATGGTTTTCCAAGGCCAAGTGACTTTGATATGCGCGCTGGCGCTACTTTATTCAAGGATCACAACTATGGTTTTATTGGATACAGTTGTGAATTGGCCTTGAAAAAACACAGGTCGAAATACAAAATTCAATCTGCTTGATAATTTCCTCGATACATTTCCGTTACTTTCTAAGTTGGATCTGAGTCGCTTCCTCCCCGAAATTGATGGCATTGTTGTAAAGATATTGCCAGTTCAGCGATCGAGAAAATCATATGCATGAATTCTCCTATAAGTTGGTCAGCGGTGTTGTTGAGGAGTTAAGAACTTCCGACATGCATGTGAATTATTTGAAGAGTGCCGAATCGTTCAAAAAAATGTCCGGTTTGGCGGCGGTCGTTCAGGCTGCCACCGGCGAATCAGGCGCTGTTCACAGTGCGCAGGCGGCCACAAGTGACGGAGATCCTGTCACAGGCTTCAGCATGAGCGTGGGCGGCAAGTGGGTTAGCGGGAGTTTTTGGGAAGTTGATTTTAGAGACGGAGATGAGGTTCAGGTTGTGGGATATGAAAAAGGCAATGAGTTTATCGCTGTCGCAGTCGTTGATGTAAAGGAGGAAAAAATGTGGATGCAGCCACATTGTGAACGTGGAACAATTGCCAAAAAATATCATCTATTAAAGTGTTGTGGCTATGCTTTTATTGCATTATATGTTTTAGCAATTTTGGCGGCACTTTTTGGTGGAATTCCGGTATTGTTCATGTTAGTTTGCGCTACTTTTAGTACTCCAATTATTCTATTTCTAACCGTTGGCTTAAGTTGGAAAGATTTCATGGAGTTATCAAAGGAAATGAATAGAGTGGGGAAGGCACTAGGAATCGCTGAGCCGGAAAAAATTGATCTTTTTAAAAGTACGAGAAAATACAGAAAGTCAGGAAAGCCAGCTTTGCCGATGGGTGTGTATTATCTTTAAGCGCGATGGCGCTACTCTATAGAGATATTTCCAGATGCCATAGATCTTGATGTAAATTTCATCCATCGGTCAGTTCAGCCGACCGGATGCTTGTGCTTGCATGCCATCTTTTCGATGAGCAACAGGAGTCGATCGCCTACCGGTTGATCGATGAATGGTCAACCGATACGCCGCGCCTCTCCATCAAATTTTGAAGATGGATATCTGATGTAGAGCAGGAATGACGAATGGGTGAACCGGTTTCAAGCATGAAAATGGAGGAAAAGATGAGAGTAGCTTGGCGAATAGCCGTTTGATTCTGTTGAAAAATTAATGCAATTGCAGAGGGCATTAAAGACGGTTCAACCATAATTGTTAGGAAGCGCATGGTGGCTGAAGAGAATAATGAAAATACATCTTCCGACAAGGTTTTTTTTCATAGTGGAAGGGAAAACTCACAGAATTTCATATGGGTGCAACAAATGTAAATTTACTTGGTAAAATACAAAATTCAATCTGCCTGATAATTTCCTCGATACATTTCCGTTACTTTCCAAGTTGGATCTGAGTCGCTTCTTCCCCGAAATTGATGGCATTGCTGTAAAGATATTGCCAGTTCAGCGATCGAGAAAATCATATGCATGAATTCTCCTATAAGTTGGTCAGCGGTGTTGTTGAGGAGTTAAGTGACGGTTTAAAAACTTCATAGCAACTTTCAGGTCAAAGCATCTTTGATGTTTTGGAGTGATTGACGATGTGGAC
>NZ_JBWKYD010000047.1:0-14242 GCF_059423585.1 Janthinobacterium sp. GW460-12-1-14-LB5 | reverse complement strand
CGGCGGGGTCCACCGGGGCGACGGGCGCCGTGGTGGTGTCGCGATAGTCTTTGCCGCCACAGGCGGCCAGGCTGGCGCCCAGCGCGAGGGCGATGGCAATCGATAAGGTGCTGCGGCGGATGCTGTGCTTGTACATGGTGTCCCGTGATGTCGGCCTGAAAAGTGCCGACATGCTAGCGGGCGCAGATGTCAGGATGATGACACGCCGGGAGGTAACTAGCGCGGCAGCGACTTGCGGTAGTCGATGGCGTAGCGCAGCTTGCCTTTGTCTTGCGTCAATGCAGCCAGCGTTTCGCGGTCGACCTCGTCCAGCGCACCCAGATCCGACGCGCGCTTGCCGCCGCTGACGATGTCATCGGGCTGCAGCGCCACCATGGCCTGCGCCGCTTGCAGGATGACGCCGGCATACGCGGCGCGATCAAGCAGGTCGACGCGCGCCAGGTCCAGCGCCGGCTTGCCGCGCAGCCAGTCGGCCCAGTAAAACTCGAGAAATTCCGTGGCGTGCTCAGGCGGCTCGTAGCCGATCCCGCGCGTAAAGTAGACGAGCGAGCGGTAAGGATCGTCGCCAAGCGACTGCAAGCCGATGGCGGGCGGCAGCTGCTGCGGCGTGATGGCCTGGTTGCGGCCGTTTTTCAGCCACACCTTGTTTTCTGCGCGCATGCGTGCCCAGAACGCCGCGTCTCCCAGCGCGCTGAAATTGTCGCTGACCTTGACCCAGACCTTCAATTGATGATTGCGCCCGCCATCTGCATCCCAGAAGGTGGAAAACGTGTGGTGGCCATCGGTCAGGTACACGACGCCGCGCGGTCCGATGATGACCGTCTTCATGTCGTCCGGACGGCTGCCGACGGCCGCCTTGCAGCGGTAGCTGGCCGGCGGCGCGGCCAGGGTGGCGCCGGCCACGTTGGCCGTGTTGGGCAAGACGTCGCCCTGGCCATTGGCTTCGCACAGGTCGGCAAATTTCTTCGGCTTGGCGATGTCGGCGATGTGCTTTTCTTCGGCCGCGTAGCGTCCCAGCTTGTAATACACCTGGTCGTAGCCGACGGCCGGCTGGGTCGGCTGCAGTTCATCGAGGCGCACCTGCAGGATGCGCGGATGGGCGGCGCTGCCCACGGCTGTCGCCATCAGTGCCTGCTGGCGCGCGCTGAGTGGCGGTGCCGTGGCGACGGCCGCATCCCTGGCCCATGCCGCATTGCTGACGGAAAGCGCCAGCAGCAGGGCGCCGGCAGTATGCGTGACGTGCATGCGACTCTCCTTTATCGTTTGTGCCTCATTCCAGCAGCGCGCTGGGCACGCGCGGCGACGACATCAGGTCGCGGAAGGCGGCCCAGTGCTCGGCGCGCGTACTGCCCTGGCGTTCGACATAGGCTTTCGCCATGTCCTGGCCCAGGTTGTAATTGATGACGTACGCACCCATGGCATCGTAGAACTGCAGGCGCTGCGCCGATTTTTCGGCCGGGTACAGGCGCACGTTGACCAGCCATTCCAGCGCTTCGTCGCGCGTGATGCTGCCTTCGAGGTACTGGCGGGCGATGTCGTTGTCGGCGTAGCCGAGCTTGGCCAGCAACTGGTTCAGCTGCGCATAGCGGGGCGCCAGCGCAGGATCGAGGCCGGCCAGCGGGTACAGCACCTGCTGTTCGAAGTCCAGCCGCTCCGCATCCGTGAAACTCAGTTCGATGCCGTAGTTGGCCGTGCCTTCGGCGATCAAGGATTGCGGCGAATACAGCGGATAGATGCAGTACTCCATCCAGCCCCTGCCGCGCACCAGGTCGCGTTCCAGCAGCACGTTGTAGACGTGGTGGCCCGGATACGCTTCGTGGCAACCGAGGTCGACGGCGCGATCGATATACACGGGCAAGTCCGTATTGATCTGGATCACGCTCTGATAGTTGCCCTTGTACCAGTTGTAGCCGCTCCAGGGTTTATTTGTGACAAATTCCAGCACGAAATCTTCGCCGTCGGGCAGGGCGATGTACTGCAAGGTGCGCTCGCGGCCCATGCGGATGGCCGCATCCATGACGGCGCGCAGCTTGTCGGCCGGAATGACAAGTTGCGCGCGCAAGGCATTCACGCGTGCGCTGACCGTGCCGTCGCCGGGCAGCAAGGCATCGATCTGCTCCACCAGTGCTTCGTACCAGGCACGGCTGTGATGGGGCGAGACGGCATCGTACAGGTGCGCGCTTTCCGTATCGAAATCGAGGCGTAATCCCTGCAGCATGTCTGCCTTGGCCAGCACGGCGTGCAACTGCTTGCGCAGGTTGACGGCGCGCAAGGAGGCGTCACTGGCCAGCAGGGCCAGCGCGTCCTGCGCGGCAGCCTGGATATCGCTCAAACCCTGTTTCCGCTCTGCCGCTTCCTGTTGCCAGGCGGGCGGGCCGTAATAGGCGTCGACATACGAGGCATCGTGCTGGCCCATGGCCAGGACCAGCTTGACGTAGCATTCGGCCACGTCGGCAAGGTGAGGGGAGTTGCTGTCGTTGTTCGTCATGGCGGCAGGGTTTTTCGCGGTTGGGCAGCGCTTATTGTATAGCGCAATCGGATGCGCGTGAGGCGCGTACGCGCCATATCATTTCTTTACAGTAACTGGGGAAACGCATCTTGATATACATCAGTGATCCCGGCATTCGGCACCTGCGTCACGCGGTTTAGCCGCAAGATGACGTGGTCTTCTTTTTTATGCATACGCGTGATTTTCTCCTTGATCTTTCTTCGTTTATGGACGAATATGATATACGAGATCCGGCACTATCTGACGTCATCGGGCAGGGATTTATACACGGAATGGCTGAAACGCCAGCGCGATAACACGGCCAGGGTGGCCATAGCCCGGCGCGTGTTGCGTATGATTCCCGGCAATTTTTGCGACCATAAATTTTGCCACGATGGCGTGTGGGAATTGCGCATCGACGTGGGGCCTGGTTACCGCGTGTATTAAGCCATCGCCGGCGAACAGATCATTTTATTGCTGTGCGGAGGCGCAAGCGCGAGGCGACAAGCGTACCCAATCGAAAGATATCGAATACGCCTGTGCTTGCTGGCACGACTGGAAGGAGAGGGGACATGAAAGAGGAACTCAGCAAACCACCGAGAGACCGCTCGCATGACGAAGCGATGGCCGAGCTGTACTGCGACGATCCCGATCTCGCCCTTGAACTGATCAACAATATCCTCGTCGATGGCGACCACGGCGAACTGCTGGCCGTGCTGCGCCAGCTGACGCGCGCCTTTGGCGGCGTGCCCGCCGTGGCGCAGGCGGCCAGGCTCAATCCTACCCAGCTGTATCGCACCTTGTCGCCCGAGGGCAATCCCTCGCTGAGCACCTTGACGGCCATCCTCGATGCCATGGGCTTGCGCCTGGCCGTCGAGCTCAAACAGCCGTTTTCTGCACCGGCCGCCTGAGTCCCTGCCTTTGGCTTAAAACTCCACAGGCCGTGCTTCGCGCATGGCTTGCGTCATGGCCAGGCCGATGCGCGTCGCTTCCGTCGCGTCGTGCAAGGTCAATGACAGGGTGCGCCGGCCCAGCGCCGCATCCGTAAACTCCTGCGCCTCGATCAGGAAGGCGTCGGCGAAGCGGGCATAGAAGTCCGGCGTGCATTCGTTGCGCACGCCATGCGCGTCCGAAATTTCCACCCTGTTCAGGCGTGGATTGCTGCCCACGGCCAGGCGGCCGCCCGTGCCGAACACTTCCGTCAGCGTTTCATGGCCATGCGCCATGGTGCGCGACGCCATGAAGCTGGCCATGCTGCCATCGCTAAACTCGACCGTGGCCAGGCCATTGTCGACGTCGCCGAAGGCCTGCAAGCCCGTGTGGATGGCGTTGGTGCCGCTCGCATACACGCGCTTGGGCACAGGATTGCCCAGCAGCCAGCGCGCCAGGTCGATATCGTGCACGCTGCAATCGAGGAAGATGCCGCCGCTGGTGGGGGCGAAGCGCATGAAGGCGCCGCTGGGATCGTTCTGGTCGCAGGTCTGCGAACGCACGAGATACGGCTTGCCGATCAGGCCCTGGGCGATCTTTTGCTGCGCGTCATGGTAGCTGGCGTCGAAACGCCGCACGAAACCGATCATGATGGTCAACTGCGGGTGGCGCGCCGCCTCCGCTTCCACCTTCAGGCAGTCGGCCAGGTCCAGCGATAGCGGTTTTTCGCAAAACACGTGCTTGCCGGCGCGCAAGGCGGCGATGATCTGGTCCGCATGCAGCGAGGTGGGCGTGACGAGGAAGACGGCGTCCAGGCCCGGATGGGCCAGCAGGGCGTCGTAGTCGGCATAGCCGGTGGTGATGCCGAGCTGGCTGGCGGCCCAGTCCAGTTCGGCCGGCACGGGGCTGCAGGCGGCGACTACTTCGGCATTCGGCACGCGCTGCGCCAGGTTGATGGCGTGGCGCTGGCCCAGCCGGCCCAGGCCGACGATGCCGACTTTTAATGTTGGGGATGACATGGTGTCTCCAGTATCTTGTTTTTGTATTTTTATAGGGTCACGACGCGCTGTTCGCGCCACGACAGGGTGGCCGCCTCGGCCAGTTCCAGTGCCTTCAAGCCATCGTGGACGGTGGTGCGCAGCGGCGTGCCGTGGCTGAGGGCGTCGAAGAAATGTGCCATTTCCTGCGCGTAAGCGTGGCGATAGCGTTCCAGGAAAAAATCTTCCGGCTTGTCCACGCTGACGTTCACGGCACCATACGCCGTCACTTCCGTCGGCTTGTGGTTGCCCGCCTGCAGCATGCCGGCGCTGCCCAGTACTTCGAAGCGCTGGTCGTAGCCGTAGGCGGCGCGGCGCGAGGCATTGATCTGGCACAAGCGGCCCTTGGCCGTGCGGATGGTGACGACGGCCGTGTCCAAATCTCCCGCTTCGCCGATGGCCGGGTCGACGAGGCAGCTGCCGGTGGCGTGTACGCTGACGGCTTCATCGTCGAGTATCCAGCGGAAGATGTCGAAATCGTGGATCAGCATATCCTTGAAGATGCCGCCCGAGACCTTGATGTAGCTCACGGGTGGCGGCCCCGGATCGCGGCTGGTCACAATGAGCAACTCCGGCGTGCCGATTTCGCCCGCCTCAATCCGTGTCTTGACGGCATGGAAGGTGGGGTCATAGCGGCGCTGGAAGCCCAGCATGCACAGCACCTTGGCTTCCTTCACGGCGGCGGCGCAGGCGCGCGCCCGGTCGAGGGTCAAATCGACGGGTTTTTCGCAAAAGATGGCCTTTCCGGCAGCGGCCGAGCGCAGGATCAGGTCTGCGTGCGTGTCCGTGCTCGAGGCGATGACGACGGCCTTGACGGCCGGATCGGCCAATGCCGCTTCCACCGTGGCGCTGCTACCGCCATGCAAGCCGGCCAAGGCGGCGGCCGCTTCCTGGTTGACGTCGACCACGTACTTGAACTGTACGCCGGGCTGGGCAGCCAGGTTGGCCGCGTGGATTTTGCCGATGCGTCCGGCGCCGAATAACGCTACTTCAATCATCATGTTCTCCTGGGGTGTGGATTTCTTCGATGTCGAGCTCTAGTTTGTATGCCAGCGCGATGAACAGCGCCTGGCACAGGCAGATGGTGCTGGTCAGCGAGCGGAAGGCGAAGGCGCTGCCCTCTGTGACGGTGAGCAGCGCGTCGGCGGCCCGCGCGAGCGGGGCCAGCTTGCTGTCGGTAATCACCAGGACCTTGGCGCCCTTGTCCTGCGCCGCCTTGATGCACTGCTGGGTTTCCTTGCCGTAAGGCGAGAAACTGATGGCGATCGCCACATCGCGTTCGCGCACGCTGCGCATCTGTTCGCGGTGCATGCCGCCCAGTCCGCTGATCAGGTGCACGCGCTTGTCCGTGTGTTCCAGCGCGTAGGCGATGTAGGAGGCGATCGGAAACGACCGGCGCACGCCGATCACATAGATATTTTCCGCTTTCAACAGCAGGTTGACGGCCGCTTCCAGCTGGGCGTCGTCGAGCCCTGCCGCCAGGTCGTCGAGACCGGCGCGGCTGGCGCCGACGAATTCGCGCGTCAGGTCGCCCGCGCTGAGGGCGGCGTCGCGCGTGGAAATGAGCTTGCGGATGCGCTGCTGGTAGTCGGGCGTGGCGCCGGCCTGGTCCGTGTAAGCCTGGCGGAACACATCCTGCATTTCAGAAAAACCCGTGTAGCCGAAGCGCTGCGCGAAGCGCACGATGGCCGACGGCTGCACGTCGCAGGCGCTAGCGATGTCGCTGATGCGTTCGAGCATCAGGCTGGCACGGTGCTTTTCAATGTATTGCGCGATGACTTTCAGCTGGCGCGACAGGTTGTCGTACTCGGCGGCAATGTGCTGCATCAGTTGTTCGATGGGGGCGGTGGCTGCCATGTTTTTTCCTTGGTGTACTTGCTGGGCCGTGATGGGTGCGGCTGGTTCTGGCGAGAATTATAGGAGGGAATCCTAAAAATAGAAACGAATTTCTATTTAAATTTATTTTGAAAATTTTATTGCATTTGTCTTTTTTGTGGCCTAAGCTGTGCGCAGTGCATCGGGTCTTGCCGGCTTTTCGGCTCCCCGTTGACACGCTTCAAAAGCTGGCAACTATAAAAATTAATCCTTCAAGGAGACATTCATGCAAAGCAATAAGCGTAAGGGATTTCTGAAGAGCCTGGCTGTGCTGGGGCTCGGCCTGGGACTGGGTCTGGGCATGAGCGCCAGCCACGCGGCAGGCGAGAAATTCGTGCTGATCAGCCATGCGCCCGATTCCGATTCCTGGTGGAATACGATCAAAAATTCCGTCAAGCAAGCAGGTGAAGACTTCAATGTCACCGTCGACTACCGCAACCCGCCGAATGGCGACCTGGCCGATATGGCGCGCCTGGTCGAACAATCGGCGGCCCGCAACTACGACGGCGTGATCGTCAGCATCGCCGACTTCAGCGTGCTGCAAAAACCGCTGGGCCTCGTTGCCGCCAAGAAGATTCCGTTTGTCACGATCAACTCCGGTACCCTGGCGCAAAGCGAGCAGCTGGGCGCCGTGATGCACGTGGGCCAGCCTGAATACGAGGCAGGCAAGGGCGCCGGCGAAAAAGCCAAGGCGGCCGGCATCAAATCGTTCGTCTGCGTCAACCATTACGCGACGAATCCATCGTCGTTCGAGCGCTGCCGCGGCTTTGCCGAAGCCATCGGCGTCGATTTCAAGGCCGCCACCCTGGATGCGGGCGAAGATCCGACCACCATCGAAAGCAAGTTGAGCGCCTATCTGCGCAACAACCCGAAAACCCAGGCCGTGCTGGCGCTGGGGCCCACCTCGGCCCACGCTTCGCTGAAGGCGCTGGAAAAGATGGGCTTGAAGGGCAAGATGTGGTTCGCCACGTTCGATTTGTCCGATGACATCTCGAAAGGCATCAAGGATGGCAGCATCCAGTTCGCCATCGACCAGCAACCCTACCTGCAAGGCTACATCCCCGTTGCCGTGCTGGCCATCATGAAGCAGGACAAGACCACGGACCTGGCCAAGGTGCGCGAAAAGCTGATCAATAACGCCAAGTTCAAGGCGCGCCTGGCCGAATATGGCCTGGCACCATCGTATGGCCCGCGCCATATCGGTTCCGGTCCTGGTTATGTCACCAAGGACAATATCGGCAAGGTGGAGAAATACGCCGGCCAGTTCCGTTAAGCACCCGCTTTTCAATTCAATCAATACTTAGTTGATGTCCCCGCGCGCAGGCCAAGCTTGCCGGCGCGCGGGTCCTGCCGCCCTGAAATTGTTGTCGAGGCTGGCAGGTTGCTATAAATCAAGGGAGACATAGCATGAGTACCGTGAAATTCAGCGTGGAACAGGGCGGCATGGCCGCCTCGGGCACGCCGCCGCAAAAGCAGGGCCTTGATGAGCGCGTGGGGCAGGTCAGCTGGCTCAAGCGGCTGTTCAGCCGTCCTGAGTTCGCCTCGATCTCGGGCGCCATCCTGGTGTTTGCCTTCTTCATCCTGACGGCCGGCGATTCCGGCATGTTCAACCTCGACGGCGTGATCAACTGGGCGCAAGTGGCCGCTTACCTGGGCATCATCGCCATCGGCGCCTGCGTCTTGATGATCGCCGGCGAATTCGACCTGTCGATCGGCTCCATGATCGGCTTTGCCGGCATGATGATCGCCATTCCTTCCGTGTATTTCCACTGGCCCGTGTGGGCCGCCATCCTGTTCGCCTTTGTCGGTTCGATGGTGCTGGGCTGGCTCAACGGCTACCTCGTCATCAAGACGCGTTTGCCGTCGTTCATCGTCACCCTGGCCTTTTTGTTCATCCTGCGCGGCCTGACCCTGGCCCTGTCCATCATGTTTGCCAACCGCACCATCGTCAGCGGCATCGGCGCGCTGGCCGCCGACGACTGGCTGGCCATGACCCTGTTCCATGGCGAAGTGGGCACTTCGCTGTTCGCCTGGATGGCCAAGGCGGGCTGGATCACAGCGCTCGACAATGGCGCACCGCTGGTCAAGGGCATCCCCAAGGTCATCGTCTGGTGGGCGGGCCTGGCGCTCGTGTCCGGCTTCGTCCTGGCCCGCACCCGCATCGGCAACTGGATCTTCGCCGTCGGCGGCGACGCCAACGCGGCCAAGAATGTGGGCGTGCCCGTGAAAACCATCAAGGTCTCGCTGTTCGTCTTCACGGCCTTCTGCGCCTGTTTATTTGCCACATTGCAAGTATTTGACGTGGGATCGGCCGCCGCCGACCGCGGCATGCAAAAGGAATTCGAAGCCATCATCGCGGCCGTCATCGGCGGCGCCCTGTTGACGGGCGGCTACGGTTCCGTCGTCGGCGCCTGTTTCGGCGCGCTGATCTTCGGCGTGGTGCAGATCGGCATTACTTATACGAATATCAATTCTGACTGGTTCCGTGTCTTCCTCGGCGTCATGCTGCTGATCGCGGTACTGTTCAACAACTTTGTCCGTGCCCGTGTCACGGAAGCGAGATAAGCCATGAGCGAATACATCCTTGCGCTGGAAAACATCAGCAAACGCTTCGGCTCCGTCATCGCCCTGCAAAACGTCACCTTGCGCCTGAAACCGGGCGAAGTACATTGCCTGCTGGGCGATAACGGCGCCGGCAAGTCGACCCTGATCAAGACCCTGGCCGGCGTGCACAAGCCCACCGATGGCCAATACCTGGTCGATGGCAAGCCCGTCAGCTTCAATTCGCCGAAAGAGGCGCTCGACCTGGGCGTGGCCACCGTCTACCAGGACCTGGCGCTGGTGCCCCTGCTGTCCGTGGCGCGCAATTTCTTCATGGGCCGCGAACCGATCAAAAAAATGTTCGGCGTGCTGCCCGTGATGGATATGGACTATGCGGCCACCACGGCGCGTGACAAGCTGGCCGAAATGGGCATCATGGTGCGCGACCCGCACCAGGCCGTGGGCACCATGTCGGGCGGCGAACGCCAGTGCCTGGCCATTGCCCGCGCCATCCACTTCGGTGCGCGCGTGCTGATCCTCGACGAGCCGACGGCCGCGCTGGGCGTCAAACAATCGTTCAATGTGCTGAAACTGATCTACAAGGCGCGCGAACGGGGCTTGTCCGTGATCTTTATCACCCACAATGTGCACCACGCCTATCCCGTGGGCGACTCGTTCACCCTCTTGAACCGGGGCAAGTCGCTGGGCACTTACACCAAGGAAACCGTTTCCAAGGATGAAGTACTCGACATGATGGCGGGCGGCGCGGAAATGCAAACGCTGATGGCTGAACTCGACGGTGTCACGATTTAAGGATAACCATGAATAACCCGACACAATTTGCCCAGGGCCGCGCGCTCGACGTGATCTGCCTGGGCCGCCTGGCGGTGGACCTGTACGCGCAGCAGATCGGCAGCACCCTGGAAGACGCGACGAGCTTTGCCAAGTACCTGGGCGGCTCGTCGGCGAATATCGCCTTCGGCACGGCCCGGCTGGGCTTGAAGTCGGCCATGCTGTCGAAAGTGGGCGACGACCACATGGGCCGCTTCTTGACGGACACCTTGGCGAAGGAGGGCTGCGACGTCAGCCACGTGGGCATCGACCGCGACCGCCTGACGGCCCTCGTCATGCTGGGCATCAAGGACAAGAACACCTTTCCGCTCATCTTTTACCGTGAAAATTGCGCCGACATGGCCATCGACGCATCGTCGGTGGATGCGGCCTTCATTGCCTCAAGCAAGGCGCTGTTGATCACCGGCACGCATTTTTCGACCGCCGCCATGCACGCCGTCAGCACGCAAGCCTTGAAATTGGCCCGCGCGAATAACGTGCGCACCGTGCTCGACATCGATTACCGGCCCGTGCTGTGGGGCTTGTCCGGCAAGGCGGACGGCGAAACGCGTTTCGTTTCCAGCGAAGGCGTGACCCGTCACCTGCAGTCCATCCTGCCGCAGTTCGACCTGATAGTCGGCACGGAAGAGGAATTCATGATCGCCGGCGGCGGTGCCGACATCATGGCGTCCCTGCGCGCCGTGCGGGCCGCCACCCTGGCGACCCTGGTCGTCAAGCGTGGCCCGCTGGGCAGCGCCGTCATCGACAGCGTGGTGCCGCAAAGCCTGGACGACGCGTATAACTACCGCGGCGTGCGCGTGGAAGTGCTGAACGTGCTCGGTGCGGGTGACGCTTTTCTCTCCGGCTTCCTGAAAGGCTGGCTGCGCGGCGAGGATTATGAAGCGTGCTGCCGCTACGCGAATGGCTGCGGCGCCCTCGTCGTATCGCGGCATGGTTGCGCACCGGCCATGCCGTCGCCCGTCGAGCTCGACTATTTCCTGGCCAACGCGGCCAAGCTGACGCAGCCGGACCAGGATGCCACCTTGTCGCGCCTGCACCGCACGACGGTGGCGCGCAAGGAGTGGAATGAGCTGTGCGTGTTCGCGTTCGATCACCGCACGCAATTCTTTGAGCTGGCGCAACAAGCGGGCGCGCCCGAATCGCGTATCTGCGCCTTGAAGCAATTGATGGTGCAAGCGGTGGCGCAGACGGAAACGGCCTTGCAGCTGGCCGGCAAGACGGGCGTGCTGATCGATGGCCGCTATGGCGTCGATGCCCTCAACGATGCGACGGGACGCGGCTGGTGGATAGGCCGTCCCGTGGAATTGCCCGGTTCCAATCCGCTGCAATTCGACTGGGGCCGCTCCATCGGCTCGCATCTGCTCAGCTGGCCAAAGGAACACGTGATCAAGTGCCTGGTGCAACTGCATCCGGACGACGCCGTGGAAAACCGGCTGGAACAGGAAGCGCAGATCAAGGCCCTGTATGACGCGGCGCAAGTGAGCGGTCACGAACTGTTGCTGGAAGTCATACCGTCGGACTCTTTGCCGCACGGCGACGACACGGTCTTGCGCGCCGTCAAGCGCCTGTACAACCTGGGTATCTATCCGGAATGGTGGAAGCTGGAAAGCATGTCAGCCAAGCAATGGCAAGCCATCGATGCCCTGGTGCACGAGCGCGATCCGTATTGCCGTGGCGTCGTCTTGCTGGGCCTGAACGCGCCCATCGACAAACTGGCCGCCAGTTTTGAACAGGCCAGTGCCAGCACGACGTGCCGCGGCTTCATGGTCGGCCGCACCATCTTCCAGGAACCGAGCCGCCGCTGGCTGGCCGGAGAACTCGATGATGCGGGCCTGATCGCCGCAGTGCGCGCCAACTTCGAACAGCTGATCAGTTTGTGGCAACGCACGCGCAACCGCCTGGAGCGTGCCGCATGAGCGCCACTGTCCGCTTGACCATGGCGCAGGCTTTAGTCCGCTACCTGTCCGTGCTGCGCACCGAGGATGGCCAGCCCTTGTTCGGCGGCGCCTTCGCCATCTTTGGCCACGGCAACGTGGCGGGCCTGGGCGAGGCGCTGTACCAGTACCGGGAATCCTTTCCTACCTACCGCGCCCACAACGAGCAGGCGATGGCGCACTCGGCCATTGCCTATGCGAAAGCCTACATGCGCCGGCGCATGATGGCGGTGACCAGTTCCATCGGTCCCGGCGCCACGAATCTGCTGACGGCCGCCGCCCTGGCGCACGTCAACCGCCTGCCGGTCTTGCTGTTGCCCGGCGACGTCTTCGTCTCGCGCGCGCCGGACCCCGTCTTGCAGCAACTGGAAGACGCCAGCGACGGCAGCGTCTCGGTCAACGATGCGTTTAAACCTTTATCGCGCTACTTCGACCGCATCGTGTATCCGGAGCAATTGCTGACCGCCTTGCCGCGGGCGATTGCCGCCTTGACGGACGCGGCCGCTTGCGGCCCCGTGACCTTGTCCCTACCGCAAGACGTGCAGACGATGGCGTATGACTATCCGGCCGACTTTTTCGAACCGAGAGTCGTGCGTTTCCGCGCCGTGCCGCCCATCGAACAGGAACTGGAAGAAGCGGCAGCGTTGCTGAAAAACGCGAAACAGCCGCTGATCGTGGCCGGCGGCGGCGTGTTGTACGGCCAGGCGGGCGCCGCCTTGCAGGCGTTTGCCGAGCGGCACGGCATTCCCGTGGCGGAAACCCAGGCCGGCAAGAGCAGTTTGCCATGGGACCACCCAATGCAGCTGGGCGCTATCGGCGTCACCGGTTCGCCTGCCGCGAATGCGCTGGCGGCGGACGCGGACGTGGTGCTGGCCGTCGGCACACGGCTGCAGGATTTCACGACGGGGTCCAACTCCCTGTTTGCGCAGGCGCAACTGCTCAGCCTGAACGTCAACGCTTTCGATGCGCTGAAACGCCGCGGCCTGGGCCTGCAGGCGGACGCGACACTCGGCTTGCAGGGGCTGTCGCGCCTGCTGGGCAGCTGGAACAGCGCGGGCCAGTGGCTGGACCGCGCGCAGCAGGCAGGGAATGCCTGGCGCGCCACCGTGGCGTCCATTACCGGCAAACGCGAGGTCGCCGGCTTGCCGTACGACGGCGAAGTCATCGGCGCCGTGCAGCGTTCATCCAAGGATTCCACCACCCGCGACATCGTCGTCTGCGCGGCAGGGACTCTGCCGGCCGAACTGCACAAGCTGTGGCGGACAAGCACGCCGGGCGGCTACCACATGGAATACGGCTATTCGTGCATGGGCTATGAAATCGCCGGCGGCCTCGGCGTCAAGATGGCCAAACCCGATGCCGAGGTGATCGTCATGGTGGGCGATGGCAGCTATCTGATGATGAATTCGGAAATCGCCACCTCCGTCATGCTGGACAAAAAACTGATTATTGTCGTGCTCGACAACCGCGGCTACGGCTGCATCAACCGATTGCAGCAGGCGTGCGGCAATGCCTCGTTCAACAATATGTTGCCCGATAGCGCACCGCGCATCGACTTCGCCCTGCATGCGCAATCCCTGGGCGCGCTGTCCGAACACGTTGCCGACATTGGCGAACTGGAACAGGCCATGCTGCGCGCCCGCGAAGCTAGCCGCACGTATCTGATCTGCATCAATACGGACGACACGCGCACGACCGAGGAGGGTGGCTGCTGGTGGGAAGTGGCCGTGCCCGAGGTCTCCACGCAAGCCGGCGTGCAAGCTGCCCGTGCCCGTTATGAAAACGATCGCCTGAAACAAAGGAATTGAAATGACTACATGGAATGTGAAGATCGGCATCAACCCGATTTCGTGGATGAACGACGATTTGCCGAGCCTGGGCGGCGAGACGCCTTTGGAAACGGCGCTGAAAGAGGGCGCCGAGATCGGCTACATGGGTTTTGAGCTGGGCAACAAGTTTCCGAAAGATGCCCCGGCCCTGAACGCCGTGCTGGGTAAATACAATCTTGCCTGCGTCTCCGGCTGGTATTCGGGCCGGCTGGCGCACCGCAGCGTCGAAGAGGAGATTGCCTCCGTCGCATCGCATTTGCGGCTGCTGGCCGACAGCGGCGCCACCGTCATGGTCTACGGCGAAGTGGCCGACGCCATCCAGGGCGAAGCCCGTCCACTGTACAAACGCCCCCGCTTCCAGACGCAGCAGCAGTGGCAGGACTACGCCGATAAACTCACGGCCTTTGCCGCCCACCTGCTGGCGCACGGCGTACGGCTTGCCTACCATCACCACATGGGTGCCTACGTGGAAACGCCCGCTGACGTGGATCAACTGATGGCCTTGACGGGGCCGGAAGTCGGCTTGTTGTTTGATACGGGTCATATCACCTTTGCCGGCGGCGACGCGTTGGCGGTGCTGAATAAACACATCGAACGCATTTGCCACGTGCATTGCAAGGACGTGCGCCCGAATGTGGTGAAACTGGCGAGAAATGGCCACTGGAGTTTTTTGCAGGCGGTGATCAATGGCGCCTTCAGCGTGCCCGGCGACGGCTGCATCGACTTCCCGGCCATCCTGACGCGCTTGTATCTGCA
>NZ_JBWKYD010000046.1:0-16521 GCF_059423585.1 Janthinobacterium sp. GW460-12-1-14-LB5 | reverse complement strand
GGAAAGCATTCATCTTATATCAATAGGGGATTTTTAATATTTTGCATCATGACCAAGTATTTTTGGAGGTGGGAGATATCAATTTTCTGGAAAGAGAACGGATTACGGCCAAGTGAGCCGCTTGAAATAATAGGAGAGTAATTTTCTCATATGAATGTTTTTTGTGATAATGCATTTTCAGTTTCTGGAAGGCTATGGTGAATTTGCTGGGAAAACGATTTGGTTGCGTATTTTTATGTGGATTTCTTGTGTTTTTAAATACAGCTTGTAGCAAGGAGGCAATGAAGATTGACGTAAATATGACTGCGTATAACCATACCGAGCATGGTGTTGGCAGCTATGTCGTGACACTCGAAGACGGATCTTCAGCCGAGGCTGGCTACCTGAGCCCAGGTGAAGGTGGTGGAGGAAAAACCTGCTGTCTTTCTATCCCAGCGACATGGACGCCAGGCATGAAAGTGGCGATTGTCATGCATACTGTAAAAAATGGTAAGCCGGTTCGGGTGGAGAAGACTGTCGCTATCCCTCATTACAATTCTTCCGATGCCGACAGGTTTGTCGTCCATTTTCTTCATGATGGAAGTTATAAGATACTTGTAACAAAATATTTGCTGGGACATCGAAAATATCCCCTTGCTGGCAAGGAGGCGGAACTGGAGCCGGGCATTCCACTGGAAATAATATGGGAATAGAAGTTGTGAAAATAATTCAGGTGTTCTTGTAAAAACAGGCACAGCAATGTTGCTGGGCTATGGGATGTGTATCTTGAAGAACCTGGCAATGGATCATTCCGTACAAAAGCCAATTTGAAATATGCCAATGCAGAGGCCGATTGGAAGGCGCAGCTGTTAAAGCGCTGGCGCGAGGAAGACCGGGAAAATGTGAAATAAGACTGCGCCAGGCAAAAACCCGAACACCCTGGCGGCAGCAGGCGCGCCGCCAGGAGGGAGCTTCGGCTTTAGCCATTCTCGGGCGGCTGCACGCCCAGCAACTCTTCGATATGCGCCAGCGAACTGGCGTCCTTGACCACCGAGCGCAACCAGCTGTGCAAGTCCTGGTCGGCGGCATTGGCCGCCTTGTCGGCAAAATACGAGACGGGGCTGTGCGGTTCGCTACGGCGGAAGAACTGCGCCACGGCGCGCAATTGCTCGATCGCCTGCGCGCGCGTGGCGATGGCGCCCGGTGGGCCGGCCGGGATCGCCAGCATGGCAGGCGCCATCGTGCTTGCGGCAGCGGCTGCTCCGCTCGCCGCGACAGGGACGGCGGCAGGCGTCACGCCGGCACTGGCTGGCATCACGCGCAGCATCGCTTCGACGGCTTCGCGCGCCGTGGAAAAGGCCGGGCTGTCGTTGCCCAGCCGGGCGTCGACGACTCTTTCGAGCTTGCGCAGCGCTTCCAGGCAATCTTGCGCGTCGACGGCGAAGCTGGCGCAGAAGGCGGCCGAGTTGTTACGCCGCGCCGCTTCCATGTCGGACAACTTGACGCCCTCATGCGGCCTGGCCGAATCGCCCACGCCGGCCTGGCGCCGCGCGGTCTCGAAATCGATGGTGGAAAAGGCGCCTCCCGGGCCGCCCGTGAGGGGCACCTCGCGCAGCAGCGGCGGGATGCGCGAGAGTATCCAGCTAAGGTTGCCGATGCGCTGCTCCTGGTCGCCGTCTTCCGCTTCCGGAAACAGGCCCCGGTCCCAGAACTTTTCGCACAGACCCGCCAGCACCAGCAAGCCTTCGGCCATGCCGCGCAGGTGATAGCGCTTGGCGCCCGCTTCAGTCAGCCAGACCGCCAGGCGCAGATCCTTGCTGCTGCCGGCAAGCAGGCCGGCGCAGCTGCGCACGACGAAGTCCCAGTCGGCTTCCTTCAGGTCGGCGACCCATTCGCCCTGGTCGAGCGAGGGGTCGTCGAACTTGCGCGCCAACGTGATGGCGTCGAGCTCGGGCGAGAACGCCAGATCCACGCCCGCCGGTTGTTCATTGCTGATCGGAAGTAATAGCTGTTCGGCTGAAAACATGTGGTCCTCTGATAGATGGTTATTGCGCCATGCGAAATTCAATGCGCCGGTTGCGGGCGCGCCCGTCCGCCGTGTCATTGCTGGCGATCGGCCGGTCGGAGCCCTGGCCCGACGCCGTCAGCAGTTCGCTGTGGATGCCCTTCGACGCCAGGTAGAATTTGACGGCCTCGGCCCGCGCCTGGCTCAGGCTCTGGTTACTGGCGCGCAAGCCCTGGTTGTCGGTATGGCCGATGATTTCCACTTTGCGGCCGGCCAGCTTTTGCATGGCCGCCGCCATTTCATCGAGGATGGCGCGGCCCGATGCCGTCAGCATGGTCTTGCCGCTTTCAAATTCGATGGTGCGGTTGGCCAGGGTGGTGTCGAGTACGCCTTGCTCGCTGGCCGACACGCGCAGGCCGTTGTTGACGGTGTAGGTGGGGTTGAGGCTTGTGGCGATATCGCTGGCGATCTTTTGCCGCTGCGCCTCGTTGGCCACCTCGCCGCGCACGCTGACGACGCTGCCGTCGATCTTCAGCTGGCCGCGGCTGATCTGCTTGAGATTGGGTGACAGCAACTTTTGCACATAGGCGTTCCAGTTGGCGGGCAACACCACCTGGCTCACCGCGATCTGGTCGACCACCTTGTCGGCGCCGTACAGTTCGCGCAGGCGCACCAGTACGGCGGCCTTGCTTGCTTCGTCGGGCACCGTGCCGCTGGCCAGCACCTGACCTGGCTGCGGCGTGGCGGCCGTGGGTATCGATAGGGGCGCTTGCGCTGAAGCGGACATGGTGGCCAGCGCCATGCAGAGGAAGAGAACGATCCGGGATATGCGCATGGTCAGGTTCCGATAAAGGCGGCGCGCAAGGAGTCGTGCGCCGATTTGAGCGAGAGGTTGGCTTGCGCCAGATAGGTCGACACTTTCTTGATCGCATAGTCGCTGCCGACCTGTTCTTCGACCCATTCCAGGTCGTCGAACGCGATATGGTGATCGAGTGCCGCTTGCGGGTTCATCAGCACATGCAGGGTCTGCGCCGAGGCGCCGGAAAAGCCCAGCACCAGCGTCTGGCGGCCGCGCAGCCGCGTGATGAACAGCGCCAGCTCGAAGTCGGCGCGCGCCAGGAACGGCGTGATCAGGTGCATCCAGAACGCCGCCACCATGTTGCGGTACAGCGGATCGGCCGGCAGCGGCAGTTCCAGGCTTTTCTCGAGCCGGCTGGAACTGCTGGCCATCACCGGCTGCAGCAGCAGGCCCAGCGCCAGCAGCACCTGCCGCACCGTGCCCGTGAAGCCGGTCGGTGCCAATAGCGCGTCGAGTTCGCCCACGGTCTGCATGTCGAGAAAATCGTTGAAGGCGGCTTCATAGGCGGCGGCGCGCAGGTCGACGTCGATGCTGGCATGCGTGGCCGCCTGCAGCGCGTTGCCCGCATCGGGGCCGCGCATGTCGTTGCTGAGCGCCTCGAAACGGTTCCACAGGCGCGACAGCACCAGCGGGCTGCTGGCGACAAACGCGGCCGGATGGTCCACTTCCATGGTGCTCATCATCAGGAAGGGAAAACGGCGCGACGAGGCATCGCTGCTGGCGGCGATATGGCCGGCGATGGCGCGCCCCCGGCGCGGGCCGATAAAGGCGAAATGCATGGGCGGCAGCGCATCGTAGGTCAGCTTCCAGCGCGCGTCGGCGCTGAGCAGGTCCATCGCCTGCGCCAGCCAGTCGTCGAGGATCTTCAGCAGGGCCGGGTTGTCACTGGCCTTGACGAAGTCGCCGCGGCTGGGCAGCTTGCCGAAATAGCCGATCGGGGTGGCGGTGGTGCGGCTCATGGCACGGCGGCGGCATTGGCCGCGATGGCGTCGGCAGGGGCTGCCGGCGCGGGGGTGTTGACGGCCGGTACGCTCTGGGCCACGCTTTCCGGCAGTTTCAGGCCGCGGAAGCCCGCAGCGCCCGAGGCGGTGCTCGGCGCGGCGGCTGGCGCCGGCGTGGCGACGATCTTCAGGTTGGCCGCCACGGTCACGCCGCTGTTTTCCCAGCTCAATTCGAATACGCCGCCATCCTTGCGCTTGCGCTTGGCTGAATCGATCATTTTCTTCAGGCCGAAATGGCCAGGTTCGTTGAGCAACACGACCGTACGGCCTTCCGGCGTGATGGCGCTGATGCGCGCGCCGGGCGTGCCTTGCGGATTCGGCCAGACCATATGGATCCACGGCTGCGGCTGGCCGCGCCAGCGCAGGGCCTGGCCATCGATCTCGATCGTGTACTCGGTGGCGCCGCTGGCGGCCAGCGCCTGCAGGTCGAAACGCGTTTGCGCTTCGCCGGCGCCGGCCGCCGTGGCCACGCCGTTGGCGCTGAGCGGCGCGATCCAGCCGGGGAAGCTGGCCACCACGGACGGCGCCAGGCCGATGCCCATGTTGGCCCAGGTCTTGGCGCTGAGTGAATCGCCACGGCGCACCACCAGCGGGCCGATGGTGGTATTGAAGAACTTGGCGATGCTGCCTTCCGGTCCGAACACCTGGCCGATGTCGGCATTGCTGGCCTCGCTACCGGAGGCGGGCGAGAACGGATACTTGGGCGCCAGGGTTTTCTGGAACGGTTCAAGCACCTGCGCCAGCCAGACCTTGTTGATTTCCGTTTCGGTCGGCTTGATGATGACGGCAAACGTCTGCATCAGCGGGCGCACCAGCAGCGGCCGGATCGCCTGCTTTTGCCCGTCGGTCATGCCGGTCAGCATCTGTTCATCCACGTATTTGAGCGCATCGGCCAGTTCCGAACCGGTGCCGTCGAGCGTCTGCTGCATGAATTGCTTGGCGCCGGGGCCGGTATCGCCCTGGTTCTTGATCTGGTTGAAGCGGGCGCGCAGCTTCGATAGCGCTTCCATGTAGCCGCGCATCAGCGAAGCGTCCTTGTCCTTGGTCACCACCAGGCGGGCGACGCCGGAAAACTCGCGGCCTACCGGCCCCATCGGCAAGGCGCCGGCGGCCGCTGCCCCCGTGCTGACGTTGACGTTGATGCCCGAGGGTTTCTGACGCAGGATGGTTTCCTTGAACCACCCTATCACGCCGCGCTGGGCGCGCTGCAAGCCCTGGCCCAGCAGCGACGGGTTGTCCCACGAGGTTTCCTTGTACACCGTTTCGATCAGCTTGTTGATCGGCGAGGTTTGCGGGTCGCCGAGCCGGTTCATGGCCGCCGCCGCGTTGTCGAAGTCATTCAGCTCGCGGATGCTGACACCCTGGATGAATTTCTGCCATTCCCTGGCGTAGTCCGTCTTGTACAGTTCGACCAGCGCTTTCTGGATCTGCTCCGGGCTGCCTTCGAGGGTCAGGTCGTCCTTCGAGGCCGTTTTCAGCACCCAGTCGGCGCTTTGCAGTTCGCGGTTAGCCGCCTCCTGGAAGGCTTGCTGGATGAATTGTTCCCAGGCGTCGCGCGTGAAGGTGCCGGGAATGGCGTAGCTGCCCAGCACCAGTTCCTTGTCCTGCTCGCCGACGATGCGCGCCACCGTCATCGAGGCGAAGCGCGTGGCCGCGCGCGCCTTGACGTCGGCGTACACGCGCTCGCGCGCTGGCATGCCCCGCACCACGCGGCGCAGGCTATCGCGCGACTGGTCGACCAGCGCCAGCTTGCTGTCGATCCGTGGCCATGACGGGTCGTTGATCTGGGTCAGATAAAACGAAATCATGCGTTCGGCGCTGCGTATCATCTGTTCGCGCGGCATGCTGCCGCGGTTGCTGTCGAGCCAGACACGCCAGAAACGGGTCAGCTGGTCGTTCAGGTGGCTCGCTTCGGCGCGCGACTTGTCGCTCAGCATCAGGTAGGTTTTCAGCGCGTTATACGCATCTTCCACATTCGCCGGGGAGGCATCCTTGAATTGCTGTGCGCCCAGGTTGACGGCGGCGGCCGTGGCAGGCGGTGCGGCGGCAGGGGCGCTGGCCAGGGCTGGCGTCGGCGTGGCCGCCACCGGTGCGGCCAGGGTGCCGGCCGGCGCGGGCAGGGTGGCTGCCGCGCTGGCCGACACCGCGCCCGACTGCGGCGTGCTGGCCATCGGCTGCAAGCGGCTGGCGCCGGCGTTGACTTCGGCCAGGAAGGCTTCCAGCGATTGCGCCACCGGGCTGAGCATCACTTCACGCACGCCCGAGAAATACTCCTCGCGCAGCTTGCGCTCCAGCAGATCCCCCTGGTACAGCCCCAGGCCCAGCGAGACGGGGCGGCTGTTGCGGTAGGAATCGAGCTGCTCGATCCGATCCTGCAGGATTTCCAGTGCTTCGAAGCGCGATTGCAGGTCGAGGCGCTTGTCCTGCACCTTGATCGCCTGGTCCAGGTCGGCCTGCACATTGGCCACCAGCTGGCGGTTGGCCATGTAGGACCAGCTCCAGCCGGCCAGCGCCAGGCCCACCAGCGCGGTGGCGGCAAAGAAGGTGGCGTAGCGCAGGCGGGTCTTGGCTGGACTGGCGTACTGGGCGACCAGTTCCTTGTCGGCAAATATCACCTTGCGGAACAGATTGAGCAAAAAATAGCCATGCTGGTCCTGCACCGCATTGTGTTGCTGCGGCTGCAATTTCAAGTCGAAGCGCTGCGCCACGCGTTCCGACGAGGCCGATACCGACGCGCCTTCCTGCAGCGCGCTGGTGAAATAAAAGCCGCGCATGACGGGCTTGAACTGGAACGGGTTTTCCTCGAACAGGGTGGCGATGAAGGCGCGCAGCGACCCCTTGATCGCGCTGAATTCGAGCGGGAAGGTGAAGACGCCCGGCGGCATGCGTTCGTTCTGCTGCAGCGCCATGCTGGCCAGGCTCAGCTCTTTCAAGCCGTCATACAGCTCGTCGAAACGCTGGTCGAACTGTGCCAGCACGTCCTGTTTGGAACTGGTCTGGCTGTAGGGCAGGGTGGCGCCCCATACCCGGTCGCGTTCGCCGCGTTCCGTGTCCTGGAAAAATTCGTTGAAACCGGTAATCAGGTCGGCCTTGGTGAACACCACGTAGACGGGCGCGTGCACTTCCAGTTTTTCCGTCAGCTCCTGCACCCGCTGGCGCAGGTTCTTGGCCAGGTTGATGGCGAATTCGGGCCGGCTGCCCGTCAGTTCGGCAATGCTGACGGCGATGATGATGCCGTTGATCGGCGCGCGCTTGCGGTGTTTTTTCAGCAGCGACAGAAAGCCGAACCATTCGGCGCGGTCTTCGTCGTTGACGGAATAGCGGCCCGCCGTGTCGAGCAGGATGCCGTCGGTGGTGAAGAACCAGTCGCAATTGCGGGTACCGCCGATGCCTTGCACGATCTTGCTGTCGGCAAACGGAAACTGCAGGCCGGAATTGGCGATCGCCGTGCTCTTGCCGGCCGCCGGATTGCCGATGATCATATACCAGGGCAATTCATACAGGGCCGCGTCGCCCGACAGCTGGCCCAGCTTGGAGGTCTTGATGGTGCTGATCGCCTCGAGCATGCGCTTGCGGATGGCTTCGGTTTCTTCGCGCTGGGCGGGCCCGGCCTTGGGCGCCGCGCCGGCTGTCTGCTGTTCCAGCATGCCGCCGAACCGGGCGGCATCGCGCTGGCGGCGCCTGCGCTGCAGCCACCAGACCACGCTGGCGACCAGCAGGACCAGCGCCAGTGGCGGCACGATCCATACCAGCGGCCATTGAAAGATGACGGCGCAACTGGCCAGCAGCGCGGCCAGCGCCACGAAGCCGATGGCGAACAGGCTGAAACGGGTAGTAATGGAATGCCAGAATCGTTGCATCATAGTATGAGGGGCGAGAGGTTGATAGGCATGGTGGAAGGAGGGGTCATGTCGCGGCCAGGGTTTCAGGGGCAGCGGCAGGAGCGGCATCGGCGGCCGGACCCACCACTACGGCGGCCCGGTGGAAGGCATCGAGGTTGCTCAGGCATAGCACCTGGCTGGCATTCTCGGCCGCCTCGTGCCGCGCCAGCACCAGAGCCGCCAGGGTGGCCACCTGGCCGCTCTGGCCGCAGGCCGCCGACACGCTCAGTACGTCATTGCTGAGGTCGATATCGGGCAGCAGCGTGCCTGCATTGTTCATCAGTTCGATCATGCGGCTGGAGCGCTGGTCGGCATCGGCGTACAGCCGCGTGATCGCGGCCGGGGCGACGGACGCGGCCGACATCGCCTTGCCGCCCAGCTCGGCCAGCAAGCTGGCATCGCCATGGCCGCGGCTGTCCGCCGACTGGCCGCGCACGGCCGTGCTGGCATGGTGCAGCAGTACCGGCGTGTCGGCCTGCAGCGCCGCCGCCTGGGCCGCGTCGGCCAGCAACAGGCCGGCCGCGCCTTCGCCGGGAATCTGCCCGCCCGGCTGGCCGGCATTGAACAGCAGGCCGCGCGTAGTCCAGTCATGCACGGTCATCTCGCCGATATGGGAAGCGCAAGCGAGCACGATGGCCAGGCACGGCACCTCTTGCAAGGCAGCCTGCGTGGCCAGCTGTTCGATCAGCGCCAGCGGCCCGCAGTCGCCGGCCAGGTGCACGCTGAGCTTGTCGGACGGCCAGCCTTGCTGTCCCGCTTGCGCGTGCAGCCAGGCGGCGCCCATGTCGCGCTGCGGCTTGTCCCAGTCCGGCGGCAACAGCAGATGCAGTTGCAGGGTCGGCAGGACGGCACGCGCGCCCGTTTGCGCCGTCTTGTAGCCGTCGAGCGCCGCGTGCATCGCCGCTTCCTGCATCAGTTCATTCAATACGCCAGCGCCCAGCGCCAGTGCGCGCAAGTGTTCGGCATCGAAATGCGCTGCCGCGCCCTGCGCCGTCGCGGCAGGACGGGTCCGCAGCCAGTCGTCCAGCAATTCCTTCTGGCCCTGTTCATCGAGATCCGCCACGCGGGCGCTCATCACGGGGTAGCCTTGCGCATCGGTCAGCTCCGGATCGAGTTCGGGGCGCTGCTGCTTGTCCTGCAGCGCGGCCGCCAGTTCCGGCGCCGAGCCGCCACCTGGCATGCGCAGCGCGGCGGCGGCCAGGTGCAGCGGTGCGCGCGGCGGCGCTTCGATGCCGCCCGCCAGGGCGTCGCTGCCGGCGGCATCGGCCGGCGCCGCTGCCGGCGCGGCCAGCCTGGCCAGCAGTTTCTTGCCCAGCCACCAGCTGGCGAGCAGCAGCAGCGGCAACGCCAGCATGGTGCCGGCCAGGTCGCCCGTCGACGGCATGCGCATGCTGGTGCGCCAGTACCAGATTGCGCCGCCCCAGCACAGGGCGAACACGGCCAGTATCAGCAGGCTGCGCCGCAGCCACGGGCGCATCAGCGCACTTCCTTGCAGTGGCGGCGGGACGTCATAGTTGATCCGTGGTGGCTTGCTGGCTGGCGATCAGCATCGCGCCACAGCTGGTCTTGTCGCCGTGGCGGGCGACCGGCTTGCCGTCGATGATCCAGCTGGCGTCGCCGCTGACGATGGGGCAGGTGCCATGGCCCGGCAGGGGGCACGAGACCTTGTCGCCCACGCGCGCGATGCCGATGCCGCCGCTGTCCGTCATCGCCGAGGCCTCCAGCACGCTGCCGCCATGCGATGTTTTATCGCCCAATCTGATTACGGGACCAGCCATATGTGTTCCTTCCAGTCATCGTTGTTTTTTCATCACACCCGGCACGCGCAGTTCCGTGTGTCCGAAATCCATCATTTTCCAGCGGCCGCCCCAGGTCATGCCGACCGATTCGGCCACTTCGCCATACAGCTGATAGCCGCGCATGGCCCAGGGATCTTTTTCCGAGATCACCAGCTTGCCGTCGCGCAAAAAGGCGCAATCGGCCGCCAGGCCATACTGATGCCAGCTCTGGAACGCGGCCGCATTGGTGACATTGCTGCCCATGCCGGCCAGCATGTTTTGCCGCTCCGGACTGCGGTAGCCTTCCAGGATGGCCATGTCGTAACCATGTTTTTCTTTCATGATCTTGAACACCAGCAGCAGCCTTTGCGCATATTCGGCATTGAGCAGCGTCCAGTTGCGGCTGGCCGATACCAGCATCGGCCGCACTTGCTGCACTTCCTCGGTGGCAAACACCAGCGGCGGCAGGTCTACCGGTGGCACCAGCTGTTCACCTTGCAGCAGGGCCGATACCTGCGTATTCATTTCGCGCGTCGAGACCTCGTAGCCGCCCAGCATGTTCTTGCTGCCTGCCAGCAAGGCGATCGCCGGCGGCAGGCAGACCACCGCCGCACCGCCCAGGAACAGCAGGTAATGGCGGCGCACGAATGCCGCGCCGCCAAGCAGCGTCCTGGCGCCGCTACGGCGCAAGGTGTCCAGGCCGGCGTTCCTGCGCCGGGCCAGCCGATCGAGCCGCGCCGCCAGGCCTTGTTCGGCCGTCGCCAGCGTCCGCAGTACCAGTTCGCGGCCGGATGGAAACAGCGCCAGCCAGCTGATCAGGCATGCAAGTAAAAAATAGAGTGCCACCGCCAGTAAAAACACGCCCACTCCGTTCGAAAAAAGGCGCCATGCATAGGCAGCTGAATGCCGCGGTGCCAGCGTTTTCGCTAATATTGCCTCTGAGTATATCTTACTAACTTGCTAATTACGGGGGCTTTGTTTCAATTGTGCGCCGGGTGCGCACTGTTGATTTCCTAACATGCGTCACGCTTTTTTTTATTGTCGTAAGGTGTTGTAAATATTGACAGGAGTTAAGATTTTGCAAAGCAATGACGACAGCCGACGGCCATCGACACGGCCCAGCTTACTGACGCCCGCGCAACAGGCAGAGGCCGACCGCAGCCGTATCCTGAACCACCTTGAAGGCGGCCGCCGGCCCGCGCCCGTACCACATGACGGCAGGCGCATCGGCCGGTGGGCCGTCTGGGTGGGCATGCTGGCTGGCGCCATGCTGTTGCTGGCCACCGGTGCCTGGCTGGGGCAAGGCGAAACGGCGGCGCAGGCCGAACCGGCATTGGCCAGCACGGCGCCAGCGCCGGAAACGCCAGCCGCCGCCCCTGTCACCGCCGCGGCCAGCATACGCGAGGAGGAGCAGCAGGCACTGCCGCAGCAGAGCTTGAGCGAAATGCTGGACGCCGACCTGCCGGCTCCGGTTTCGGCTCCCGTACCCAGCGCCAGGGATGTGCTGAGCAAGGCTCTTGAGAGGCCGCAGAAGAGCGCGCCCAAGGCGGCGCCGCCAAAAAAACCAACGGCCAAGCCGCTCAAGCCTGCGGCACCGGCCAAGCCCGCCACCACGCCGGAACAGGAAAACGACGTGGCCCTGCTGGCCGCGCTGGTCTCGCACGCCCAGGCGGCCAAGCCGCCCAAAAAAACGCCGTCCAGCCTGCAAGCCCAGTTGCAGCAATGCAGCAAATTGAAACCGGCGGCGGCCGATAGCTGCCGTCAGAGAACGTGCGCCGGCCGCGTCGACAAGCCCCTGTGCAAGGCGGCCAAGGCAGCGGCGAAAGGCGCGCGATGAGCGCAGCGCTGCTGGACCAGGTGGGCGCCGCGTTGGGAGCGTTCTCCAGCATCACGCGCTTGTACGAGCTCAAGCTTGAAGGTGACGGCGCGCAAGAGACTGCGCCCCTGCTGGTGGAAGCGTTCGCCTGCGACGAGCAATTGCAGACGCCGGGCGCGCGCGATGTCATCGTGCTGTCGACCAGCGCCCAGCTGGCGCTGGCGCCCATGCTGGGCAAGCTGGCCACGCTGCAGGTGAGCCTGTTTGATGGCAGCCGCGCCAGTTTCAGCGGCCATATCAGCGAGGCGGCCATGCTGGGCAGCCTGGGCGGCCTGGCGCGCTACCGGCTGCGCCTGACACCGTGGTTGTGGCGGCTGGGCCAGGTGCGTAACAGCCGCGTCTGGCAAGACAAGTCCGTGATCGAGATCGTCGAGTCCGTGTTCCAGGCCTATGCGCCGGCGGCGTTATGGCGCTGGAGCGACGACACGCGCCCGTTCATGGACGGCGCCGCGGCGCGCAGCTATTGCTGCCAGTACCGCGAATCGGACCTCGATTTCGTCAGCCGCCTGCTGACGGAAGAAGGGCTGGCATGGCGCTTTGAGGAACAGGACGGCGGCCATTGCCTGGTGCTGTTTGCCGATAGCAGCGCCGACAGCGCCGTGCCGGAAGATGCGTCCAGCGCGGCCGGCGGCGGCATCCGCTTTCATGGCGCGAGGGTTGGCGAGCAGGGCGACACGCTGCAGGCGTTCAGCACGGCGCGTTCGCTGAGCACGGCGCTGGCGACGGTGCTCAGTTATGACTACAAGGCAAAGCAGGCGGTCGCGGCCAGCGTGCCGACCCGGACGGCGGTGGGCGGCCGGCAGGCGCCACTGCTGGAAAGCTACGATACGCCGGGCCAGTATTACTATGCCGACGCTGCCCAGGCCAGCCGCTACGCGCTGTTGCGCATGCAGGCGATCGAAGCGCGCGGCGAACGCTGCGTTGCGCGTTCGATGGTGCGCACCTTGCGCGCCGGTACGCGTTTTACCTTGACGCAAGGACCCTTGCAGGCGGCGGGCGGCGACACGCCGTCCTACACCGTGCTGCGCGTCTGCAGCGTGGGTGTCAACAACCTGCCGGCGCCGGCCCGGCAAGGATTGGCCGAACTGTTCGGCCCGATCCCGGAACTGCTGCAGGAAAGCCTGGGTACGCTGAACCTGGGGCCGCATTACATTGAACATTTCGAGCAGGTGATCGCCCAGGCGGTGGCCAGCGGCTACGCCAACCACCTGGAAGCGATTCCTGCCGCCACGCCGTGGCGCCCGGTACTGGGCGAAAACGGACTGCGCCAACATCCGAAACCTACCGCCCTGGGCAGCCAGAGCGCCATCGTCGTCGGCGCCGACGGCAATGACGTGGCCAGCGGCGCCGATGAGATTTACTGCGACAAGCTGGGCCGGGTGCGCATCCGCTTTCACTGGCAGCAAGAGACTGGCGCAACGTGCTGGGTGCGGGTGGCCCAGCGCGCGGCCGGCGGCGGCATGGGCAGCCAGTTTTTGCCGCGCATCGGCCAGGAAGTGCTGGTGCAATTCCTGGAAAACGATATCGACCGGCCCGTCATCGTCGGCGCCCTGTACAACGGCCAGGGCGAGGGCGGCACCAAACCGACCCCAGGCGGCGTCGGGGGCGAGCCAGGCGATGCCGGCGTGTTCCAGCCGGCGCATGACCACGCCATCGCGGGCCAGGGCAATGTGGCGGGCGGCAACAGTCCGCTGTGGCATGGCGCCGCGGGCGCCAGCGCGGCGCACCGCAATGGAGCGGCGCAATGGGGCATCCGCAGCAAGGAATTCGGCAAGGCGGGCAGCACGGCCGGCTACAACCAGCTGCTGTTCGACGACACCGACCAGCAGGGCCGCATCCAGCTGAAAAGCAGCCATGCGGCCAGCGAACTGAACCTGGGCCACCTGATCCACGGCGCCGACAACTACCGGGGCAGCCTGCGCGGCGCCGGCGCCGAGCTGCGCACCGATGCGTATGGCGCGGTGCGCGCCAGGGCGGGTTTGCTGGTAAGCAGCTATGTGCTCCGGCACGAGGCCGCGCAACGCGATCCGGCCGGCGACAACGCCGCCGGCATTGCCCTGCTGAAACAGGCGGTGCTGCTGGGCGACACATTCAGCGCTGCCGCCAAGACGCATCAAACGGTGGCCTACGCCAGCCACATCGGCGCCAGTGCGCCGAATGCCAGCGCGCTCGACGGCCAGGCGGCGCCCTTGAAAGCGATGCTGGCCAGCATTTCCGGCATGCATGAACAGTTGCCACACACAAAGGACGCCATCATCGCGATCGCCGCCAGGGCCGGACTGGGCGTTGTCGCGGGGCAAGACATGCAACTGGCCAGCGGCGAAACCGTCACCATGATGAGCGGCCAGGATACCCAGTTCACCGGTGGCGGCCAGTGGCGCGTGCACGCGGGCCAGGCCATCGGCGTGCTGGGCGGCGCCGTCAAGGCCGGGGAGGGTGATGCCGGGGTGCAACTGATCGCGGCCCAGGGCGCCATCGACGCGCAGGCGCAGGCCGACGTGCTCAACGTGCAGGCGCGCGAAGAGGTCAACGTCATCAGCGCCAACGCGCATGTGGACTGGGCGGCGGCGAAAAGCATCCGCCTGTCGACGGCGGGCGGCGCGAATATCACCATCGAAGGCGGCAATACCACGATCCAGTGCCCGGGCAAGATTACGGTGCATGCGGGCAAGAAAAGCTTCAGCGGACCGACGAAACTGGACCATCTCATGCCAGTGTTGCCCAAAGAAGACAATACCTGGGTTGAACTCGAGGCAAGTTACGACGATGCATGGAATACACCTTGGCCTTTGGAACAGCTGAAATTCAAGGTCGATGGCAAGAGCATTTTACAGTCGGTCAATGTCAACCCGCTCAAATCAGGTAGCAAATAAGATGCAAGAGAAAGACTCGGAAATCAAGCACCTGCAGTTGCCGAAAGATGGTGCTGTGCTGGTGACCAGCGAACCCAAGGTGACGGAACGGGAAATCTTCGAAGACCGTGAATCCATCGTCCAGCGCCTGCATGCCACTTACCTCAACCTGACCGACCAGATGGCGGAATTCCAGAGGCTATGGGATGACGGCCCGACATTAGCGTTTATCAATAGCGCACGCGAGGGCTTGAATCAGGGGGGCGCCAGCTGGCTTGATGATCAGGCCGAGCTTTTCGAAGCCCGGACCTGGGTGGCAATAGGTGACAACATCAAAGAGAACGCAGGTACAGCTTATGACCGTCTTGGGACATACAGTGGGCAGCGTTATCGGGCACTTCAAAAGGAATTGAACAAGCATATCGATCATCCGGAAGATACCTTGTACAACTGGGCATGGTGGCGGAAGTCCATTGAAGATGAGGCGAGCGAACTGTATCGGCAGCAAGTCGGAAAATTGAAAAATACGGTCAATGCAATTTCCGACACTGCCGGGATGGTGCTCAATACAGCGGCAACAGCGAAGAAAATCTACAAGCATCGCACCGCCATCCTCAATCTGCCCAGTTTGATTGCCAATGGCGATCCAAAGCCGATCCAGGCGTTTGTCGACAGGGAATTGATGGATATCGATCCCAAACTGGCCAAGGCCATTAAAAATGACCCCAATTTTCCAGTTGTGCTGGAAATTATTGCCGACGCCGATAGCGCCTTGGCCTATGTTTCTTACGTTGGCCTGATGCTGGAAGCGATTCCGCCGAATTTCTATGCTTATGCGGCCGGCAAAGGGGGCGCGTATTTGATGATCGAGGTAGTCCTGCTGATTGTGACTGCTTTATTGAGTGCCGGAACCGCAGCAGCTGCACGCATCACCATGCTGGTCGCGCGGATTGCCGCAAGCAGCGCGAAAATCGCAACGGCAGGAAAGAAAATCAAGCGCGCGAAGGCAGCGGTGGATGCCCTGATAAGAATGCTGGAAGACTTGTCGAATGCGGTGGATGACTTGCACCAGCTCGGCGCCAAGCTGGTCAAGGCACGCGCAAAAGGACTTCGCATCAAGGGGAAATCAAAGATGACGCTGAAAACCAGGAAAGAAAGCATCAAACGCGACAAAAAATGTCGCTTGTGCGGCAGTACCGGGCACAGCACGCCGCGTGGCAGGCAGGGAACAGTGGTCTATAAATGATATTTTAAATTTATCGAGGCAGGTATGGCATTGATTGGAAATTCATCCAAGGATAGTAAATACTTGAATAGAATTAAGGCGGTAATTGAAGGAGATCATCATCATCCTCGCAATAACGGCGTGAGAATGCAGGCGCATCATATTATTTCCGCAGAGGGTATGAAAAGAAGTCAGCTTGGGAAGAAAATAGAAAAGTTTGGCTATGATATTAATCTTCTGCCGAATCTTGTATTTATACCATGTACTTTGCAAGGGGCCTGTCACCTCAACGTTCAGTTACACCGAGGGAATCATACTTCGAACCAAGATTCTTATGACGATGATTCTGAACCTGCGAGTTATCATCATATGGTGGCGCAAAGGATAATAGATCTTGGCCTGCCTCTTCATAAAGTATGTGCTGGCGACAAAATTTCAAATTCAAAAAAAGTCATATCTGAATTAAACAGGCTAAGCACTACAATTTTGGCTATGATTCAAAACAAACCTAATAAAGCACCGCTAACACGAATCGCTAAAAATTTTTCCCCAGGGAGTTTGCAAGGTTGTGGTAGCGTGGATTCGATAAAAAAATATAATGATAAAAAAGCATGTGGGGTGGATAGAAATCACTTCAACAGAGAAGCGAAAGAGCAAACAAGTGAAAATATAAAATATAAAAAAGTCAAAAGCTATATTTTCATGACAGGAAGGTAAAGTGAAAAAATATGAGCAGCAATATTACATTTTGATCGAGGCAGATGATGAAAGAATTCCATCGCTTTCTGCAGATAAGAACACGTCAAATAAAAATTATGATTTCGAGGAATTTCCAATCGGTTCACCTCCTTTTATGTTTTTTAACGCCGGGAGAGAATACAATGAAAAAAATGGTATTCCGTCATTGAAAA
Source organism: Janthinobacterium sp. GW460-12-1-14-LB5 (assembly GCF_059423585.1). NCBI lineage: Bacteria > Pseudomonadati > Pseudomonadota > Betaproteobacteria > Burkholderiales > Oxalobacteraceae > Janthinobacterium > Janthinobacterium sp. GW460-12-1-14-LB5. The sequence goes on along the minus strand of NZ_JBWKYD010000046.1, from coordinate 154 downwards.
AAGTTCCATCCATACTTTTTGATGGAAATAATTTGCTTATAAGCAGCAGAATGCGAGAGGCGCTTCTGGAACTTGACATTCCGCATCTTCATATGCATCCATCGGTTTATATTCATGATGATGGACAATGGCATGAAGATTACTGGTATATGAC
>NZ_JBWKYD010000045.1:0-22847 GCF_059423585.1 Janthinobacterium sp. GW460-12-1-14-LB5 | reverse complement strand
ACAACTTTGCGCCGATGATAGTGCTGCAACCAGTGTGAAAGTAGGTTATCGTCAGGCTTGTTATTCGAAAAAACCCCTATCGGTGATCCGGTGGGGGTTTTTTTATGTCCGCTGATTTTATCTACGCCAGCGCTTGCACGGCACACGGACGAAAAAAAGGCAGCGCTGCGCGCTGCCGTTGTCATTTTCAGATCAGATTTCTCGCAGTATCCGCTGGAATAGATGATTCAAATCCTGCATCCCGGCGGGTTTTTCTTCTTTCTCCACGCTGAAATTTTCCAGTCTGGTCAATTCCGATTCGATAAATGCATTGAGCTTGTCGATGCGTGGGGCTAATTCCTTCTCCAGCGCGAGCTTTTTACGCTCGAGCAGCCTGTGAATTTCCTCCAGCAAACCCTCTTCCTTTGGTAACAGGTGCAGCAGGGCCGCAAATTCGATGGGCGGCGCCGTGCGATAAGTTTCTATCCAGCGCGTGGCCAGCAAGGGGCGCAATACATAAAAATATTTCTTCAAAGGCACCATCTCCGCCATCAGATAGCCGCGGTAATTGGTCTTGGCCATGCTGCGGTAATGGTAGATACCCTTTTCCAGCGTATAGATGGAATTGAGCAAGGCTTGGATGCCAGTCTTGAAATGGCCATTTTCGATATATTGTATCGGCGACTGTATCCATTCAATCACGGCGGGATTGGAACGCCTGAATAGCTGGAGCGCCTTGCGCACATCCCATCCATTGAGGTCGATATCGTCGACGATGGGATATTCGATCACGTCGCGCTTGTCTTCCAGGTCGACGCTCAAGTACCAGTCTTCAGGCCGGGCATAGATGAAACGCACGTCGAAGTCGCTATTGGGCGACGCAAAGCCCCAGGCGCGGCTGCCGGACTCAATGGCCAGCAGTATCCGTACGCCTTCCTTTTCTTCCACGGCCGCCAGGCGGCGCATGATTTCTACTCGTATTTCTTCAGGAATCATTGTCATTATGTATTAGTTGCTTGCAGACACTTTATCCCAATCAAGGGCAAAGCGGGCCAGGTATTTCTTGAGCCGGTCGGCATCGTTCGGCCTGGCTTTCGCCGCGCGCGATGCCGCATACAGTGTGCGGCCCGCGTCGGACAGGCTGTTCGCCTGCCGGCACACCTTGATGACTGCCTGCAGCTGCAGCGCATCGAACAGGTCCAGCTGCGCGGCGGCCGTTTCTCCCATGATCTGCGCCAGTGCCACCTCGTTTCCATCAGGCCGTTCGCCATGATGCCGCCACAGGCGGCGCAGGCGCGCCGTTTCCTCGTCCACCACCTGGTCCGTGATGCGCCCCGCTTCCGACAAGGTGGCCAGACGCGTGACGGCGGCGGACAAATCGCGGAAATTGCCGTGCCAGGCGGCCGATGGCGATGCGGCGAAGCGCATGAAGCGTTCGCGCGCCTCCTTGTTGAAGCGTACTCGCTCTCCCGTCTCCGCGCCGTACTGCGCCAGCAGGTAGTCGAGGTTTGGCTCGATGTCTTCCGGCCGCTGCGCCAGGCCGGGCAATGCATAGGTCCACAAGTTAATGCGCGCATACAGGTCTTCGCGAAAGCGGCCGGCCGCCACCTCCTTGCCCAGGTCGCGGTTGGTGCCGGCGATCAGCTGGAAGTCGCTTTGCACCTCCGTATCGGCGCCGACGGGAAAGAAGCGCTTTTCCTCGATCGCTTTCAGCAGCATCGCCTGTTCATCGAGTCCCAGTTCGCCGATTTCATCGAGAAACAGCAGGCCCTTGTGCGCGCTGCGCAGCAAGCCTGGCCTATCCGAACCCGCACCTGTAAATGAACCCTTGATATGGCCGAACAGGGTGGAAGCGGCGCCGTCGCCATGCAAGGTGGCGCAATTGAGGTCGATGAATTTGCCGTCGATCTGGTGGCGCGATTTTTTCAGTTCATACACGCGGCGCGCGAGGAAGGATTTGCCGGCACCGGTAGGTCCCATCAGCAGCATGGGGGCCTTCGATTTGATGGCGACGCGCTCGATTTCCCCGATCATGGCGTTGAATTTCGCATTGCGCGTGGCGATGCCGGACTTCAGGAAGGCGACGCCTTCTGCCTGCTCGCGCGTAAAACGCTGCGCGATCTGGTCGTAACGCGACAGATCGAGGTCGATCAGCGCGTAACTGCCGGGATTGCCAATGGCCTGGCGTTTCGGCGGCGACGTCTGCACGAGGCGGCCCGGGAAATAGCGCGCTTCCGTCATCAGGAACATGCAGATTTGCGCCACGTGGCTGCCGGTGGTGATGTGGATCCAGTACTCCTCATTGTCAGGATCGAAGGGATAGCTGTTGGCGAAATCATAGAGGGCGCCATACACGTCTTCAAAATCCCAGGCATCGCTGATCGGCAGATCGTGCGCGAGCAGTTGCGTTTCCGGCGAGACGCTGGCGATGTCCTGCGACACCTGGCGTACCAGATTGTCGAACTGCCTGCCTGCATACAGCAGCTCGAAGCGGTCGATGATCCTGTCTTCATGCTGGGTCAGCGCGACGCTGGGCCGCCACTTTTCCCAGCGTGCCGTTCCCCTGCCATTGTCGAGCTGCGTGCCGAGAAAGCCGATGACGACGGTACGTTTTGCTTGCATAGTTGGGATAAATATTTATCTTAAAAGATAATTGTATTCCAAATCGCCGTGACAGGGATATTTTCAACGCATAGCTTGCGTGAAAATATTATTTAATGAAATCAATGGTTTATGTAAGTGTTTGAGGAAATATTGAAAGCTGGCACAGCGCTTGCAATAGAGGAGATACCAACGAGATAAACGTAGAGAGCAGAGAGGAACGAAAAAATGGCCAATGCCCACTTATTCCAGAGCGCGAAACAGAGTGCAACCTTGCCAGCGGCGCTGGCGCACAATGCCGAAGGCGCGCCAGCGTATGCGCTGACCCCACGCCATCAGCTGGCCCAGTATGCGGCCACGGGCTGCCTGAACACGACGTTTTATGCGAGCGCCGACGCGCAGCTGGCAAAGGTGATCGAGCTGTGCAAGGCGGTCGAACCGGCCTTCATCGCGCAAACGGCGGTGTACTGCCGCGAGCGGGGCTATATGAAGGATATGCCGGCCTTGCTGGTGGCCGTGCTGGCGGGGCAGGGCGCTGCAGAATTTACGCAGGCCTTCCAGCGCGTGATTAACAACGGCAAGATGCTGCGCAATTTCGTGCAAATCGTGCGTTCGGGTGTCATCGGCCGCAAATCGCTGGGATCGCGTCCGAAAAAGCTCGTGCAGGCATGGCTGAACGGCGCGTCGGAACAAGCCTTGCTGGCCGCGGCCGTGGGCAACGCGCCATCGCTGGCCGACGTGGTCAAGATGGTGCACCCGAAACCCGGGGATGCCTGGCGCGCCGCCTTCTTCGCCTGGCTGATCGGCAAGCCCTGCGATGCGGCGGCACTGCCGCCCGTGCTGGCCGCGTTCGAGGCTTACAAGCTTGATCCAGCGCAAGCGATTCCGGCAGTGCCGTTCCAGATGCTGACGGCGCTGCCCTTGAACGCACAGGCGTGGGCGCAGATCGCCCGCCAGGGCGGCTGGCAGATGGTGCGCATGAATTTGAACACCTTCGCCCGCCATGGCGTGTACGACATCGCCGGCATGCCGGAACTGATCGCCGCCAGGCTGCGCGATCCCGAGGCGATCGCCAGCTCGCGCGTGTTCCCGTACCAGCTGATGTCGGCGTACCTGGCCGCCGGCGACAAGGTACCGCGCATCGTGCACGCGGCGCTGGAGCAGGCGCTGGAAATATCGCTGGCGAACGTGCCGCGGATCGCCGGCAAGGTGGTGGTGTGTCCCGACGTTTCCGGCTCGATGGCCTCGCCCGTCAGCGGCTTTCGCGGCAGCGCCACCTCGAGCGTGCGCTGCATCGACGTGGCGGCTCTGGTGGCGGCAGCCATGCTGCGCAAGAATCCGGACGCGATGGTGCTGCCGTTCGAGCACAGCGTGGTGCAGTGCGCATTTGGCGCCGATGACAGCGTGATGGAGAATGCAGCCAGACTGGCGGCCATCGGCGGTGGCGGCACCAATTGCAGCGCGCCCCTGCTGCGCATGAACAGCAGGAAGGAGCTGGCCGACCTGGTGATTTATGTGTCCGATAACGAATCGTGGATAGACGCGAAGCGCAGCGGCGCCACGGCGACCATGGGACAGTGGCAGGTCTTCAAGCAGCGCAATCCGCAGGCAAAGCTGGTGTGCATTGATATTGCGCCGCACGCCACCACGCAGGCGATGGAGCGCGAGGATATCCTGAATATCGGCGGTTTTTCCGATGACGTATTCAGGATCATCGCCGCCTTTGCCGCCGGCCAGCTGGACCCCGCCCACTGGGTGGGAGAAATTGCCGCCATCGATATCGCGGCACCAGCTTGTTAAAGTAAAGCGCATGAATGCGGACAAGACTACATAACAGACGTCTTGTCCAACCTTGTCATGCGCCGCAGTGCCCCGAATGCCGACAGGATTACATCGATCAGCCGCGTCAAACCGGCCTGGCAGGCGCAGTCAGCCTGGCAGAAAATCCTGTCCCACCTTGTCGGGTTGTCCTACTGATTAAAATAGAAGATGAGAGAAGCGATGAAGAAAGAAGAGTACGAAGTCCTGCATACCGAAGGCAGCCGTCCCGTCAAAATGTGGACCCGTGGCGTGCCTGTCGAAGAAGCGGCAAAAAAACAATTGCGCAACACGGCGACCCTGCCGTTCATCTACAAGCATATCGCCGTCATGCCCGACGTCCACCTGGGTAAAGGGTCGACCATCGGCAGCGTGATTCCCACGCTGGGCGCCGTGATTCCGGCGGCAGTGGGCGTGGACATCGGTTGCGGCATGATGGCGGCGAAAACCACGCTGACGGCGAATGATTTGCCGGATAATCTGGGACCGCTGCGCAGCGCCATCGAGCGCGCCATTCCGCACGGGATGTCACCGAAGACGCGCGGCCACCGGGGCCGCGACGAGGGTTCCTGGCAGACGCCGCCTTCGGTGGTCGATGCGGCGTGGCTGCAATTGAAAGATGAATTCGACGCCATCTGCCTGAAAACGCCCAAGCTGAAAAACACGAACAATTATCGTCACCTGGGAACCCTGGGCAGCGGTAACCACTTCATCGAAGTGTGCCTCGATGAACAGGGTTCCGTGTGGTTCATGCTGCATTCCGGTTCGCGCGGCGTGGGTAACGCCATCGGCACGCATTTCATCGAACTGGCCAAGCAGGACATGCGCACCCACTTCATCAATCTGCCCGACCAGGACCTGGCCTATCTGGCTGAAGGCACGCAGCATTACGACGATTACGTGGAAGCCGTGGGCTGGGCGCAGCGTTTCGCCCGCAACAACCGCGAAGTGATGATGCAGAATCTGATCGCCGCCGTGCGCACGGTCATCCACAAGCCGTTCCAGACGCATGTGGAGGCCGTCAACTGCCACCATAACTATGTGCAGAAGGAGCACCACTTCGGCAAGGACGTGTTGATCACGCGCAAGGGCGCTGTCTCGGCCCGCGCCGGAGAATTGGGCATCATTCCCGGCTCCATGGGCGCGAAGAGCTTTATCGTGCGCGGCAAGGGCAATGCGGACAGTTTTCATAGCTGCAGCCACGGCGCGGGCCGCACGATGAGCCGCACGGAAGCGAAGCGGCGCTTCAGCCTGGACGACCAGATCCGCGCCACCGAGGGCGTGGAATGCCGCAAGGATGCAAACGTGATCGATGAAATTCCGATGGCTTACAAGGATATCGATGCGGTGATGCTGGCGCAGCGCGAACTGGTCGATGTCGTGCATATCCTGAAGCAGGTCGTTTGCGTCAAAGGTTAATAGAAAGAAAGTAGAGATGATAGAAATTGATGGAGCGCAAGGTGAAGGCGGCGGACAGATTTTACGTTCGGCGCTGAGCCTGTCGATGATCACGGGGCAACCGTTTCGGCTGATTAACATTCGCGCGGGGCGGGAAAAGTCCGGCTTGCTGCGCCAGCATTTGCTGGCCGTGCAGGCGGCGGCCGCCATTTGCGGGGCGCGCACGACGCCGGTGGCGCTGCGCGCAACCAGCCTGGAATTCGTGCCTGGCCCCATACGCGGCGGCGATTACCGCTTTGCCATCGGCAGCGCCGGCAGTTGCACCCTGGTATTGCAAACCCTGTTGCCAACCCTGCTGCATGCGGATGGGCCGTCCACCGTGCGCATCAGCGGCGGCACGCACAATGCCATGGCGCCGCCCGTGCATTTTTTGCAGCGCGCATATGGCCGCATCCTGGAACAGATGGGCGCCGAGGTAGAGATTACGCAGCAGCGCTATGGCTTTCATCCCGCAGGCGGTGGCGAGGTGCTGGCCACCGTGCAGCCGTGCCCGCGCTTGCGGCCCATCGTATTGCTGCAGCGCGGCGAACGGAAGGCGGGGTATGCGGAAAGCGTGGTGGCGGGCGTGCATGTGAACGTGGCGCAGCGCGAGCTCGAGCGTGTCGCCAGCGGCATGGGCTGGAGCGGCAAGCAGCTGCGCATCGTCGGCTTGCCGGCGGAGCAGGGCCCGGGCAACGTCTTGCTGCTGACATTGGAGCATGAACACGTCACGGAAGTATTTACGTCGTTCGGCGAAAAGTCCCTGCTGGCCGAATCCGTGGCCAAGCGCCTGTTGAACGAGGTGCGCGCTTATCTCAAGACGGACGCGGCCGTGGGCGAGCACCTGGCCGACCAGCTCTTGCTGCCGATGGCGCTGGCCGGTGGCGGTAGCTTCAGCTGCAACAAGGTGTCGCAGCATGCGTTGACGAATGCGGAAGTGATTGCCAGATTTTTACCCGTGCGTATTACTTTCGAGCAGCAGGAGCGGGCCAGCATCTGCACGGTGGCCGCCGTCTGACGTACGCGGTGACACAAATACCTGTTGCAGCTGTTCCAAATTGATACATGGGCAGCCAGATGTGGGGTACGCAAGCATGGCATGGCATTTGCTCTTCTTTGGATATTCACTAAAAAAACCAAGGAGACCAGCATGACCTATTCCATCCGCACCCTGCTCGGCGTAGCCGCCGCCGGCGCCGTTGCCCTCACTTCCCTGCTGACCTTGCCGCAAGCTTATGCGCATGGCAATGTCACGCCGCAAGGTGTCGACACCACGGGTTTACCCAAGGTGGGCGACAAGTGGCTCGAGCAAAACCCGTATCGGGGCAACAAACTGGCCCTGACGGTGGGGACATCCGCCTACAACCAGAATTGCGCCCGCTGCCACGGCATTGAAGCCATCTCCGGCGGCATCGCGCCGGACTTGCGCCAGCTGGACCGCGATTGTTTCGGTATCAAGAATGAGACAAAGAAACAGGCTTGCTACAAGGAAACGGACAATTATTTCCTGTCGACTATCCGCCACGGTAAAGTGCGTAATGGCGCCGTGTACATGCCGCCGTTCGAAGGCGTGTTCAACCAGGAAGCCATGTGGGCCATCAAGACCTACCTGGAAACCCGCCGCGAATCCAATTAAGCCGAATTGATCACGAAGGAGTCCCATGCGTTCATTTCAATTCCGGGGCACGCGCGCGATGCTCTCGCTCGCTTGCCTGGCGCTGTGCGCAGCCGCGCCGGCGCGCGCCGACTGGCAGAAAGTGCAGCAGTCGGGCAGCCTGAAAGTGGCGGTGTACAACGAGTTCGCGCCGTTTTCCGACAAGGGTACGGGCATCGATATCGACATTGCCGAAGCGCTGGCGAAAAAGCTGGGCTTGAAACTGAGCTTGCTGCCATTTCCCGCCGGCGAAAACCTCAACGACGATTTGCGCAATATGGTGTGGAAGGGGCATTACCTCGGTTATGGCCCCGCCGACGTGATGCTGCACGTGCCGGTCGACAAGAAATTGATGGCGGACAACGACAAGGTCGAGATCTTTGCGCCGTATTACGTGGAAACCGTGCGCCTGGCGCGCAGTGCGCATGCCGTGCCGCAATTCGATGGCGTCGCCTCGCTGGCTGGCAAGCGCATCGGCGTGGAAAAGGTCTCGATCGCCGCCATGCTGATGCTGGGCGAGGACAATGGCAAGTACCGCGACGACGTGCGGATCTTCGACACGGCCGCCGAAGCCTTGCAGCAATTGCAAGCAGGCAAGCTTGACGCCGTGCTGGCGAACCGTTCGGAAATCGAGTCGGTGCTCAAAAGCGATCCCGCTTTCCCCTTGAGCGAAGTGGCGTTCGCCCGCTTGCCGCGTGCCGGCTGGGCCGTGGGCCTGGCCGTCAGCAAGCAACAGCTCGATGTAGCCAAGTTACTGCAGGCTGCCATGAACGAGATGGCGGCCAGCGGCGAATTGAAAACCATCTTTGAGAAATATGGGGTGAAGGAAGCTCGCCCCTGAAGTAGCTTGCTTGAGTTTAAAAGCCCGCGCATCGGAAGAGGCGCGGGCTTTTTCATGAGAACGCCTGAAAAATGTTCAGGGCAAGGCGCATTGCCGCAGGCAGTACGAATAGTACGACAAGGCAATGCAACGCGGCCATGGACTTTTTCTCAGGTGTTCTTAAAACGCGTATTGGGCGCTGACGCCTAACAACCAGTTACGGCCCGGCGCCGCTTCATAGTAGCGCTTGTTGCTGTCGCCGACGATGACGGAGCCCACGTAGGTCTTGTCGAAAAGATTGTTCAGGCGGGCAAATTCCTTGAAGCGCCAATTCCCTACGTTTTGTTTGGCGTTGAAGCGTGCATTGAACACCGTGTAGCCGGGCGCCGGCTTTTCGATGTTGCTATCCTCCGCGTAGACCTGGTTGCTGGCCACGCTTTCCAGTGCCGCGCCGAAACGGTCCAGCGTGTCTTTCCAGGCCAGTTCCGCGAACAGGTTGGCGCTGGGCACGCCGGGCAAGCGGCTGCCTTCGCGCACGCCGCCAAACGCCTGGTCATACACGGCGTGCAGGCTGGTCAGCGCCACTTTTGTCGTGAAGCCATATGGCAGGTTTGAATCCAGCGATACCTCCATGCCCTGGCGCAAGGTTTTGCCTCCATTGCGGTAGCTGGTGCGTCCGCCGCTGGAACTGTCCACGATCAGTTCGTCGTTCGTCTTGATCTGGAACAAGGCTGCGTTCACATGCGTGTTGTTGGCGATCCTGGCCTTGATGCCCGCTTCCAGGTTGGTGCTGGTGGCCGGTTTCAGCTGGTAATTGAAACCACCGCCCGTGCCCGAGTAAAACAGTTCGTTCAGGGTGGGCGCCTCAAAACCGCGCGCGGCGCTAGCGTAGACGTTGACGTTCGGCGTCAGTTTGTACAGCAGGCCCAGCACGGGTGTCGTGTGGCTGTATTCCAGGCTACCGCTATCGTCGCCATTGCCGAGGAAATGGTCGTTGACCGACACTTTCATCTTGCTGTAGCGCAAACCTGCGCTGAGCATCCATGGCCCGCTCTGCCATTCCGTCTGGATATACGGATCGAGGCTGGAGACGACATCCTGCTCGTCGCGGCGCAGCTTGCCTTTTACGCCAAAGGTATTGCCAATGTAATTTTCATAGCCGGTGCGGTCGTCGCTGGAGCGGCCGTAATCGATGCCAATGGTGGTGCTCAGCTTGCCTCCGGCCAGCTGGTTCACGTGCAGCCAGTTGGTGTCGATGCCGTAGAACTGGCGCTGGAAGTCGACCACGCCGCCCGAATGCTTAAGTACTCCATTAACAGTTTGATTTTGCAGGAACTTGGAGAAGGCCTGGTACTGGATCACGTCGCGGTTGCCGCCATACACCATCACATGCAGGCGGTCATCGCCAAACGATTGCTCGTAGGTGGCGCCGATTTGCTGATGGTCGATGCTCTTGCGCGTGTTGTAGCGTTCGGCCAGCGTGCGTTTCGGGTTTTGCGTATCCGTCGCGTCGACTTCACCGGCGCGCGGGTCGGCGGCAAACGTGGCCCAGGTGGCACCCAGCGGATCTTGCGTATTACCCTGGTGCAGGCTGTTGGCGACGATGGTCAGCTTGCTGTCCGCATTCGGCTTGACGGTGATCTTGCCGAACGCCTGTTCGCGCGTGGCGGCGCTGTGGTCGCGGAAGCCGTCCGTGCGGAAGCGCGAACCGTCGAGCACGTAGCCGATGCCGCCTGCTTGCCCTTGTGCCGACAAGTCCACCTTGCTGGCGCCGAAACTGCCGCCCGTTACATTGAGTTCGACGGATGGGGGATTTTGCCCATCCCTGGAGAACAGCTGGATCACGCCGCCCGAGTGGTTGCCATAGATGGCCGAGAACGGTCCGCGCAGCACTTCGATGCGCTCGGCCGTATCGAGGTTGAAGGTGGCGGCCTGGCCTTGCCCGTCGGGCATGCTGGCGGGAATGCCATCGCTGATCAGCTTGACGCCGCGCACGCCGAAGGCCGAGCGTGCGCCGAAGCCGCGCGACGAGATTTGCAAGTCCTGCGCGTAGTTCTGGCGGTTCTGCACGACCAGGCCCGGCACGGCGGCCAGCGCTTCCGACGCGTTGACGCGGATTTGACCATCCTGGATGCGCGCGCTGTCGACCACGTCGATCGAGGCCGGCACTTCCTGGCTGGGGTGGGCGATGCGGCTGCCGCTGACGACCACCGTATCCATGAGTTGTCCGGCGGCCAAGTCAGCGGGCTCGGCGGCAAAGACGTGGGGGGCCAGGGTGGCGCTGCCGGCGACAAACAGGCTGGCGATGGTGTTCAGGCGGAAACGATGCTGCATGCGGATTCTCCAATGTGAATAAAAGCCTGCTGGTCGCGTGCGCGGCGCAGGTCTGCATAGTTGTATCAAGCAATATGCCTGCCATGTCTCCATTGGTGGGCGGAAATTATACGCGTGTCAGTGGCACGGCGTTTGCATGCAGCAATTATCAGAGGCGCCGCTACCGCGCGCTTTTCCTGTGTTTTGCCATTGAAAAGGTGATTATGCCCAACTTCTTCCCGCGCTTGCGCCAGGTGTGCTGGCTGCTGCCTGCGCTCTTCAGCACGGCCCTTCAGGCCGCTCCCTTTGCCTATGTTCCCAATGAAAAATCGGGCACCGTGAGCGTGATCGACACGGCGACTGACCAGGTGGTGCGCCAGATCGCGGCAGGCAAGCGGCCGCGCGGCATCGCCGCCGACCCCACCGGGCGGCAATTGTTTGTCACGGATGCCGCCAGCAGCGCCTTGCTGCTGATCGACAACGCTGGCGGCGCGCCCGTGCGCACGGTGACGCTGGGCAAGTCGCCCGAAGGCGTCAGTGCTTCGCATGACGGCAGTTACGTTGCCGTGGCCGTCGAGGAAAACAATAGCGTGGCCTTGCTTGATGGCCAGACGGGCGTCTTGCTCGCCGACATCAAGGTGCAGGGACGCAATCCGGAACACGCCGTGTTCAGCCCCGATGGGCGCTGGCTGCTGGTCAGCGCGGAAGAGGCCGAGCAAGTCGATGTCATTGATGTGGCGCAACGCCGTCAGGTGGCTTCCATCGCCGTGGGACTGCGTCCGCGCGGCATCGGTTTCAGTCCGGACTCGGGCCGCGCCTATGTGGCGTGCGAACTGGTCAATGCCGTCTACGTGATCGATATGGCCGCGCGCAAGGCGATTGCCACCATTCCAGCGGGCAAGAATGCCAACGGTATCGCCGTTCAACCCAGCGGCAGGCAGGTGTATGTCTCGAACGGCATCGACGGCACGGTGATGGTGATCGACACGGCCAGCAATCAGGTCACGGCCACCATTCCCGTCGGCAAGCGTCCGTGGAACATGGCCATCACGCCCGACGGCGCCAAGCTGTACGTGGCCAATGGCCGCTCGAACAGCGTTTCCGTCATCGACACGGCCAGCGCGCGCAAGGTGGCCGATATTGCCGTGGGCGAATTGCCATGGGGTGTGGTGATTCGGTAGTGGTACAGGGCAGGTGTTCCAGTCTGGTACACCTGTTCCATTGTGCAGCGGCGACGGGCCGCAGCAGCAGGGCTGGCCCGGATTGGAACAGGATGCCTTCACCTTGTTCAAAACGCAAACAGGCCCGTCCCCGCAGCGCAAGCCCGGGCATGCGCCGAAAAGCGCACCGGCGTTGACGCCGCGCCCTTGCAACAGGGGTAAAACAGGCTAAGTTTGTAGGGGGATGGCGAGCTGGCACGGCATTTGCGGAAGACTGCGTGTACTCACCCCATCTGTACCAGGACGTTTGATTTTAATTAAGTAATTTCATTCTAATTAACCCGATAGAGGACGACATGAATCTCGCAGACATCAGCAAACTGGGCGTAGCCAATCCCTTCAAACAACGCTATGACAATTACATCGGCGGCAAATTCGTTGCACCAGTAAAAGGTGAATACTTTCCCAACATCACGCCGATCACCGGCTTGCCGTTTTGCGAAATCGCCCGTTCCACGACGGAAGACGTCGAGCTGGCGCTGGATGCCGCGCATGCCGCCAAGGAGGCCTGGGGCAAGACTTCGCCTGCCGAGCGCGCCAATATCCTGAACCGCATCGCCGACCGCATCGAACAGAACCTGAGCCTGATCGCCACGGCGGAAACCATCGACAACGGCAAGCCCATCCGCGAAACGATGAATGCCGACATTCCGCTGGCCATCGACCATTTCCGCTACTTTGCCGGCTGCATCCGCGCGCAGGAAGGTTCCGTCGCGCAAATCGATGCGGAAACCTATGCCTACCACTACCATGAGCCGCTGGGCGTCGTGGGCCAGATCATTCCCTGGAATTTCCCGATCCTGATGGCCGTGTGGAAACTGGCGCCAGCCCTGGCCGCCGGCAATTGCGTCGTCCTGAAACCGGCCGAGCAGACCCCCGCCTCCATCATGGTGTTGATCGAGCTGATTGGCGACCTGTTGCCGCCGGGCGTGCTGAACATCATCAACGGTTTCGGCCTGGAAGCGGGCAAGCCGTTGGCGTCGAGCAAGCGCATCGCCAAGATCGCCTTCACGGGCGAAACGGGCACGGGCCGCCTGATCATGGGTTACGCCGCGCAAAACCTGATTCCCGTCACCCTGGAGCTGGGCGGCAAGTCGCCGAACATCTTCTTTGAAGACGTGATGGATGCGGACGACGAGTATTTCGACAAGTGCCTGGAAGGTTTTGCGATGTTTGCGCTGAATCAAGGCGAGGTGTGCACCTGCCCATCGCGCGTGCTGATCCAGGAATCGATCTACGAGAAATTCATCGAACGGGCCCTGAAGCGCGTGGCCGCCATCAAGCAGGGCAACCCGCTCGATTCGTCCACCATGATCGGCGCGCAGGCATCGCAGGAGCAGCTGGAAAAAATCCTGTCCTATCTCGACATCGGCCGCCAGGAAGGCGCCGAAGTGCTGGCCGGCGGCGAGCGCAACACGCAGGCGGGCGACCTGGAAGGCGGCTACTACGTGCGTCCGACCGTGTTCAAGGGCAACAACAAGATGCGCATCTTCCAGGAAGAGATTTTCGGGCCTGTCGTGTCCGTGACGACCTTCAAGGACGAGGCCGACGCGCTGGCGATTGCCAACGACACCTTGTACGGCCTGGGCGCCGGCTTGTGGACGCGCGACGGTTCGCGCGCCTTCCGCATGGGCCGCGCCATCCAGGCGGGCCGCGTGTGGACCAATTGCTACCACCTGTACCCGGCCCACGCCGCGTTCGGCGGCTACAAGCAATCGGGTATCGGCCGCGAAAACCACAAGATGATGCTCGACCACTACCAGCAAACGAAGAACTTGCTGGTGAGCTATAGCCCGAAAGCGCTGGGCTTCTTCTAAACCGGCAACAGGCGCCGCGCCCGTAGTCCAGGCGCGGCGCGCAGAAAGGGATGCCATGAGTGCAGCAATTGCCCGGGTGGTCGCCACCGAAGCGGCGCTGGAAATGATGGACAAGTTGCGCCAGCGTCACGGCCCGCTGATGTTTTTCCAGTCTGGCGGCTGCTGCGACGGCAGCGCGCCCATGTGCTACGCGCTGGGCGAGTTCGATGTCAGCGATACCGACATCTATCTCGGCAATTTGAATGGCACACCGTTTTACATGGGACTCGAGCAATTCGAGTACTGGGAGCATACCCAGTTGATTATCGATGTGGTCGATGGCAATGGTGGCATGTTTTCACTCGACAACGGCACGGGCAAGCGCTTCTTGACGCGCTCACGCCTGTTCACCGATGAAGAGTGCGCCTTGTTGCATGCGCAGCCGCACGACCACGGCAACACCTGATACATACACATACTAATAACAGAGGGAGATGATTGTGCAGAAAAACATCATGGGGATACTCATCGGTTTGGGCTTGGCATCGCTGGCCCAGGCGGCCGACGTAGGCAATGTCACCACCGCCATGCTCGACAGCACGGCGAAGAATCCGTCCAGCGTCCTGTCGTTCGGCATGGGCACGCAGGGCCAGCGCTATTCGCCGTTGACGCAGATCAATGACAAGACCGTGGCCAAGCTGGTGCCGGCCTGGTCGTTCTCGTTTGGCGGCGAAAAGCAGCGGGGCCAGGAATCGCAGCCCTTGATTCACAACGGCAAGATGTTCGTCACGGCATCGTATTCGCGTATCTTTGCCGTCGACTTGAAAACGGGCGCCAAACTGTGGAAATATGAGCATCGCTTGCCGGACGGCATCATGCCCTGCTGCGACGTGGTCAACCGCGGCGCAGCCCTGTACGGCAACCTGGTGATTTTCGGCACGCTCGACGCTTATCTCGTTGCGCTGGATCAAAACACGGGCAAGATCGTCTGGAAGGAGAAAGTTGACGATTATGCGGCCGGCTACTCGATGACGGCTGCGCCGCTGATCGCCGAAGGCTTGCTGCTGACGGGCGTGTCGGGCGGGGAATTCGGCATCGTCGGCCGGGTCGAGGCGCGCAATCCGATGACGGGCGACCTCGTGTGGAGCCGTCCCACGGTGGAAGGCCATATGGGCCACCGCTACGACAAGGATGGCAAGGCCATCGACAACGGCGTATCCGGCACCGTGAACAAGACCTGGCCGGGCGACCTGTGGAAAACGGGCGGCGCCTCGACGTGGATGGGCGGCACCTACGATCCGCAGACCAAGCTGGCGTATTTTGGCACGGGCAACCCGGCGCCGTGGAACAGCCATTTGCGTCCCGGCGACAATCTGTACTCGTCGTCCACCGTGGCCCTCGACGTGAAAACGGGGCAGATCAAATGGGCGTACCAGAATACGCCGAACGACGCCTGGGATTTCGACGGTGCCAACGAGTTCGTCACCTTCGACATGGATGGCAAGCGCTACGGCGGCAAGGCCGACCGCAACGGTTTCTTCTACGTCATCGATGCGGCCAACGGCAAGCTGCAGAACGCCTTTCCGTTCGTCAAGAAAATCACCTGGGCCAGCAGCATCGACCTGAAGACGGGACGGCCGAACTTCATTCCCGCCGGACGCCCTGGCGACCCGACCAAGGGAGAAGAGGGCAAGAAGGGCACGACCGTGTTTGCCGCGCCCGCTTTCCTGGGTGCAAAAAACCAGATGCCGATGGCCTACTCGCCGCAAACCAAGCTGTTCTACGTTCCCGCGAATGAATGGGGCATGGATATCTGGAACGAGCCGATCAGCTACAAGAAGGGCGGCGCCTTCCTCGGTGCCGGTTTCACCATCAAGCCTCTGTTTGACGACTACATCGGCGCCATGCGCGCCGTCGATCCGAAGACGGGCAAGATCGTCTGGGAAATCAAGAACAACGCGCCGCTGTGGGGCGGCGTGATGAGTACGGCCGGCAACCTGGTGTTCTACGGCACGCCGGAAGGCTTCCTGAAAGCCGTCGATGCGAAGACGGGCAAGGAGCTGTGGAAATTCCAGACGGGCTCCGGCGTCGTGGCGCCGCCCGTCACCTGGCAGGATGGCGACACGCAATACGTGGCCGTCGTTTCCGGCTGGGGTGGTGCCGTGCCGCTGTGGGGCGGCGAAGTGGCGAAGAAGGTCAACTTCCTGGAACAGGGCGGTTCCGTGTGGGTCTTCAAGCTCGCGTCGAAATAACGGGGCGAAGCGCCCGGGCCACTCGGATGGGCGTCTCCCTGTCCGCCGGGCGTTTTCTTTTTGCTGACGGCCCAGGCCGTCAGTTTTTTGTTTACGCAGGCGCGCGATCGGCGTGCTGGCGGTCAAAAAAGTAACATCGTGCGGGGCAATTGATCCGCTGCTGCACACCTTATATGCGCTTTTTCTCTTTCTCCCTGTGAACCGTGCTGGGCATGCTTATTGCCAAAGCTTGAGGTACATCAATCACTGGTGTGCACACTAAAAACAGAGAAGAAAGAGGAGAAGAAATGAACACATGGATCAAGCTGGGGAGCCTGGGTGTCATGACGATCGCAGCGGTGGGGCAGGCGCAAGCCGTCGATATCAAGGCCGGCGACTGGACCGTGTCGGTGGGCGGCATCGTCAACGCCTATTACACGCAAGTGTCGTGCTCGGGCGATGCCGTGGGAGGGCTGGCGCTGGGCGGCCAGGCGCTCGGTTGCGGCGGAGAAAAGGATCGCACCACCATCGGCAACGGCTTGCTGCCGAATGGCTTGATCACCTCGGCCTCGTCGCGCCTGGGCGAGTACGACGTGAAAGCCTTGATCGGCATCTACAACTCGACGGCCACGGACAGCGCCATCAGCCAGAACAGCGTGGTCGATGTGCGCCAGGCCTTTTTCACGTTTGGCAATGCGGAAATGGGCACTTTCAAGCTGGGGCGTGACTACGGCATCTTCGGCGCGAATGCGATCCTGTCCGACATGACCTTGCTGGGTTCGGGCGCACCCGTGCAGGCGACGCAGCGGGGCCGGGTGACCCTGGGCCATATCGGCGCCGGCTACACCTATCTGGGTAATTATGGCCAGATCATGTACAGCTCGCCGAAGTCGGGCGGATTTGGCGTCGACGTGGCGCTGGTCAGCCCCGTCTCCGATACGCCGATTGTTGCAGGTTCGACCTATTCTTCGAAGTCCAGCCCGCAAGTGCAGGTGCAACTGACGTATGCGCAAGAGGGCTTGAAAGCCTGGCTGGGCGTGAAGTCGCAAAAATTCACCTCGAAAACGCCTGGCGTCGATGACCTGACCATGCGCGGCGTGGAAGTGGGCGGCTCCTACCAGATGGGCCCGGCCGGCGTATTGGTCAACTTCCAGGGCGGCAAGGGACTCGGTATCTTGTCCGATGCGGACCAGGGCGATACCAAGTCGAAGAACTGGCTGCTGCAAGGCACGTACAAGACGACGGACAAGCTGAAGCTGGGCTTGTCCTATGGCATCAGCAAGAACGACGACAACACGGCCGGCACGGGCGGCTTGAAGTCGAACGCCAACCTGACCCTCGGTGCGTACTACTCGCTCAACAGTGCAATCACCCTGGTGGGCGAGCTGGGGCAGACGCGCTCGAAAGCCTTTGCGGGCGGCGAAGCGAAGATGAATGGCGTGTCCCTGGGCGGCATTATTTTCTTCTAACCAATGTATGCGGCGCCGGAAGCTGCGGCGCCGCACGGAGCACTATGCATGCGGATACTGCGCTTGTTCATCGGATGCTGGCTATTCCTGTTTATCCTGGGGCAGGCATGGGCGGGCGTGCTCACCAGGGCCGAGCTGGCGCGGCGCTTCCCCGCGCCCCTCGTCGTCGGCGAGAAGGAAACCGACTTGCCCATCTGGCCCCTGTTCAAGCAAAACGCCACGGCGACCGAGCTGGTTGGCTATGTCTTTGAGTCGGTGGACCTGGCGCCGATTCCCGGCTTTTCCGGCGTTCCCGTCAATTTATTGATTGCCATCAATCCGCAGGGCAGTTTTCTGGATGTGTCTGTTCTATCGCAACACGAACCCGTGTTTCTCGATGGCTTGGGCGAAGCGCCGCTGTTTCAATTCGTCAAACAGTACCAAGGCTTGTCGTTGAAACAGAATATCGCCATCGATGCCAAGAAGAAACGCGCGCCAGATGCGACCCACGCCGATATCGATGGCGTGTCGAAGGCCACGGCTTCCGTGCGCATCATCAACCAGAGCGTGCTGGCATCGGCCTTGAAAGTGTCGCGCAAAAAGCTGGGCTTCGCGCAAGGCCGCGACCCGGACCAGATCGCCCGCATCCGCATGGACGTGTTCGAGAAACTCAGCGTGGCGCAGATGCTTGAGCAGGGTTTGATCCAGCATGTGCGCCTGAGCAACAAGGACGTCGAAATCCTGTTTGCTGGCAGCAATGGCGCCGGACTCGACGCGCAGGCTCAGCGCGAGCCGGACGGCCTGTTCATCGACCTGTACCTGGCCTACGTGTCCGTGCCCACGGTGGGACGCAACTTGTTGACGGAACGCAGCTGGAACAAGCTGCGCAACCGGCTTGACGAGGGCGACCACGCCATCCTCGTCATGTCGCGCGGGCGCTACAGCGTGCTGGGCGACGATTTCGTGCGCGGCACGGTGCCCGAGCGCTTGCTGCTGAAGCAGGATGGCTTGCCCATCGACATGCGCGACCTGGACCTGGAATTAAGCGTGTCGGAGGCGGGACCGTTGCCGACTGAAAATATTGCCGTCTTCCGCGTCATCAGCCAGGCTGGACTCGATGCGGCCAGTCCGCTGGCGTTCACTATGCCGGTCACGCGCAGCAAGGGTATCGTGTATCCGGAGCGCATCGCCCGCAACGTCGATTTCAGCTACCGCCTGCCTGCCGATTTTTATAGCGCGCCGCAAGGTGACGATGCCGGCTGGCGCGGCACGTGGAAGGGGCGCAAGGCTGAACTGCTGATCTTGCTGGCCGGGCTGGCGCTGCTGGCCGGCGCGCTGACCAGGCAGAAACGTCTGGTGCGTAATGGCCGGCAATTTGCATGGTTCCGCCGCCTGTTTTTGTTGTTTACCATCGGCTTCATCGGTTATTACGCGCAGGGGCAGTTGTCGATCGTCAATATCACGGGTGTTATCCAGGCCCTGCTGGCGGGGCGCAGCCTGGGCTTTTTCCTGTTCGATCCGATGACGGTGATCCTGTGGGCTTTCGTGCTGCTCAGCCTATTCATTTGGGGGCGCGGCACGTTTTGCGGCTGGCTGTGCCCGTTTGGCGCCCTGCAGGAATTCACGGGCAAGCTGGGCCAGTGGCTGCGCTTGCCGCAGTGGAAAATCAAGCCGCGCCTCGATGGACGTTTGAAATGGATCAAATATGGCTTGCTGGCGGCCATACTCGGCAGCAGCGTGTTTTCCAGCCAGATCACGGACAAGCTGGTGGAGCTGGAACCGTTCAAGACGGCCATCACCCTGAACTTCGTGCGGGCCTGGCCCTTCGTTGCGTATGCCGTGGGCTTGCTGCTGCTCAGCAGTGTTGCCTATAAATTCTTTTGCCGCTACCTGTGCCCGTTTGGCGCGGCGCTGGCGCTGCTGGGACGGTTTCGCATGTTCAACTGGATTCCCCGCCGCAAGGAATGCGGCACGCCGTGCCAGACTTGCCGCCACCGTTGCGAGCATCATGCCATTGCGCCCAGCGGGAAAGTCGATTACGGCGAGTGTTTCCAGTGCATGGATTGCGTGGTGATTTACGCCAGCGATGAAAAATGCGCGCCCTTGATGCTGGAAATCAAGCGTACCCGTACCATCCCGATTGTCCGGGCCACGGCAGAGGAGAGCAGCAATGCAGCGTAGAACGTTTATTTCCGCAGCGATCGGCAGCGTGGCCGGCATGGCGGGCGTTATCTTGCCTGACAGCATGGCGCGCGGTACGGTCACGGCGTCCGGCGTGCGCCCCTATCAAGGCGCCGCGCTGGCGTTCGGCACGACCATCGCCGTCACCGTGTTGCACCACGATCAGCGCCAGGCGGAACTGGCCATCGAGGATGCCTTGCATGCAGCGAGGAATGTCGACCGCCTGATGAGCATTTACAGTCCCGCCAGCCAAGTCTTCCAGCTGAACCGCGATGGCCGCCTGGCCCGGCCGGACACGCACCTGCTGGCCGTGCTGGCGCAGGCGCGAGTCTTGTCGCAATGGAGCGATGGGGCGTTTGATGTCACGGTGCAACCTTTATGGCAGCTGTTTCGCGCGGCGGCAGACCAGGCAAGCTTACCGGAGGAAGCATTGCGCCGCGCGGCGCAGGTGCGGGTAGGCTGGCGGCAACTGGCATGGGATTGCCGCGAAGTGCGTTTTCTTCAGCCCGGCATGGCGCTGACCTTGAATGGCCTGGCGCAAGGCTATGCGGCCGACGTGGCGCTGGCGGCCGTGCAGGCGCGCGGCGTGCGGCACGCGCTGCTCGACACGGGCGAGTTCGTCGCGCGTGGGCAGCGTGCCGTGCGCCGCCCGTGGACCTTGGGCATCCAGGATCCGCGCGACGCGGAAATCCTGGCGGCCACCTTGAAAGTGGAGGGGCGCAGCGTGGCCACGTCCGGCGACTACGAATGCGCGTTCACGCCCGACTTCGTGCATCACCACATCTTCGACCCATCGAAGGGCGATTCGCCGGGCGAACTGGCCAGCGTGACCGTGCTGGCGCCCACGGGCTTGCTGGCCGATGGTTTGTCGACGACCTTCATGGTGACGGGGGCCGTGCGCGCGCATGCGATGGCCGCGCAGATGCAGGGCATCGACCTGATGACCATCGACAAGCAAGGGCGGCGCAAGATGTCGCCCGGCTTTCCCCGTCTACTCTAGGCTATTTCAGATGCGGCACCTTGCGATAGATCGTGTTGCGCGACACGCCCAAGGCACGCGCCGTGGCCGAAACGTTGCCGCCGTGGGCATCGAGCGACTTGAGGATTACGCTTTGCTCCATCTCTTCCAGGTTGGCGCCGGCGGCGATCATGCGGTCCGTGCTGGCGCTGGCGGCAGTCGCTTGCGTCATCTCAATATCGTCGAGGAAATCGTCAGGCATGTGGCGCAAACAGATTTCATGTTCGTCGCCTGCCATGACGATGGCCGTGCGCAACAGATTGGTCAGCTGGCGGAAGTTGCCCGGCCATTTATGCTGGTGGAACAGGCGCAAGATGTCCGGCGCCACCGTGTAACGCGTGTCGGGCGCTTCCGTCGCGAGGATTTTTTTCACGACCGTGTCGAGGTCCGTGCGCTCGCGCAGCGGTGGCAGTTTCACTACCAGGCCGTTCAGGCGGTAATACAGATCTTCGCGGAACAGTCCCTTGGCCATGCGTTCGCGCAAGTTGTGATTCGTGGCGCAAATGAGTTCCACATTCACGGTGATCGACTTGCTGCTGCCCAGCGGCGTGACCATGCGTTCCTGCAGCACGCGCAACAGCCGCGCCTGCAAGCCGAAAGGCATGTCGCCGATTTCATCGAGGAACAGGGTGCCGCCATTGGCCTGCAGGATCTTGCCGATTGCCCCTTTCTTGCGCGCACCCGTAAACGCCCCGTCTTCATAGCCGAACAGTTCGGACTCGATCAGGGTTTCCGGGATCGAAGCGCAGTTGACGGCAATAAACGGTCCCATGGCCCGCGGCGAGTCGTTATGGATGGCTTGCGCCAGCAATTCCTTGCCGGTGCCTGTCTCTCCCATGACGAGGATGGGAATATCACGTCCCAGGACTTTATTGACCTTTTCGATCACCAATTCCAGTTGCGGATCGCCCGTGCGCAGGTAGCGCAAGCCGGACAGGCGGCGCGCCGCATTGGCCGCATGGCTGGCCGGTGCAGGGATCGCCGCCGGCACGGCGTTGATATCGCTATGGTCGGTGCTGGTGCTAAAGCCGTGCTGGAAGACGCTATTGGACAGGCGCAACTGTGCGCGTCCGTACACGCGCACGCCGCTGTGCATGCACAGGTTCAGCAAGCCGGGCGAGGCGGTACGGTAATGGTCGTACAGGGCGGAAACAGGCAAGCCGAACAGGGAACTGAAGGTGTGCGATTGCAGCGCGGCAAATGAGAGGCCCAACTGGAACAAGCCATTCTTGTTGGCGGATAAAAACCGCCCGCCCGGCGTGAACGAGGCGATGCCTTCCATCAAGGTGCCGATGAATTCGGGCCGCGCGTGGAAGTGCACGGTGATGGCATCTTCGAAGGTGGCGGAAAACAGCTGATTTTCGATCATCAGCGCCGACATGCGCACGAGGGCCATCGTATGCTTGTGAAAACTGCGCTGGTCGCTCGAGACGTCCAGCACGCCGATGACATTGCCCCGGTGGTCGGTGATCGGCGCGGCAGAGCACGTCAGGAAATGATTTGCAGCAAGGTAATGCTGGTCCGCATGGACCAGAGTCGGTACTTTTTCCGTGATGGCCGTGCCGATGGCATTCGTGCCGCGGCTTTGTTCCGACCACGCCACGCCCGGCTGCAGGGCGACGCGATTGGCTTTCTCCAGGAAATCATCGTCGCCCAGCGAATGCACGATCACGCCGTTGGCATCCGTCAAGATCACCATATTGTGGGTGTTGACGATTTGCTGGTACAGGGTTTCCATGGCCGGCAGCGCATGCGTGTGCAGCATGCGGTTTTGCTCGATCAGCAGCGACAGGTCGGACTTGCCGGCCGGCGTAAAGTCGGGCGTGGCAGTGGGCGACAGGCCAAAGGCGACGGAACGCTGATGGGAAGTTTCGATGATGACGGGGACGTTATCCTGTCCTGCCGGCAAAGAGTTCGCGTCCGCGATGGACGAAAACGGTGCGCTACGGTAAGTAGCTGACGGTTGATACATGATCTCGTTGCCTCCGTTGGGCCCTGTACTGCGGCGCTCTTTTGAATATCGAGAGTGTTCCATAATGTAGCACCTGTCACAGATGGGAGCAAAGCAAAGCGAGCCGGGCTGTCCCCAGTGTTGCTGCCAGGCCCAGAGTTGCTCCCCCTCGTTGGTTGGTGCATGTGTTCATATAAGCAATTGCGGTGCCAGGCCTATCGCCTTTGATCTGGCGCAAAAAATAGCCCTTGCGGCGCGCGCAGGGCAGGGCTATAATTCGCCCCCTCGCTGAACGACGCATGCAAATGCCGAGTAAAGCAGGGTGAAAAAAGAAGGTTGACGAATTAGCCGAAACGCTTCATACTCTTCCTTCTTCGCAG
>NZ_JBWKYD010000044.1:0-26335 GCF_059423585.1 Janthinobacterium sp. GW460-12-1-14-LB5 | reverse complement strand
CTTCCTTCCCTGGCCGTATTGGGAGGGCAGATTTCCGTCAATCTGGGGGCGGCGATAGCGAAAAACCTGTTTCCCGTCATCGGGGTCGAGGGGATTACGGCGTACCGGGTGGGGTTTTCGGCGCTGATACTACTGGCCATCTTCCGGCCGTGGCGCTACCGGCTGACGCGCAAGGATGTGCTGAATTTGCTGGTGTACGGTTCCGTGCTGGGGCTGATGAATTTGCTGATTTACCGGGCGTTTGCGCTGATACCGATTGGCATCGCGGTGGCCATCGAGGTGACGGGGCCGCTGGCCGTGGCCATGCTGTCGTCGCGCCGGCCCCGCGATTTATTCGCCGTCGCTTGCGCCGTGTTTGGCTTATATTTGCTGCTGCCCCTGCAAGGCAGTCCAGGCAGCCTGGACCCCGTGGGCGTGGCGTATGCGCTGGGGGCGGCGCTGTGCTGGGCCCTGTACATCATCTTCGGCAAGCGCGCCTCGACCTTGCAGGGCGGGCAAGCCGTGGCCTGGGGCATGACGGTGGCGGCCATGGTGACGGTGCCCATCGGCATCACGTATTCGGGCACGGCCTTGCTGGCGCCGTCGATTGCCTTGATGGGCCTGGCCATTGCCATGCTGTCCAGCGCCCTGCCGTACTCTCTGGAAATCTTTGCCCTGCGCCGCTTGCCGCAAGGCGTGTTCGGCATGTTCAGCAGCGCCGCGCCCGCCGTCAGCGCGCTGGCCGCCATGGCCGTGCTGGGAGAACTGCTGAGCCTGACCCAGTGGCTGGCCATCGCCTGCATCGTGTTCGCGTCGGCCATGGCAGCGCTCGGCGCACAGGGCGGCAAGCGCTAGCGGTATCGAGCCTGTCCCACTGTGCTGACTGCGCCGCGCCCGCGCTTGGCCGCCTGGCATGGTTGCATCACATGGTTGCATCACTGACGGGCAGGTTTGGATGCCCGCCTGTAAAATGCGTCATTGCTTGCGATATTGCACACTTCCGCCTCACCGATGACATCCACATTTCTTTTTCGCTGGTTCTCCCCTCTTGCCGCTGCAGCCCTGCTGCTAGCGCCCGCCGCCATGGTAAATGCAGCAGCTCCCGCCGCCTTGAAAGGCAATGCCGAAGCGGGCAAGGCCGCGTTTCGCAAGTGCGCCTCCTGTCACCAGGTGGGGCCTTCGGCGCGCGGCGGCTTCGGCCCCAAGCTGACGGGCGTGATCGGCCGCAAGGCCGGCACCACCACCGACTATAAATACTCGGCGGCCATGAAAAACGCGAATATCGTGTGGACCGAGCAAAACCTGACCGGCTTCCTGAAAGCACCGAGCGATTTCATTCCTGGCAACAACATGCGCTTCTGGGGCATCGGCAACGCCCAGCAAGTGGCCGACCTGCTGGCCTACCTGCGCACGCAGTAAGCGCATGCAATAACGTCGGCCCGCAAACTGGCAGTGCGCCAGCCTGCTGGCAGGCATACAGGCACATGTAGGCGTAAGCACAGGCACACGGCATCAAGTCCATGAAGCCAGATCAAGCTCCCAGCGCCTGCAGCACGCCCTTGCGCTTCTTGTGCGCCGCCTCATAGTCGCGCAGGCGCCGTAACTGGGCGGCGGAAAGACCGCCCAGCTTGTCGCGGATCTGCGCCACCGTCAAATGCTGGTAGCCGGCAATGGGCAGGTCTGACGCTGGCGCATCCAAGGCTGGACTGCTGGTATTTTCCCGCTCGTGCGCCGTCCGGGTTTCCCCCGCCTGCGCCCTTTGCTTGTTCACGATGCGGGCCGCAACCTCGTCCTCGCGGCCGGGATAGCGACCCTCCTGCCTGAACTCCTTTTCCAGCTTCCTGAATTCGCGCTCGCGCTTGGGACTGGCACCGACAGGCATTTGCTTCCCCTAGGGCTTGGCCGGCAGCTTGCGCACGCACAGATAGATGGAATACAGCGCCGCCAGTCCCACCAGCACGTACACGCCGCGCGACGCCGTCGACATGGCGCCGAGGATGCGGGCCACGATATCGATATCAAACAATCCCACCAGCGCCCAGTTCAAGCCGCCCACGATCAGCAGGATCATCGAGATCCAGTCGACCACGTTCAGGCGCTTGGCCGACATTTCCTGTTTTGCCGCACCGTCCGATCCTGCCTGGATATTCGCCATCTCAACCTCCCTTGGAAAAGAAGAATGACCCGCCGCCGGGTCCGTGCAAGGAACAGTGTAGACGCGGCACCGGCACGCGCCAGTCGGACGATGCCGGGTATGGGAGTAGGAGGACTCTGTAATAAGACCGGTGATTTTATCTGGCAACAAACCATGCTGCTGTTGCTAAACAGGCAGTGACTAATTCCAATATGGAAATATTTATAGATTACTTAGTACCGCACTGCTACACTCATTTCACCCCAGCAACTTCAGGGGCAAGCGCCGCGCCCTGCCGCCGCAGGGGACACGGCCACCACGGGACAACAGCTGAGGGGACATGAATATTTCAAACATACGCATCGGTGTACGCCTGACCACAGGCTTTTTGCTCACGTCGCTTTTACTGGCCGTGGTCGTCGGCATCAGCACCTGGCAGTTGTCGACGGTGAGCGGGGAAATCGACAGCAGCGTGAACCAGCGCTATGCCCGCATCGCCCAATTGCAAGCCACGCGCAACAGCACGCAAGCGCCATCCGCCTTGCGCGAGCTCGATCAGCAGATCGCCACGCAGTCGGCCCTGATGCGCTCGACGGCCGAGGCGGCCATGGCCCGCGCCCACGATACGAGCATGCTGATCATCGCGCTGGGCCTGGTCGGCGGCGTGCTGAGCCTGGCGACGGCCTGGTTCATCAGCAGCGGCATCGTGCGCCCCTTGCGGCACGCCGTCAAGGTTGCGCGCAAGGTGGCGGGCGGCGACTTGAGCGAGCATATCCGCGTCGATTCCAGCGATGAAGTGGGGCAATTACTGCAAGCGCTGAAAGACATGAATGCGAGTTTGATCAATATCGTGGGCGAGGTGCGCGGCGGCACGCACGAGATCGCGGGCGCCTCGGGCGAGATTGCGGCCGGCAACCTGGACCTGTCGCAGCGCTCGCAGGCGCAAGCCAGCTCACTGGAGCGCACGGCCGCCTCGATGGAAACGCTGACGGGCACCGTCAAGCAAAATGCCGATAACGCACGGCAAGCCAATCAGCTGGCGCAATCGGCCGCCGACGTGGCCGGCAAAGGGGGCACGGTGGTGGCGCAAGTCATCGATACCATGAGCTCGATCAATGCGTCGTCGAAAAAGATCGTTGACATCATCGGCGTCATCGACGCCATCGCCTTCCAGACAAATATCCTGGCCCTGAACGCAGCCGTGGAAGCGGCACGGGCGGGCGAACAGGGGCGCGGTTTTGCCGTCGTGGCCGCGGAAGTGCGCACCCTGGCGCAACGCTCGGCCGGTGCGGCGCGGGAAATCAAGCAATTGATCGGCGACTCCGTCGAGCGGGTCGACGCTGGCGCGCGCCTGGTCGATACGGCAGGCGCCACCATGCGCGACATCGTGGCCAGCGTACACCGCGTCACGGACATCATGGGCGAAATCAGCATGGCCAGCGGCGAGCAATTGTCCGGCATCGAACAAGTCAATGCCGCCATCGTGCAGATGGAACAAGTGACGCAGCAAAACGCGGCCCTGGTGGAACAGGCATCGACGGCGGCAGCGAGCATGCAGCAGCGCGCCACCCTGCTGTCGGGCACGGTGGGCATCTTCAAGCTGAGCCGTGACCAGCTTCCCGCCCAGGCGGCGCACGGCATCAGTCTGGTGGCCGTTCAGGCGACCCAGGCGGCCACCGCGCCTGCAAACCGGCCTGCCGCAAGCGTTAGAGCGCGGCTGAAAGCCTGAGTTCCCCGCCTGAGTTCCCCGCTATAGCTGCTTGTACATGATGGTGGTGGCGTCCAGCCGGCCGCCGGCCGGCGCCAGCGCGTAGCCGGGGATGCTGCCCGCCACCACGTAACCGAGCGACAGATACAGCGGCTCCGCATGGTCGCCACTGCGCGTATCCAGGGTCAGCAGGCTGCGCGGCAAGCGGCGCGCCTGTTGTTCCAGCGCCCCCATCAGTTGGCGGGCGATGCCGTGGCGGCGGTAAGCGGGCGCGACCAGCAGCTTGCGCACTTCGGCCCGGTGCGCCTGGTTGGGATTGGTATCCCAGTCCAGCTGCACGGCGCCCGCCACCTTCCCTTCCACCTCGGCCACCAGCAACAGGCGCACGCCGCGCGTGACGGCCGGCAACACGTTATCCGTCCAGAACGCCTGGCTGGCCGTCTTGTCGAAGGGCAAGATAAAACCGATGCTGGCGCCGTCGTGCACGCACGCCTGCAGCAAGGCGCCCAGTTCCGGCAAGCGTTCGAGAATATCGGCGGATGAAAAATGGCGCAGCGATGCGGGCATGGCGACCTCAGACGAGAAAGAGAAAATAGCGGGCGCCGGTGCCGGCTGGCGTCGTAAATGCGCTGGCGCCATGCAACTGGTAGCGCAGGCAATCGCCGGGCATCAAATCGTGGGAGCGGCCATCGACCGTCACGTTGAGCATGCCCTCCTGCAGCAGCAGATGGTGTTCCATGCCGGGCCGGGGCGAGGCGGCATAGCTGATCGTCACGCCCGCACCGAGCTCGCATTCGAGCGCTTCGCCAGCCAGCGCGCGCGACGGCGGCGAGACGGAACGGCGGACAAAGCCGGTGTCCGGGTCCGTCCACACTGTTTGCTCAGCCCGTCGCAACAAAGGCGGGAAATCGTCCTCGACCATGCGCAGCAGGCGCGACATGGCCAGGCCATACGCGGCGCACAGCTTGCCCAGCACGGCTGTCGTGGGGCTGACTTCGCCATTTTCCAGGCGCGACAGGGTGGCGCGGCTGACCTGGCTGACGCTGGCCAGCTGATCCAGCGACCAGCCCCGCTCCACGCGCAACTGTTTTAAACGCGCCGCCAGCCGCTGTTCCGTATCGTTCTCTGTGAGTGCTGTATTTTCCATATATGGGAATTTATCCCTCATATGGAAAACAGTCAAGCTGTTTGAGTGTGTTACCCCGCCATGCGCGAGGCGTGGCGGCACAGTTCCAAAAATCCCGTCAAGCGGGGCGAAAGGATTTTCTTCGATTGGCGGATCAGGTAAAAATTGCGCTCCAGGGGCGGCAACATGGTGTCCAGTTCCACCAGTTGCCCGCTGGCCAGCAGATCGGCCACCACCACCCGCGACAGGCAGGCGATGCCGAGGCCGGCCGCCGCGCCATACTTGATCGCTTCCGAGTTGCTAAACTCGCCCGCGGCGCGCAGATAGTGCAGATACGGCACCAAGGCTTGCTCCACGGCTTCGCGCGTGCCCGAACCCGCCTCGCGCAGCAGCCAGCCCGCCTGGTTCAGCTCCGCAAAGCTGAGCAGATGCCGCACTTGCGCCAACGGGTGCGTGGGTGCGGCCACGATCAGCATCTGGTCCGTCAGCCACGGTTCGACCAGCAAGCCCGGCTCATGGCACGGTCCTTCGATCAGGCCGATATCGACACGGAACTCCGCCACGGCGGCAGCGATGTCGGCCGTGTTGGCAATCGTCACCTGCGGAATGCTGCGCCCATACTGCTGCGCCGCCTGGGCCAGGATCTGCGGCAATAAATAAATGCCGATCGTCGTGCTGGCGCCGATCTGCAGGCTGACGGGCACGGACGGGTCGGCGCCCGCAAACTGGCGCTCGATGCTGGCGGCCCCGTCGCGCATCTGCCGCGCCTGCGGCAGCAGCAGACGGCCATTGTCGTTGAGCAGCAATCGCTTGCCGACCCGGTCGAACAGTTGCGCGCCCAACAAGGTTTCCAGCTCGTTCAGGGCGGCGCTGGTGGCCGATTGCGACAGCGCAATCTGCTCGCCAGCCGCGCTGGTACTGCCCGTGTCCGCCACTGCCAGGAAAATCTGCAGTTGCCGTAACGTTAGCGCCATCTCATATACTCACTTAATAGGTTAAACATACAAAAACAATCCGTTTTACCATTTAATCGACGAACTGTACAGTCATGCCATACGCATAAAAACATGGAGTACGGCATGTCTTCCCTCTCTACAAGCAACACAACAAGTTTCAGCGACCGCTATGGCCGCCTCCTGCCGGGCCTGCTGCTGAGCGGCGTGATCGCCTGGGGCGCCATTGCGCTGGGCAAGCTGGAATGGATGCAAAGCCACGGCATGAGCGCCCTGACCCTGGCCATCATGCTGGGCATCGTGCTGGGCAACAGCGTGTATGGCAGCCTGGCACCCGCCTGCGGCGCGGGCGTGGCCTTTTCCAAGCAGACATTATTGCGACTCGGCATCATCCTCTACGGCTTTCGCTTGACCTTCCAGGATATCGGGCAAGTGGGCCTGGCCGGCATCGCCATCGATGCGCTGGTGCTGGCGTCCACGTTCGGCCTGGCCATGTTTCTCGGCACCAGGGTGTTCAAGCTGGAACGCAACAGCGCCATTCTGATCGGCGCGGGCAGCTCGATCTGCGGCGCGGCGGCCGTGATGGCGACGGAACCCGTCGTCAAGGGGCGCAGCGAAGATGTCACCGTGGCCGTCTCCACCGTCGTGGTGTTCGGCACCATCGCCATCTTTTTGTACCCCGCGCTGTACCAGCTGAACCTGGGCTGGCAGGTGCTGGGCGCCACGCCCACGGTGTTTGGCGTGTACATCGGTTCGACCGTGCATGAGGTGGCGCAAGTCGTGGCGGCCGGCAAGTCGATCGGGCAAGAGGCGGCGAATGCGGCCGTGATCGCCAAGATGGTGCGCGTGATGATGCTGGCCCCGTTCCTCGTCATCCTGTCGGCGGTGCTGGCGCGCGGCAAGGCCCAAGGTGGTAACGGCGGCCACGACAAGGCGGCCAAGCTGGCGATTCCCTGGTTCGCCTTCATTTTTATTGCCGTGGTGGCCTTCAATTCGCTGGGCTGGCTGTCGGCCCCGGTGGTAGCCGCCATCACCGACATCGATACGGTTCTGCTGGCCATGGCCATGGCGGCCCTGGGCTTGACGACGCATATGTCGGCCATCCGCCGCGCCGGCATCAAGCCCCTGCTGCTGGCCGGCCTGCTGTTCTGCTGGCTCATCGCCGGCGGCGCCGCCATCAACCACGTGGTCGCCAGCCTGCTTGCCTGAAGCCGGGCCTGATTCAGGCGGGGGCCGCTGACGCGGGAGCCGAAAACTTCGTACAATACAGGTGTTTTGACTCCCCAATCCGGCTTCGGCCCCACCCAGGAACACCCATGCACCTCTCGAACTGGCTGCTTTTCTGCAGCGTCGCCCTGCTCGTCACGTTTTCTCCCGGCCCGGCCGTCTTGCTGGCCATCTCGAATGCCATCGCCGTCGGCCCGCGCCGCGCGATGATCAGCAGCATGGGCAATGGTTTTGGCTTGTTCATCATTTCCGGTGTGGCCATGGCCGGCATGGGTGTCGTGCTGGCAACCTCGGCCACGGCCTTCATGCTGCTGAAACTGGCTGGCGCCCTGTATCTGGTGTTCCTGGGCATCAAGCAATGGCGCAGCAAGGCCAGCATCGTGGCGGAAGCCCCCGTGGTGCAAGGGGCGGCGAATCCAAATTCTTTCTGGAAACTCTTCCGCCAGGGCTTGACGGTGGCGCTGACCAATCCCAAGGCCATCCTGTTCTTTTCGGCCCTGTTCCCGCAATTCATCACGCCGGGCGAACCAGTGGCCATCCAGTTCACCGTGCTGACGACCTCGTTTGTCGCCTGCGCCATGCTGGCCCACTTGTTCTACGCCAACCTGGCGCGCCTGCTGAAAACCCAGCTGGCCACGCCGGGCCGCGCCAGGCTGTTCAACCGTATCTGCGGCGGCGCCTTCGTGCTGCTGGGCCTGAGCCTGCTGCGCCTGCGCGCCAAGACCGCGTAACTAGTCGTTTTCCGCCAGGAACGCCTCGATGCTGGCCGCCAGGGCCAGCGGCGTTTCATTCATCGGATAGTGTCCCGCATTGCCCAGCACTTCAAGCCGGGCTTGCGTATACCACGCCAGATACGTGCGGCGCATCAAGTCCGCATCAAAACGGGAATCGTGTTCGCCCACCAGCGCCAGCAAGGGCAGGTTCGGCGCCGCGCCGATCACTTCGCCGCTGAAATCCGTATCGCTCCACGCGAGAAAATAGGCGGCGAACGCGGCCGGATCCGAACTTTCCCACGAATATTGCGCCTTCCAGTCCAGCCAGGCGGCCGGCAAACGCCCGCCCGTGCTGCGGTCGATGATGGCGCGCCGCGCCTGCTGGTTGCCGCTGGCATCGAGAAACAGCGCGCGCGCCGGCGCATCCATGGCCACGCCGCAACTGGGCACGGGCGCCACGGCCACCAGTTTGCGCAAGCGCAAGGGCGCCAGCAAGGCCAGCCGTTCCAGCGCCATGCCGCCCATGGAGTGACCGACCACGCTGAAGGTGGCAAAGCCCAGCGCATCGGCCAAGGCCAGCGCGTCGCAGGCGACTTCATCCATCGAATACTCGCCCGCCGCGCCGCGCATGCCGCCATAGCCTCGATTGTCCATGAAAACGTAGCTGAAGGCGCCGCCGTCGAGGGCCGCTTCCATCGGAGCGAACGCGTGCGCGTCGCCAAACCAGCCGTGCAGGACGATGACGGCGTGGGGACCATGGCCCACGCGATGATAGCTATTGTGCATGTTCACTCCTGAAAAAGAGTGGATCGTAAGGGGAAACAGGACGGCCCGCCTTCGATAACAGGTCAAATACTGTAGAGTGCGGGCCATGGATGATTTTTATATGGAAGTGCCGCGAACACTGATCGCCACCGCGCTCGACTATGCCCCCGGCGAACAGTTCCCCAGCCACAGCCATGCGCGCGGGCAATTCGCCTATGCGGCGCGCGGCGTCATCAGCGTGCATACGCCGCAAGGCAACTGGCTCGTGCCGCCGCAACGGGCTTGCTGGGTGCCGGCCGGACTCGTCCACGGCATGCGCATGCATGGCGCCGTGACCATGCACAATGTGTTTATCGCCCCGGACGCCATCGCCAGGATGGGCTTGCCACCGGATTGCCAGGTGCTCGATGCCACGCCGCTGCTGCGCCAGTTGCTGGCCGAAGCGGTGACGGTGGAGGCCTTGTATGTGGAACAATCGCGCGCCGGACGATTGATGGCCTTGCTGCTCGACGAGGTCGCCGCCATGGCCCCCCTGCCCCTGAGCGCGCCCGTGCCCCAGGACGCCAGGCTGGCGCAGCTGTGCATGGAATTGTTGCGGCAACCTAGCCTGGACAGCAGCCTGGACGCGATGGCGGCGCAGGCAGGCATGAGCCGGCGCACCTTTACGCGGCAATTCCGCGCCCAGACGGGGCTGGCCTTTGCCCAATGGCGCCAGCAAGCATGCCTGCTGGCCGCCATCACGCGGCTGGCCGAGGGGCAAGCCGTCACCCGGGTCGCGCTCGATCTCGGCTATGCCAGCCCCAGCGCCTTCACGGCCGCCTTCCGCCGCGTGCTGGGCCGGGCGCCCAGCGACTACCTGGGCTGGACGGCATGAAGACCACGACCGCACGCAGAAAATTTCTGCATAGCTGAGCTGAACTCGCTGTCCCGGAGAGGGACTAAGCAACATGGTAAGCAAGAAAGCTTCCATTGCTGCATCAACAAATCATGAAAATAGACACATATATTTCTGAAAAGTAATATTTGTGGGCTTTTATCCTATGCTCCCGGCATATTCCCACCAGCGCCCAGCATGAACATACTCAATGAAATACTGGAATCCCTGGGCCTGATGACTATCGGGCATCACAGCACCTTATTAACACAGGAGCAGAGAAGCATTGAACGCGTCCATGGCACAGCTTTGGCCGAAGGCAAGGCCGTGGCATATCAGAATGGCTTTGAAGCAGGACGAGCGCATGAAGCTGACGTGCAAGCGGCAACGCTGGCGGCAGAGAAAGAACGCCAGGCGGAATGCCAACGCCAGGCCGAGGAGGCGCGCAAGAACTGGCTGGTGAGTGGCATGCCCCTCGGATTTACACCGTGTATCAGCGGTGAATTCAAGACGGCGGTGACTGCGCGCTTCCCCCATCCACCCACAGCAGACCAGTGGAAGATGATCCTGGCTGATGACCCCGCCACCTACGTCATTGCCGGTGCTGGCTCGGGCAAATCCACATCGCTGGTCTTGCGCGTGATCGCGCTCAACCTTTACCTGGGCATAGACCGCAACCAGCTCTCCGTGTTCACCTTCACCAAGGCGTCTCGCTTCGATTTCATCGAAAAGCTACAGGCGAGCTTGTCAAAATGGCACGTCCAATTATCGGAACAGGAGGCAAAGCGCATGGTGCGCACCTTTCATTCCATGGTGCTGACGATGGCACGCGAAAGCATGCCGGTACGCCCCAAAGTGCTTGAGTTGCTGGATCGGGAGAAAAAGGGCGAAGTCGACGCACTCGACGTTGAAAACATGCTGGAGCTGACAGAATCGGACGACCTGCAAGACGAGAGCGACAATGAGGATGCCTTCCCGGCTATGCTGAGCGAGGAGCCGGACGACACGCCAACGCTGGACGACTTGCTCGGCATCGCCTACGAGCGGGCCTTCAATCAAGATCAAGTTTTTTACGCTATGGCGATCCAGCTTTACAAACTCAGCCTGACCCAGGCTCGCCAGGCGACCGATGCCAAGACGCACAGCAACATCAAGTGGATCAACGATATCGATCAGAGGATGACAGCCGCCCTTGAACACGCCTGGCGCCACGATATCGCCCCCGGCATCTGGCCGCTGGACGGTATCGATGCCGGCCTCGCCGCCATCGACGTGTCGCCGCAGGCGAACAAACCCTTCTGGGTGAATGGCTACGTGCCGCAAATCGGCGCCCACATTATTCTGGGCGGAGCCGAATTTTATGCCAAAGCAAGCTCCAACAGCATTCCGTCGGCCACCGCGATCTACACCAAACGCAAGGTGCTGGCGGGTATCAGCGACAAGCCCTTGCTTTGGATTGATACGCTTGAGCAATTACAGGAGCTGAGAATCCAGCTGGGCTGGCTGGCCGCCCATGCGGAAAAGCGCGCCGGCAAACTCACGTTCAAGATGATCGCACCAGGTGACTTCAAGAAAAAGCCGATCACCAAATGTTTTCATGGCATGGCGCAGTTTGTGGAAAATCTGGGCTTGCCGGTAGCTGCTACGCTCTCCAGCGCCATCGCCAGCCCGCAAAACAAGCTTGGCGGCGATGCCGTGTTCATGCAGGCCACGGCGCGTTTCTGGCCCTATTTCGAAGCCGTGCTGAAGGAGCGCGGCATCTGCACATTCAATCAGCTCTTTGCGCACTATTCCGAAGATCATCCAGAAAATTTTGCTGCGGTGCCACTGCACGTGCTCGGCACCATGCGGCATCTGATGGTGGATGAGTTCCAAGATGTATCACCACAGATCGTCAAATGGATTAGAGGTTGCCAACGAGAACTAGTCAGGCGTGACATGGCGGGCTCCCTCACCTGCGTCGGTGACGACTGGCAATCCATATATGGCTGGCGTGGCAGTTCGCCGGACTTTTTCGTCCAGTTCAAACAGCACTTCCCTGCGGCCAAGCATGGCAAAGTCATCTTGAAGGAGAATTTCCGCAGCAGCGACTATCTGATCCGCTGTGCCGAGTCGGTGCTGGTCGGCGTGCCTGGCATGGAACCGAAAACCTGCGTGGCCGAGGGTAAATGGGCCGATGCCAACCTTCCGGTACAGATTCATGGCGTGAAAGGCGAGCTGCCACTTGAGGCAATCCGACTTTATATCGGCATGGAAGTTGCGCGCACCGAAGCCTGCGAGGAGCGCCCCATGCTCGTATTATCACGCGAGAAAAGACATCTCGAAAAGCTCAAAAGGGTATCACGCCGCGATTGGGGCAAGGCAGTCAAGTTCATGACCTTCCATGGCGCCAAGGGATTGGAAGCACAATCCATCGTACTGCTCGGCGATTGCCATTACACGGGTTCCACGCCATCGAAAAATTTCTTGTACCAAAAAGCAGGCCTGGGCAGCTATGACGATGCGCAGCGAGCGGAAGCGCGCCGACTCGCCTATGTCGGCATCACGCGGGCCATGGAAAAGTGCCGTTGGTTCGCCGTCAGGAAAGACAATGGCGCGATCGCCAGCCTGCCGGCTTCCGGTCCCTATGTCACGTTCGCCACTATCGATGCCAAGCCGCCGAACACAGCCTGAACGTATCGAAGGACAGGCCGCAACGCTAGGCTGCAATGATGGCGTCGATGCGCCGCGCCAGCGCCTGCGCCAGCTTCTGCACGTGGTAGCCGTCGACGAAGCCGTGGTGGGCCTGCGCGGAAAACGGCACCTGCATGCGGCCGTCGTCCTGCGCGGGACCGAACTTGCCCCAGGTAAATGTCGGAATGTCGGCATCGCGGTGGCGGCAGATCGGGTGTTCGATGGCCCGCATGTCCAGCCACGGCAGGCAGGTGATGTAGATATTGTCGCGCCGTTCGCGCTCGCTCAACTCCTCGCCCGTGTTGATCAGCGCGGGGCTGGCTTCGGCAAGGCGCTTGGCCTCCAGGCTGCGCGCGATGAATACATCGAGCTGGTCTGTCATGCTAAAACGCGTGTAATTGAGATTGTCGTCGCCGTTGATGACGGTGTAGGATGCGGGAAAGTTGTCTATCCGGATCACCTCATCCCGGTAGATGCGGTACATGAAATTGTCAATGTCCTTGACCGTGTTCAGGAGGCAAAACAGGAAGAAGTGGAACACGGGCATCTGCTGCGACTTGCACCAGGGCCGGAAATCCGGCACGTCGAGCATGAAGTTGATATTGACGAGGGGATTCTCGAACGCCCGGAACAAATCGTAGCGGTCGCGCCGCTTTGCAAAATTTTTCATGCGGCGAGTGTAGACGATGAGAGTGCTGGCGGGCAAGTCATGCGGCATCCGCTTGCCAGTACGTTGCCAGGCTTTCATGGGCGGCATAGGCATGCATGCCGTCGTCCAGCTGTGCCACGAACGCCAGAAAGCGCACGATGGCGGCCCTTTGATCCCCATCAAGCGCGGCGTATTGCGCAAGCGCATAGGCGCGCCGCGCCAGGTTCTTTTCAGGCGGACAGAGCGACGACACGGTCATGCCCGCATCGTCTCCTGTTATTCGTCACTGCGACTTGACGGCCTGGCGCGCAGATCCAGAAAAACATGCCCCAGGATTTTTCTGCCGTGGATATCGACGATAACAGTCAGATAAGTATCATCGCGGGGAACGGGAATGCCGATATGTTGAAACTTTCCATCCGACGACTCATAAATATGCGCGACCTGCCAATTCCAATCCGCGGCATCGCCAAAATCATTCCCGATGAGCAGATCGGCATATGCCCAAAGATCGACGACTTCCCTGGCATTTTCAGTCACCTTCAGCATAGGCGCATGAAACGTTTTTTGGTATTCGTCATTCGACAGTAAATGTGTTTTCATTTTTTATCTGCATTTGGCCGCCGGCCGGGATAGCGCGGTCGCCAGCCTCCCCGTATCGGGAGGCATATTTGCGCCGGAATGTTACCAGGCCTGATTCATCTCGTCGTCCAGCATATTGGCGAACAGGTCGAAACTCAGAATACCCGTGCCGATGCATGAAAACACCGTGGCGCCCGCCGCATCCTTGATCGTCAGTTTCTCGGTCCAGTCATTCTGATTCATGCACTTCAGGCTGGCGCCAGGCCAGGTGACGCCGTCCACATGCAAGCCTTGCGCCGACAAGGCCAGTTCCTGTGTCTTGACATTCAGGAAATTGCCGAACAAGCGCTTCTTGTACACGTCGCCACTGCTGATATAGCGGAAAGTCACGCGTTCGCCGTCCGCCAGCTTTTGCTTCAAGACGGGCATGCGGTATTGCAGGTAACGGGAACGAAACGCGTCCATGAATTCGTCAAAGCGCTTGAGTTCCCCGGT
Organism: Janthinobacterium sp. GW460-12-1-14-LB5; assembly: GCF_059423585.1. Taxonomy (NCBI): domain Bacteria; kingdom Pseudomonadati; phylum Pseudomonadota; class Betaproteobacteria; order Burkholderiales; family Oxalobacteraceae; genus Janthinobacterium; species Janthinobacterium sp. GW460-12-1-14-LB5. Next base: position 12,457 of record NZ_JBWKYD010000044.1, on the reverse strand, counting down.
AGCCCATATCCATGGCTGGTCGGCGCCCGTGCGGTAGGCAAGGTTATTGATCATGCCCGTCATGGCGGTGGAGCCGCCGGCAAACAGATACAGGTCCTCGATATCGGCAAAGGCAGCGTAGCTGCGAATACCGTCCAATTCATGCACCACACCGTCTTCATGCAATTCAAAACGGCTTTTCCGCCGCTTGAGCATCACCGCGCGCATGACCAGCACCAGCAATGCGAGCAGCAATAGAAAAGCCGCCGTGCCATAAAGAATAGTCAAATTACTGTGCGTACCCAGCTTGGCGCCATTGCGCAAGGTCATGGCCTGCGTATCAGTCAGTGTCTTCTGGGGCAAGGTTGTGCTCAGGTACAAGACAAAACCTGCCACTGCCGCCAGGATCGCTGCAAACACCGCAAACAGCATAGGCACCGTCTTGCCATGAGAATATACAGCGAGTGCTTTATTGGTTTGCGGGATACTAAAATTGCCCATGTAATCTTCCTGTTAAATGATAAGAGGGTTTCAAAACCCGGATGCCGACATATATTCGGGCCGGATTGTCTCCTATCTATTGCAGGAATGGCCACACGCACGCACATTCAATACTGATGTACTCCAATAATGACCCTGATTACTGGCCGACAGCAGTTATTATCTGGCATTGCAGAATGTCCCGGGCCGCCTCGGCCACGCCTTCTTCCAGCTCGGCAGCCGTTGGCGCGAGGGCGAAGCGCTGCAATTCCCCGTCCACGGCGGCAGCCAGTCCGGAGGAATGGCGCACGATGCCCAGCAGAACAATGTACTTCCACTGTTCATCGTCGCTGGCCAGCACCGTTCTGATATGGGGAGCCAGGCGCGGACCGATGCCGGCCAGAAAAGGCAGGAGGATGGCGGCCACGGGCCAGTTTGCGTCCTGCACCCACTCGAGGATCCGCGGCATGGCGGGACGCAGTTCTTCCCAGCGCAAGGCGGTCAGGGCTTGCGCGTTCCGCGTATCGTGTTTATCGCGCGGCAATGGCAGACTCATGCGAAGCGTCCCGTCATGTGGCGCCACCGTGCGCCAGGCCCCGCTGCACTTTCCACGCCAGCGGCAAGGTCAGCAGCAGTACCGCCGCCAGCACCGTCAGGGCCGTGGGCACGCTGGTATGGTCGCCCAGCGCGCCGAACAGCACGGGCGCCAGCGCCCCGCCGCCGATGGTGCCCGTGTAGAACAGGGCGAACGCATGCTCGCGCTGGCCCGGTTCGGCCAGTTCCGGCACGACGCCGTACAGCACGGACGAGGTGCCGTTCAGCGCCAGCCCCAGCAGGGGCAGCATGGCCATGACGCCGGCCAGCGGCAGCCACAGGGCCGCGACGATGAGCAGCGAAGTCATCGATTCCGTCAGCCACACGGTTTTCATCATGCCGATGCGCGCGCCCAGGTAGCCGCACAGCAACTTGCCGAAGGCGCCGCCCACGAACAGCAGCGATAAGGCCACGCCGATGCCGGCCGTGCCCGCGCCCTTGCTTTTCAGCAAGAATGGCAAGAAGGTGAGAAATCCCATGCGCACGGCGCTGTCCAGCGTGCCCGTGGCCAGCAGCGCGCGAAAACTCCCTTTCGAACCGCTGCCCGCGATGGTCTTGCCCGCCTTTTTCGTCCCCGCCTGCAGTTCGCCGGGTTTCGGCAGCAGCCACCACAGCAAGCCAGCGGCCGCCAGGCCAAGTAGCCCCAGCAGGGAAACGCCGGTCTGCCAGCTGCACACGAGCAGCAGCAAGCCCATCAGGGCGGGAATCAGGGTCTTGCCGATATCGCCGGCGAAATTGTATTGCGACAAGGCCTCCTTCACGCCGCCGCCCGCCTCGTGCGTGTCGGTGACGATGGACGAGGCCAGCGGATGCTGCGTGCTGGCGCCCAGGCCGCCCAGCAGCAAGGCGATCAGCAGCACGGCCAGGCCGCCCGCCTGCCCCGCGACCAGGTAGGCGGCGCCGGCCAGCGCCGTGCCGCCCACCAGCATGCGTTCGCGTCCCCAGCGCTTCGCCAGCCGGCTGGCCAGCAGCTGGAAACCGGCCATCATGCCCGAATACGAGCCGCGCAACAGCCCCACCATGGCGTAGCTGATGGCAAACTGCGCCTGCCAGATGGGCAGCAGCACATAGATCACGTCCGTCAAGCCGTCATGCACGGCATGCGCGCCGCAGGCAGCGAACAGCGAGCGGCGGCGGATCGATTTATCGGAGGAATGTGCTTCGGGGGACAGCGTGGCAACGGACGGTTCGGTCATGACTGTGCATGCGGGAAATCAGGAGGCATCCAGCTTACACCAATTAGCAACTTCGCATCCTGAGCCAGCATGGGTGAACGCTGGAAAACGCGCGCGGCCTGGCGCCATCGCGTTGACGGCGCCAGGCCCCTGCACTACTTGCCCATCGCATCCTTGGCCATGCCATCCTTTTTCATCTCATCCTTCTTCATGCCGTCTTTCGCCATGGCATCTTTTGCCATGCCATCCTTGGCCATGTGATCCTTCTTCATGTGTTTCTTCGCCATCGGCTTGTGCATGCCGTCCTTGCCCATCGCATCCTTGTGCATGGCGTCGGCCGAGGCGTCCTTGGCCATGGCGTCTTTCTTCATGGCATCCTGGGCAAACGCGGCGCCCGACAGGAGGATGGCGGAAGCGATGATGGCGGTGATGGTGGTTTTCATGATATGTCCTTGTCTCAGTGTTGGATGGGCGAGATTGCCCGGTGGTAAAACTATTGCTGTGCTACAGGGTGCTGCTTGCTGCCGAATAGAAGGGAGGCCGGGAGGTGGTCAGGGCCAGGCGCATTGCCGCAGGCAGTACGACTAGTACGACAAGGCAATGCAACGCCGCCCTGGCCGGCTCCCCGGCCTTCCTAGGAGCCGCCGAACCAGTTGTAGCCCTGATTCTCCCAATACCCTCCCGGGTAGGTATTCGTGACGAATATGGCCTGGATGTGCTTCGGGTTCTTGTAGCCCAGCTTGGTCGGCATGCGCAATTTCATCGGGTAGCCGTATTTCGGCGGCAATTCCTGGCCGTCGTACGTCAAGGCCATGATGGTTTGCGGATGCAGGGCCGTGGCCATGTCGATGCTCGTAAAATAATCGTCGGCACACTGGAAGCCGATGTATTTCGCCGTCGTGTCGGCGCCGACCCGCTTGAGGAAATGGGAAAACGGCACGCCGCCCCACTTGCCGATGGCGCTCCAGCCTTCCACGCAGATGTGGCGCGTGATCTGGGTTTCCTGCGACAAGGCGCGCAGCTGCGGCAGGGTCCACGGCTTCTTGTCGGCGATCAAGCCGCTCAATTCCAGGCGCCAGGCGTCGCCATCGACCTGTTCCACCTCATCCTCGCCGTAATAGGCGTTGAAGGGAAACGGCCGCGTGATCATGGAGTCCGGATACGTGGGCGCCAGTTTATTCGGATCGAACAGCCAGCCCTGTACCCGGTCGTTGAAGCGCGACACGGCCGTCAAGGCCGTCTCGATGCTGGATGGGTCGCTGGCGTTGCAACCCGTCAGCAAGGACAGGCCGCCCAGGGTCAGGCTGCGCTGCAAAAACAGGCGGCGCGACGGCTGTTTGATCTGGCGCAAGGCGTCGGCCAGCATGGCCTGGCCCTGCGCTTGCACGAGGATGGTTTTTTTCATGCTCATCTCCTTAGCGGCCGCGCAGCATGGCGACCAGGGTGCGCGGCACCAGCGCCACCATCAGCAGGTGCACGCACACAAAACCCGTCAGCAGCGCCATGGCGATGAAGTGGACCCTGCGCGCGCTCTCGTAGCCGCCCAGCAACTCGCGCAGCAGCGGGAATTGCACGGATTTCCACAGCACCAGGCCGGACAGCACCAGCACGATGCAATCAAACATCACGAACAGGTAGGCGGCGCGCTGCACCATGTTGTAGCGGCGCGGGTCCGCATGGGCCAGCTTGCCCTGCAGCGCGGCGCTGAAATCGGCCAGCAGCGCTCGCGGCGACAGGGGAAAGAACTGGCGCCGCAGCCGCCCCGAGACGATGTTAATCACCAGATACAGCAAGCCATTGCCCACCAGCAGCCACATGGCGGCGAAATGCCATTGCAGGGCGCCGCCCAGCCAGCCGCCCAGGGTCAGCGCGCGCGGCAGCTCGAACGGGAAGAATGGCGCCGCGTTGTAGATGCGCCAGCCGCTGGTGGCCAGCACCACCACGGCCACGGCGTTGAGCCAGTGCGTCAGGCGCAGCCAGGCGGGGTGGATCACATTCATTTGTCCGTTCATCACAGTGCTCCCTTCGCGCACGATGCCGTGCTGACGGCTTGCAGGATGGCGCTGCTGTCGGCCCGCTGCACGAAAGCGACGACTTGCAGGTTTTCCGGGCGCCAGCTGGCGGGCAAGTGCACTTCGCGGCGCAGCCGGGCGCGGCCTTGCGCCAGCGCAACCGGCCCCAGCCACAAACGCACGGCCGCATCGTGATGCAGGGTGGCGCCCCGGTTTTCGCCGCGCAGCACGGTCGAGACGATGGCGCTTTCGCTGATGGCCACATACAGCTGGCCGCCGGTGCGCGCGTCCGGCGCGCTGGCATTGGCTTCCAGCAATAATTTCCCGCCCGGCCCCGGCGTGGCGGACAGGCCGATGGCGACGGGCGCAGCGGTCGCGTTGATGCGGCCGATGGCGGCCGCCAGCTGCGTATCCCAGCCGCGCAATTCCGTGCCGCCCACGAAGAATTGCGGCGTGTAGGCCACGTGGCGCGGCTGGTGGCGCAGCAGTTCGGCCTGGCGCGCGTCGAATTGCGGCTGCGCCAGCGGGTCCGTCCAGCCGATCTGGTCCCAGTACGTGACGTGCAGGGCCAGCGGCACGATCAGGCTGGCCGCCCCCGCCTCCTTGCGCAAGGCGTTCAGGCGCCGGTCGGCGGGCGGACAGCTGGAGCAGCCTTCGCTGCTGTACAACTCCACCAGCGCCGCCGTCCGCGCACCGCTGTTGACTTCGCAGCGCTGGCCGGACGCCATCTGCGCGGCGGCCGGCCCTGCCACGCTCACGCCCAGAACGGGAAGTAGAAGTATTGCCAGGCAGTGCTTGATGTCCATGGTCTTTCACCGGTATATTGATATGAGAAACGTGCTTGCCTGTCAATTCGCCGCGCTGGACGGATTGGTTACAGCCGCCAGCAAATAATTCGATATTTATTTTTTTCAACGCCTGTCACCAAAGGCCAGCATGCAACGAATACCTGTCAGTAAGCAGTTGCATGGCGCGGAATTGCGGCTGCATGGCTTGTTGCTGCGCGGGCTCGATGGCGATGCGGCGGCGTATCGCAGTTTCTTGCAGGCAAGCAGCAGCCATTTGCGCGCGTTTTTCCGGCGCCGCCTGCAACGCTGGCCGGACGAGGTGGAAGACCTGGTGCAGGAATGTTTGTTAGCCATCCACAACCAGCGATTGACGTATGACACGGGCGTGCCGCTGACGTCGTGGATCCATGCGATCGCGCGCTACAAGATGATCGACTGGCTGCGCCGGCATGGGCGGCGCGAGGCGCAGCACCAGCCGTATGACGAAGAAGATAGCGCACAGGAACTGTTTTCCAGCGCCGATGCCGAGGCGGCCGAGGCCAGCCGCGACTTGGGCAAGCTGCTGGCCACCTTGCCGGCGCAGCAGCGCGACGCCATCGTGCATACCAAGCTCGACGGCTGGTCCGTGCGCGACACGGCCGCCGCCATGGACATTTCAGAAGCCAGCGTCAAGGTGGCCGTGCATCGCGGCTTGAAGGCACTGGCTGCAAACTTGAGGATAAGCGCACCATGAAAACCGATGACTTGATCGCCATGCTGGCCAGCGGCCCCGACGTGGCCGCCGCAGCGCCGCCCGGCACCCGCTGGCGCGCAGCAAGCACGCTGGGCGCCGGCCTGCTGGCCAGCGTGGCGCTGATGGACGTGCTGCTGGGTGTGCGGCCCAACCTGGAACAGCTGGCCCAGCTGCCAGACTTCTGGATCAAGGTGGGCTTTGTCGTGTGCCTGTGCCTGGCGGCCTGGCACGTCAGCCGCCGCCTGTGCCTGCCGGGCGCCGCCACCCGCGCCCTGCCCCTGCTGCTCGCCCTGCCCGTGCTGCTGATGTGGACCCTGGGCGCCATCATCGTGCAGGAAGCGCCGCCCGAGCAGCGCGCCGAGCTGTTCTGGGGCGCCACCTGGCGCAGCTGCCCCCTTCTGATCGCCATGCTCTCGCTGCCCATCCTGGCGGCCGTGCTGCGCCTGATGCGCCAGCTGGCGCCCACGCGCCTGCGTCTGGCGGGCGCCGCCGCCGGTTTTGCCGCGGGCGGCCTGGCCGCCCTCGTGTATTGCCTGCACTGCCCGGAACTGGCCGCCAGCTTCGTCGGCTTCTGGTACGTGCTGGGCATGCTGGTGCCGACCGCCATCGGCGCGGCCATCGGCCCGAAAGTGCTGGCCTGGTAAGCCAATGACATCCTTTTCGATGCAGTGAATCCGTTTTCTTCCCCCGTGCGTATAAGCCAGGCAGCCTGCAGTTTCTTGAACTTGCCTGTCAACGCAAACACAAAATCGGGAGAATCGAAATGTCTTTGTCACACTCGAAAACCGCACTGGGCGCCGCACTCCTGGGCAACCTTCTGGCCTTGGCCATCACGCCAGCCGCCCATGCTTCCAGCCACCGCGAAGCGCCGTTCATCACGCAAAATCCGAAAGTCGACGGCACCGACTTTTACATGTTCCGCAGCTATGAAACGGGCCGCGGCGCCTACACCACCTTGGTGGCCGACTACCTTCCCCTGCAAGACGCCTATGGCGGCCCGAATTATTTCACCATGGACCCCAACGCCTTGTACGAAATCCATATCGACAACAATGGCGACGGCAAGGAAGACCTCACCTTCCAGTTCCGCTTCACCAACACCATCAAGGATGACAAATTCACCGTCGGCGGCAAGAAAGTCTCGATTCCGCTCGTCATCAACGGCGGCGCCATCGATTCCGTCAACCCGCCGGGCCTGAACGTGCGCGAAACCTACACCGTGACAGTGGTGCGGGGCGACCGCCGCAACGGCACGCGCAGCAGCGTCACCAATGCCAGCGGCGGCGGCAGCGTGTTCGACAAGCCCGTCGACAATATCGGCAACAAGTCCATCCCCAACTATGCCGCGTATGCCGCGCAGCACGTCTACACGGTCAACATCCCCGGCTGCGCCGCGCCGGCGCGCCTGTTCGTCGGCCAGCGCAAGGACCCGTTCGTGGTCAACCTGGGCGAAACGTTTGACTTGATTAACATCAAGGCGCCCGCCACGGAATTTGCCGCGAATGCGGAGTCCGCTGCCAGGGACGACCTGGCGCGCAAGAACGTCACGGCCCTCGAAATGGAAGTGCCGACCGCCTGCCTGACGGCCGGCAACGACCCCGTCATCGGCGGCTGGACCACGGCCAGCCTGCGCCAGGGACGCTTGCTGAACCCGGCACCCGGCGCCATTCCGGCATCGAAGGAAGGCGGCGCGTGGGTGCAAGTGTCGCGCTTGGGCATGCCGCTGGTAAATGAAGTGGTGATCGGCCTGAAGGACAAGGACCGCTTCAACGCCAGCAAGCCGTCGGGCGATGCGCAATTTGCCGACTACGTGAAAAATCCCACCGTGCCGGCCCTGGTGGAAGTGCTGTTCGGCTCGGCAGGCGCCAAGGCGCCCACCAACTTCCCCCGCAACGACCTCGTGGCCGCCTTCTTGACGGGCATCAAGGGCGTGAACCAGCCCGCGACGGTCGTCGCCTCTGAAATGCTGCGCCTGAACACCTCGATCGCGCCCACTGCCCCGGGATCGCAAAAACGCCTGGGCGTGATCGATGGCGACAGCGCGGGCTTCCCGAACGGCCGCCGCCCCGGCGACGACGTGGTCGACGTGGTGCTGCGCGTGGCCATGGGCAAGCTGTGCACCCTGAACATCGGCTGCGCTCCGGCCGACGCGCCCGCCGGCGGCCTGCACTTCACGGACGGCGCCTTCCTCGATGAAACCTACTTCACGGCAGGCTTCCCCTACCTGAAAAACCCCATCGCCGGTTCGCCGCAGATGTAAGCCAACGAGGAGAATGCGATGAAAAAGCTCCATGCACTCGGCGCCCTGGCGCTCACGGCCCTGCTGGCAGGCTGCGGTGGCGGCGGCAGCAGCCACGGCGGCGATAACGGCGGTGATAACGGCAGCGGCGGCACCACGCCGCCGCCCGTGACCATGCTCGACGCCTTCTATACAGCCGTCAGCAACGTCATCGCGAACACCGGCGATGACAAGGAAGGCGTCGCCACCGACGCCATCATGGCGACGTCGCCGGAAGACACGGAAGCGGTGCCGCTGTAGCCCCTGCGGGCGCCGGGGAGTCCGCTCGCCGGCGCCCGCATCAATGACTGTTGATGGCCTCCACCATGAAAACACCGATTTCCCTGCTGTGCGCCTGCCTGCCCCTGCTGGCCTGGGCCGCGCCCTACACGCCGAAAGACGGCGGCGCCGTCATCGAACAATTGCCGCGCCGCGCCGACGCCACGCAGAACGAGCTGCGCGGCCTGCGCCAGCAATTGAATGCCGCCCCGCAAGACCTGGTGCTGGCAACCGGCCTGGCGCAGCGCTACATTGCCCTGGCGCGCAGCGAAACGGACCCGCGCTACCTGGGCTACGCGCAAGCGGCGCTGGCGCCCTGGTGGCGGCAGGCGGCGCCTCCCGTTCCCGTGCGCCTGCTGCGCGCCACCATCTTGCAAAGTACCCACCATTTCGGTCTCGCCCTGCAAGATCTCGACGCCGTCATCGGGCAGCAGCCGCACAACGCCCAGGCCTGGCTGACGCGCGCCACCGTGCTCACGGTGCAGGGCGACTACCCACAGGCGACAGCGGCCTGCGCCCGCCTGTCGGCCTTGACAACGCAACTGGTCACCGTCACCTGTATTGCCAATATCGCCAGCGTCACGGGCCGGGCCGCCGGCAGCGAGCGCTTGCTGGACCTGACCCTGCAGCGCAGCGCCGGCGCGGCGCCCGAGCTGGAAAGCTGGGCCGCCACCCTGCTGGCGGAAATGGCCACGCGGCGCGGAGAGTCAGCGCTGGCCGAAGCCCGCTACAAGGCGGCGCTGGCGCGCCAGCCGCGCGACAGCTACCTGCTGGGCGCCTACGCCGACTTCCTGCTCGACCGGCAGCGTCCGCAGGAAGTCGCCAGGTTATTGCAAGACCAGCAACGCATCGATGCCCTGCTGCTGCGCTACGCGCTGGCCCTGCAATCGCTGCCCGGCCGCCAAGCGGCGTACCAGGCGGCGAAGGCGGAGCTGTCGGCCCGCTTCACGGCCGCCATGCAGCGGGGCGATACCGTGCACCAGCGCGAGCAAGCCCGTTTTGCCCTGTTTCTGCAACAGGATGTGCCGTCCGCCCTGCGGCTGGCGCAGCAGAACTGGGCCATCCAGAAGGAGGTGCCCGACATGCGCATCGTGCTCGAAGCGGCCCTGGCCGCGCGCGACTATGCGGCGGCCCGGCCCGTGCTGGCGTGGGTGGCGGCCAACGGCGTGGAAGACGTGGCCCTGCAGCGGCTTGCCAGGCAACTGGGCCCACAGGATGGGCAAAAAGTCAGTGTTATCAAGAAAGCAGGTGTACTGTGAGGTGTGCTGTAAAGCGATGCCTGTTCCTCCTGCTCCTGTGCGCCTGGCTGGCCCCCGCGCAAGCCCACAAGCCCAGCGACAGCTATCTGAGCCTGGCCGTGCACGGCCAGCGGGTCGAGGGGCAATGGGATATCGCCCTGCGCGACCTCGATTTCGCCATCGGCCTCGATGGCAATGGCGACGGCGCGCTGACCTGGGATGAAATCCGCGCCCGCCACGCGGCGATTGCCGCCTACGCGCTGCAGCGCCTGCAGCTGGCCAGCGGCCAGGGCGCCTGCCCCTTGCAAGCCGTCGAACAGCTGATCGACCGCCATACGGACGGCGCCTACAACGTGCTGCGTTTCCAGGCCACTTGCCCGGGCGGCGCCGCGCCGGCCAGTGTGACCATCGGCTACACGCTGTTCGCCGACCTCGACCCGCAGCACAAGGGGCTGCTGAAGATCGATAGCGGCGGCACGACGCAAACGGCCATCTTCGACCCGGACCGCCCGCGCCAGACGATTTCCCTGGCCGCGCCCGACCGCCTGGCGCAGTTCGGTGCGTATGTGAAACACGGCATCTGGCATATCTGGATCGGCTACGACCATATCCTGTTTTTGCTGTCGCTGCTGCTGCCGGCCGTGCTGCTGCCGGGCTTGCGCGAACAGCGGCACGGCCTGAATGCGGCGTTTATCGACGTGCTGAAAGTCGTCACGGCGTTCACGCTGGCCCATTCCATCACCCTGAGCCTGGCCAGCCTGTCCGTGGTGTCGCTGCCGTCGCGCTGGGTGGAGTCGGCGATTGCCGCTTCCGTCATTCTGGCGGCGCTGAACAACCTGCTGCCCCTGTTCCGCGGCAAGCGCCCCGTGGCCGCGTTCGCCTTCGGCCTGATCCACGGTTTCGGCTTTGCCAGCGTGCTGCGCGACCTGGGCTTGCCGCAGGGCTCGCTGCTGGCCAGCCTGCTGGGCTTCAACGTGGGCGTGGAAATCGGCCAGCTGGCCATCGTCGCCGCGTTTCTGCCCCTCGCCTGGCTGCTGCGCAAGACCTGGCTGTACCGGCAAGTGCTGACCATTGGTTCGCTGGCGATTGCCGTGGTGGCGTGCGTGTGGCTGGTGGAGCGGGTGGCCGATATCAAGCTGATTTCGGCCTGATGCCGGCTCGCTGGCGTTGCTGGCCCGCCACTGCCGGGCCACAAGTCGCGGCAATCGGGCTACAATACGAACAATTCTCAATCGCATCAAGGCCTGTCTGTCCTGTGGACCGTGGCATGGAAAGGTTGCATGCTACGCCCCGAACTGGAACTGCACCGGCAAATCGAAGTCCTCTACAGCGACCACCATGGCTGGCTGCAGGGCTGGCTGCGCCGCAAGCTGGGCAACGCCTTCGATGCGGCCGACCTGGCGCACGACACGTATCTGCGCATCCTCGCGCGGGGCCGCGCGCCCGAATCCGGCGAATCGCGCCAGCATCTGGCGCAGATCGCCAACGGCCTGGTGGTGGACCTGTTCCGCCGCCGGCATATCGAAGCCGCCTATGCGGACTCCATCGCCGCGCAGCCGGAAGCGACCGTCCCCACGCCGGAAATGCGCGCGCTGATCGTCGAAGCGCTGCTGGAAATCGACGCCATCCTGGCCAGCCTGCCCACGAAAGTGCGCGACGCCTTCCTGCTGTGCAAGCTCGAAGACATGGCCTACGCCGACATCGCCGCGCGCCTGGGCGTGTCCGTCTCGTCCGTAGAAAAATACATCGCCCGCGCCCTGCTGGCCTGCTGCGCGGCGCAATGCGCATGAGCCAGCAATTGGACGGCGCGCCCATCGCCCCCGCCGCGCTGCAACGCGCCGCCGAGTGGATGGCGCGGCTGTGGGCGGAAGATGCCAGCGCGGCCGATGCCGCAGCCTGCGCCGCCTGGCGCGCCGCCCACCCCGAGCACGAGCGGGCCTGGGCCAGGCTGCAGCGCTTCTCCCGGCAATTCGACGCCCTGCCCCGCGAGGTGGCGCGCGGCGCGCTGGCGCCGGTTCAGCCCCGTACCACCGGCCGCCGGCGCGCCTTGCAGCTATTGGGTCTGATCGCGGCGGGCGGCGGCACGGCGCTGCTGGCGCACGAAGCGGGCCTGTGGCAAAGCACGGGCATGAGCATGGGCAGCGATTACCGCACTGCCGTGGGCGAGACGCGCGCCATCGTGCTGGCCGACGGCACGCAGGTGGTGCTCGACACGGCCAGCGCCATCGACGTGCGCTACGGCGCCGGCGAGCGGCGCATCGTGCTGCGCGCCGGCGCCATCCTCGTCACCAGCGCGCACGAACACGCGGCAGACTACCGCCCGTTGCTGGTGGCAACGCCGCAGGGCACGGCCACGGCGCTCGGCACGCGCTTCTCCGTGCGCCTCGGCGATGGCGTCAGCCAGGTCGCCGTCTTCCAGGGCGCCGTGGCCCTGCAGCCTGCCCGCGCCGGGGCAAAATCCCTGCATCTGCAGACGGGCCAGCGCGCCGGCTACACGCGCCTGGCCGTGCAAGAGGTAGCGAGCGTGGAAGACAGCGCCGCCGCCTGGGCACACGGCAGCCTGGTGGCCGAGCGCATGCGCCTCGATGACTTGCTGGCGGAGCTGGGGCGCTACCGCCACGGCGTGCTGCGCTGCGACGAGTCCATCGCCGGCCTGCGCGTGACGGGCGTATATTCGCTGCGCGACACGGACCGCTCGCTGGCCAACCTGGCCCTGAGCCTGCCCGTGCAATTGCGCTACCGCACGCGCTACTGGGTCAGCATGGGCCCGCGCCAGGCTTCCTGAACAAGACATGCAAAATAAATGAAAAAACGTTGAGGGTTTTGGCTTTTCGTTCGGAATACGGGAAGAACGAATTTTTTCCCGCCACTTTCCAAGGATTTGCACCATGCCCCCTCGCC
>NZ_JBWKYD010000043.1:0-27370 GCF_059423585.1 Janthinobacterium sp. GW460-12-1-14-LB5 | reverse complement strand
GCCATGATTTCGGCCCCTCCGCCCAGGAGCAGGCGGACTTGCGCGAGTACGCCGACTTTGCCGCCACGCAGGACCCGCTGGCGCTGGCGGCGGCCACCTGGTTCAGCCGGCGCGGCAACCTTGATGCGCAGCAACAGGCCGAGTTTGCCGCCTGGCTGGGGGCCGATGCGCGTCACGCCCAGGAGTATGCGCAGCTAAAAGATACGCACCGCGCGGCGCGCCGGATTCCCGCCCATGTCGCCGCGCGCTGGCAAGTGCCCCAAGGCCCGCCGGCTTCCGCTCCCCGCCGGCACTGGCTGCGCGCCTTGCCGTATGCGGCCGCCGCCATGCTGCTGCTCGGCGTGGGCGCGGGCGGCTACCAGTGGTGGCAGCAGCAAGCCGTGTTCAGCCAGTCGTACGCCACCGCGCGGGGCCAGCGCCTGGCCGTCGCCCTGCCCGACGGCAGCAAGCTGCAGCTCGACACGGCCACGCAGCTGCACGTCACCGTGTACCGCCAGCGGCGCGAAGTGCGCCTGGCGCACGGCGAAGCGCTGTTCCAGGTGCAATCGAAGCAAGGGCAGCCGTTCAACGTGCTCAGCGGCCCCTTGACGGTGACGGTGGTGGGCACGCAGTTTGCCGTGCGCAACACCCTGGCCCACGACGGCCAGCTGCGCGTGGCCGTGCAGCATGGCCATGTGCGCGTGGCGGGCGCGCGGCAAGAGCAAGTCGACCTGACGGCCGGCCAGGGCGTGACGGCCGATGCCGGCGGCCGCCTGTCCGCCGTCGCCAGCCTGGCCCCCGGCAGCGTGGCGCCATGGCGCGACGGCAGGATCACCTTCGACAACGTGCCGCTGGGCGCGGCGCTGGCCGAGTTCGAGCGCTATGGCGACACGGGCCTGGCCGTGCGCGATCCCGCCGTGGCGCGGCTGCGCATCGGCGGCAGCTTCAGCCTGGCCCAGCTCGACCGCTTCGCCGCCGCCCTGCCCCAGCTGCTGCCCGTGCAGCTCGTGCGCACGGGCGCCGCCAGCGAGATCCGCATGGCGGCAAAAATGCCTGCGCAGGCACCGGCCATGCACATCCAAAAAAATAAATGAAAATAATTCGCATTCGCAGGTGAGGATTTTTCCCGCTGCCGCGTCTACCAGGTTAATCGAAAATAAATTAACCTGGAGAAATGCAACATGTGGTCCCCCCGCTTCAATCTGCAACCCGCCCCCTTCGCCCTGGCCGCCATGCTGGCCCTGGGCACGCTCAGCGCCGCACAGGCGCAAACCTTGTCGCCCGTCAAACTGTCCATCGCCGCCCAGCCGCTGGGGCAAGCCCTGAATGAACTGGCGCGGCAAGCCAATCTGCCACTGCTGTTTTCACCCGACTTGGTGGCCGGCAAGACGGCGCCCGCTCTCAGCGGCACCCTCAGCGTGCGCGATGGCCTGGAGCGCCTGCTGGCTGGCAGCGGCTTGCAGGCGTCCATCGACGGCAACGCCGTCATCATCAAGGCGTTGCCCAAGGCCACGGGCGAGACGGCGACCCTGTCGGAAATCACGGTGATGGCCAATGGCGAGCGCACGGCCACGAGCGAAGGCACGGGCGCCTACACGACGCGCGCCGTGACACTGGCGGGCGCCGAGCGCTCGCTGCGCGAGACGCCGCAATCCGTGTCCGTCGTCACGCGCCAGCAGATGGACGACAAGAACCTGTTCACCCTGGACCAGGTGCTGGAGCAAAGCACGGGCCTGACGCGCATGAACCGCAGCTTCGGCTCGCATGAATTCCTGTCGCGCGGCAACGCCCTGTCTTACCTGATCGATGGCATGCCCGGCATTTCCGACAATGCCACGGGCTGGCTGATTCCCGACATGGCCGTGTACGACCGCGTGGAAATCCTGCGCGGTTCGGCCGGCCTGATCGTCGGCGCCGGCACGCCGGGCGGCGTCGCCAACCTGGTGCGCAAGCGCCCGCGCGCCGAAGCGCACGCGGATCTGACGGCCACCGTGGGCAGCTGGCAGCAGCGCCGCGTGGAGCTCGACGCGGGCGCGCCGCTGAACGCGGCCGGCACCGTGCGCGGCCGCGCGCTGGTGGCCTATGAAGAGCGCGATTACTTCTATGACGCGGCGCACAGCCGCATGCCATTGTTCTACGGCATCGTCGAGGCCGACCTCGACGCCGCCACCACCGTGCGCGCCGGCGCGCGCCGCCAGCACACGGTGACGGACGGCTACTGGCTGTTCGGCCTGCCCCGCTACAGCGACGGCGCCACCTTGCCGCTCCGCCGCTCGACCTCGCTGGCGCAGGACTGGAACCGCCACGACGCCACCATCGGCGAGCTGTTCGCCGACCTCGAACACCGCTTTGGCGGCGACTGGAAGACCAAGGTTGCCATCAACCGCACCTATGGAGCCTTCGACCAGCAGGCGGCCATCGTGCGCGGCAGCGTCGACCCCGCCACGCAGCAGGGAGCGCGCCTGTACACGGTCAACTACCGCAAGCAGGATATCGTCACCACAGGCCTGGACGCCAACGTGGGCGGCACTTTTCAGGCCTGGGGCGGCAGGCATGAGGTGCTGCTGGGCATGAACGCCTCGCGCGCCGTCACCGACGACCACGCGGCCTCGACCTCGCCCGGCCTGCCCTTCGACGTCTTTCATCCGAACAATACGCTGCTCGCGCAGCCCGCGCATCCGGCCTGGGACTCGCTGCCGCACCTGAACGAGCAGCATTACGGCGCCTACGCCAGCACGCGCTGGGAACTGCGCCCGGACCTGCATCTGCTGCTGGGCGGCCGCCTGAGCTGGTTCGACAAGCAGACCACGGGCAAGCTGGCCACCGATCCCGTCAGCCGCTACAAGGAAAGCCGCGAATTCACGCCCTACGCGGGCCTGGTGCACGACCTGGGCAAGCAATGGTCCGTGTACGGCAGCTACGCCAGCATCTTCCAGCCGCAGAGCCTGTACTACACGCTGGGCGGACAACCGTTGAAACCCGTCGTCGGCGACACCTATGAGGCGGGCGTGAAGGGCGAGCTGTACGACGGGCGCCTGAACGTGGCGCTGGCCGCCTTTCGCATCAACAAGCGCGACACGGCCGTGTACGACGAGGCCAGCAATGAAGATTGCCTGAAGTGGGACATGACGGGCAGCTGCTACCGCAATGGCCGCCCCATCCACAGCACGGGCATCGATGCGGACGCCAGCGGCGAAGTGCTGCCGGGCTGGCAGCTGTCGTCCGGCTATACCTACAACATCGCGCGCGGCGAAGGCGACGAGACGCCGCCCACCGTCACGCCCAAGCACATGCTGCGCGTGTCGACCAGCTACCGCCTGCCCGGCGCGTGGAACCACTGGACGGTGGGCGGCGGCGTCTCGGCGCAAAGCGGCTATGTCTATCGGGCCGATGACAATCCTGACGTGAGTTTCCGCAACGGCGGACGCGCGGTGTGGGATGCGCGCGCTTCGTACGTGTTCAACCGCAACTGGAGCGCCAATCTCAGCATCGCCAATGTGACGGATAAGGCCTATTGGGCCGCCACGGGCGAATTGCGCCGCGGCAATTACTTCGGCGAACCGCGCAACATCATCCTGACCGTGCGCTACACGCCGGCGCTGTAAGCGCCTCGCAGCCAGCATCGCATCTACGGCCGCCGCCGGCACTGGGGCGGCCGTGTGCGTTTACAACATCGCACTCTTGCATGTATCGCAACCCCACACTATAATAAGAATAGTTCTCATTCACATTTAGACTCTCACCAGAGTCTGCACGCAGCCGGCTGGCTGATGCGCAGCTGGATGACACGCTGCGCCAGCCAGGCATCCCCGCCAAGCAAGCCTCCCATACCAAAAACGCCGGCCGCACGACGGCGGCAGTCGAGAAGAAGGATGTTTCATGGCGCGAGCACGTTCGCTGGCCGGCATGGTTGCCGGCCCGTTTTCCCCATCCGTTGGCAACATCAGCCTGCGTCCGCTGGCCGCCGCCGTGCATTCAGCCTTGCTGACGGTGGCGCTGGGGAGCAGCGCGGCCGTGGCAGCGGAAACGCCGGCCACGCCCGCTGAAACCACCTTGAGCGAAATCAAGGTGCTGGGCCAGCAAGACAAGGCATCGACGGAGCACACGGGTTCCTACACGACCAAACAGATGGGCACGGCCACGCGCATGGGTCTGTCGATCCGCGAAACGCCGCAATCGATTTCCGTGGTGACGCGCCAGCGCATGGACGACATGGGCTTGAACAGCCTGGCCGAGGTGCTGGTGCAGTCGACGGGCGTGACGGTGCAGGAAAACGATAGCGAACGCACGAGTTTTTCGGCGCGCGGTTTTTCCATCGGCAATTACCAGATCGACGGCGTGGCCGTCAATTCCGGGGCGAATGCGCTGTTCGACACGGCCATCTATGACCGTATCGAAATCGTGCGCGGCGCCACGGGCCTGGTCAGCGGCAATGGCGACCCGTCGGCCACCATCAACATGATGCACAAGCGTCCGGGCAAGGAATTTTCCGCCTCGGCCGGCCTGACCGTCGGCTCGTGGAGCAAGGTCCGGCTCGAAGGCGACATCAGCGCGCCCTTGAATGCGGACGGCAGCATCCGCGGGCGCGTCGTCGTGGCCGGCCAGAACCGCCATTCCTACATGGACCTGTACCGGGAACGCAAATTAGTGGGCGCCGTCATCGTCGAGGCGGATCTGACGCCTGCAACGTTGCTCACGGCCGGCATCGACTACCAGAAAAATACGCCGAAAGGCACGAGCTGGGGCACCACGCCCCTGTTCTTCGCGGACGGCACGCCGGCCAACATGCCCCGCTCGTTCAACATGGCGGCCAAGTGGAGCAGCTGGGAACGCGCATTCGAAAACAAATACGTCTACCTCGAGCACCGCTTCGCCAGCGACTGGAAGCTCAAGGCCGCCTACGGACGCCTGGACAGTTCCTCGAACGGCAAGCTGTTCTACGGCGGCAGCGGCTATCCGAAACGCGACGGCAGCGGCCTGGAAGTCTGGAGCGGCGCCTTCCCCTACGATGAAAAACAGGACAACTTCGACCTGTCGGCCAATGGCAGTTTCCCCCTGTTCGGCCGCCGGCACGACCTGGTGCTGGGCGTGAACGGCTGGAAGCGCACCGGCACGACGAATGAAACCCTGCTGTCCGATCCGCTGCCGTTCGCCACCATCATCCCCGACTTCCGCAACTGGACGGGAGACGTGCCCGAACCGAGCCTGACGCGCACGGGCGCGCGCGACGTCGCCACCACCAAACAGTCGGGCGCCTTCATCGCCACGCGCATCAACGTCACGGACAACTTCAAGGTACTGGCCGGCGCGCGCGTGTCGAAGTGGGAAACGTATAACGACCGTTACGACACCCAGGGCCGTTTCGTCAAGCGCAGCTCCGCGTATAAAACGGACGACGTCGTCACGCCATATGCGGGCCTGGTGCTGGACGTGAGCAAGAACACCTCGCTGTACGCCAGTTACACGGACCTGTTCAAGCCGCAAAACCTGAAGGACAAGAACAACGCCTTCCTCGACCCGATCACGGGCAGCAACGTGGAAGCGGGCGTGAAGAGCGAATTCCTCGACGGCGCCATCAATGCCTCGTTCGCCGTGTATGAGGCGAAGCAGGACAACCTGGGCGAGGAAGACAAGTCGGTGCCGCCCACCTTCGTGCTGCCGGACGGCAGCCGTCCGTATATGTCGACGGGCAAGGGCACGAAAAGCAAAGGTTACGAAGCAGAAGTGTCGGGCAGCCCCTTGCGCGGCTGGCAGCTGTTCGCCGGCTACACGCACAGTACCTCGAAGACGGGCAAGGGCGTGGTGACCAATACCATCCAGCCGACCAACATGCTGCGCGTCTCGACCACCTACCGCCTGCCGGGCGAACTGCAGAACCTGACCATCGGCGGCGGCTTGAACTGGCAGAGCGAAATCTGGACGATGGCCACCCTGCCGAACAAAAGCAAGATCCGCGTCAGCCAGGGCAGCTACGTGCTGGCCAACCTGATGGCGCGCTACCAGATCAACCCGAAACTGTCGGCCAGCCTGAACGTCAACAACCTGTTCGACAAGACGTATTTCCGCCGCGTGGGTTTCTATAACGGCGGCTATTACGGCGAACCGCGCAACGTGGCGCTGAACCTGCGCTACCAGTACTGATGCTCGATGCGGGCCGATTTTCCATTCACATAACAAGATAAGGGATACACCATGCACATCACTTCCATCGCGCGCCCCGGCGCCCTCGCCACCGCCCTGCTGGGCGCGGCCCTCGCCTGCGGCAGCGCCAGCGCACACCAGATCTGGCTGCAGCAGGACGGCAAGGCGGCCAGCGTGTACTTCGGCGAATTCGGCGACAACCTGCGCGAAGCATCGCCCGGCCTGCTGGACAAGTTCAGCATCAAGAACGTGACGTGGGTATCGGCCAAGGGCGCGCAGCCGCTGCAGGCAAGCAAGACGGCCGGCGCGTTCATCCTGAATGGCAAGGTGGGCGCCGGCGAAAGCATCATCGTCGAGGAAGACAACTACCCGTCGTGGGAAGAGAAGAAGGATGGCAAGGCCACGCGCACCGTGTGGATTCCCGCCGCGCGCCTGGTCGCCGACGGCAAGGCGCAAACACAAGCGCTGACCCTGGACCTGGTACCGACCGGCAAACCCGGCCAGTTCCAGGTCAGCTACCAGGGCAAGCCGCTGGCGCAAGCCAAGGTCAACGCCGTGGTGCAATCGGGCTGGGGCAAGGAAGCGTGGAGCGATGCGCAAGGCCTGGTCAGCTTCCCGCTGCCATGGAAGGGCACGTATGTGCTGGAAGTGCAGCACACGGACAAGACGCCCGGCCAGCGCGGCGCGCAAGCGTATGACAAGGCCATGTTCGTGACCACCCTGAGCCTGGTGCAGCCGCAAGGCGTGACGCCGCTGCCGGCCGGCCCGGCCCTGCCACCGAGCAAGGACCACGACTGACCATGCAAGCGCCAGCCATCCTTAAAATGCCGCGCCTGCGGCTCTCCGCCGGCGCCGTCTACCGCCTCGGCGTGGCGTCGCGCAGCGTGGCGGCCATCGGCGGCGGCTACGTGCTGGCCGCGCTGGTCACCATGCTGCTGTCGGTGAGCCTGCCCATGGCCCGTTCCGAAGCCGTCATGACGGCCACCCTGCTGTCGTTTGCCATCTACACCTGCGCCGTGATGTGGGTCTTCGCCACGCGCAGCGCCCTGCGCGCCTGGCTCGGGCTCGCAATCCCCGCCGCCGTCATCGCCGCCATCCTGCAGTCGATGGACGCACTCTCCTGGAGTCTCGCATGAAAGAAGGTTTCCGCCAGTCGATGGCATGGCTGCATACCTGGTCCGGCCTGCTCGTCTGCTGGATCTTGCTGCTGGTGTTTTGCGCCGGCACGGCCAGCTACTACCGCAATGAAATCACCTTGTGGATGCAGCCCGAATTGCACGGCGCCGCCGCCAGCGACGTGACGACGGAAGTAGCGGCCACCGTCGCGCAACAAGCGATGCAAGAGCGGGCCACGGGCGCCACGCGCTGGTTCATCAGCCTGCCCGGCGAGCGCAATCCGGCCACGCAGCTGGGCTGGAGCAAACCCTCGCAGCCAGGCGAAAAGAAACGCGGGCGGCGCGGCAATTTCCATAGCGAGCAAGCCGACCCGGCCACGGGCGAGGTGCTGTCCAAGCCGCGCGAAACGCGGGGCGGCGAATTCCTCTACCGCCTGCATTTCGACCTGCACTACATGTCGGCCATCTGGGGCCGCTGGATCGTGGGTTTCTGCGCCATGTTCATGTTCGTCTCCATCATCAGCGGCATCGTCACGCACAAGCGCATCTTCAAGGATTTGTTTACCTTCCGGCCGAAAAAGGGCCAGCGCTCGTGGCTCGACGCGCACAACGTGACGGCCGTGCTGGCCCTGCCTTACCACATCATGATCACCTACACGGGCCTGGTCACGTTGATGTTCCTGTACATGCCGTCCGGCGCCACGGCCGCCTACAAGGGTGACAAGGACGCCTTCTTCGCCGAAGCCTTCCCGGGCCGTTCGGGCGACAGCAAGCCGGCCGGCGTGGCTGCGCCCCTGACGCCGCTGGCACCCCTGGTGCGCCAGGCGGAGCAGCACTGGGGCGGCAAGGTCGAACGCATCTCCGTCAACCACCCGGGCGATACCAACGCCACCATCACGCTGTCGCGCGCGTCCGGACGCGACATGTCGTCGAAGCAGCCGTCGATGGAATTCGATGGCGTTTCCGGCAAGCTGCTGGCTACCGACGGCGACGCGCTGCCCGGCGCGGCCGCCACGCACGGCGTGATGTATGGCCTGCACATCGCGCATTTCGGCGGCCCGCTGCTGCGCGCCCTGTTCTTCCTCTCCGGCCTGGCCGGTTGCGCCATGGTCGCCACGGGCGCCCTGCTGTGGGCCGTCAAGACGCGCCAGAAGCAGGCCAAGGCGCTGGCCGCCGGCAAGCGCGCCAGCTTCGGCCTGCGCCTGGTGGAAGCGCTCAACATCGGCGCCATTGCGGGCATCCCGATCGCCTTCGGCGCCTACTTCTGGGCCAACCGCCTGCTGTCGGTGACGATGGAAGAGCGGGCGAAAGAAGAAATCGCCTGCTTCTTCGGCGCCTGGGCCCTGGCCGCCATCATCGCCCAGCTGCGCCCCTCGCGCGCCATGTGGCGCATGCAGCTGGCCGCCGGCGCCTTCCTGCTGGCGTCCCTGCCCGTGCTGAACATGTTCACCAGCGATGCACACCTGGGCGTGACCCTGTTCCTGGGGCGCGGCCCCGTGGCGGTGGCCGCTTTCGACCTGGTGGTGCTGGTGCTGGGCCTGGGCCTCGCGTATGCGGCGTTCAAATTGAAACCGCTGCCCGTGAAGGCGGCCAAGGCGGCACCCGTAAAACCGGCGCCAACGATGGAGGCCGCGTGATGGAATTACTAGCCAATTTCCTCGTCTTCGCCCTGTGCTATGCGGGCCTGTCCGCACTGTGCCTGGCGATGGACCGCCACTACGCCGATCTGCACGGACGCGGCGCCGAACCGCCCGCCCCGCTGCGCCGCCGCTTGCAATGGACCGGCTGGCTGGCGCTGGCGGCGGCCCTGGCCTGGGCCATGCACATCGCCGGCGGCGGCTACGGCCTCGTCTACTGGGTCGGCAGCCTGACGGGCTGCGGCTTGCTGCTGATCTGGCTGCTGCCCTACGCCCCCCACCAGGCCATGCGCCTGGCGCGCATGATCGGCGTGGCGGCCGTGCTGGCCGCCGTCGCGCTGGCCATTCTGTGAACTACGCCGGGGCGCCGCACCTGAGCAGCGCCTCGACGCCTTCAGGCCCCATGGCGCGGCCGAGAAAATAGCCAAACGCCTCGTCGCAGCCCATCTCGGCCAGCAGCTCCAGCTGCTCGCCGCTTTCCACGCCGCCGGCGATGGTGCGCAGTCCCAGCGTGCGCGCCATGGCCACGATGGCGCGCACCATGGCGCCGTCGCCGCCCGGCTTGCCCACGTCGTCGACGAAGCACTTTTCGATCTTCACGGCATCCGTGGGGAAGCGTTTCAGGTAATTGAGCGACGCATCGCCCGTGCCGAAATCGCTGATGGCAATCGCCATGCCCAGCTGGCGGAACTGGCGCAGTATCAGTTCGCAGTTCTGGTTGCGGTCGATCAGGATGCCGGCGGCGATTTCCAGTTCGATGCAGTGCCCCGGCACGCCGGCCGCTTCCAGTGCGGCGGCAAAATTGCGCGCGATATCGCGCTGGTAGAACTGGCGCGCCGACAGGCTGACGGACACCGTCAGCATCTGCCCCTGCGCGATCCAGCTGCGCGCCTGTTGCACCGCCGTGGCCATCACCCACGCCCCCACCGGCAGGATCAGGGCGCTTTCCTCCAGCACCGGTAGAAAGTCGAGCGGCATCATCAGGCCCAGTTCCGGGTGCTTCCAGCGCAGCAGCGCCTTCACGCCCGTGATCCTGCGCGTCTTCAGGTCCATGCGCGGCTGGTAGTACAGCGCGAATTCGTTGCGTTCGAGTGCATGGCGCAGGGCCGTCTCGAGGATGGTGCGCGAGTATGTTTGCGTCTGCATGCGCGCGGCGTAGCGCAGACAGGTGCCCGGCGCATGGCGCTTGGCCGCATACATGGCTAGGTCGGCCTTTTCGATCAGCGCATTGACGTCGTCGTCGTCGTCCGGGTACAGGGCCACGCCCACGCTGGCCGCCACCGACAGGCTGTATTCGCCGATGACGAAGGGGGCGGCGATGGCGCCGACGATCTTTTCGGCCACCCGCTCGGCATCGTGCGCCGTGCGCAATTCCGTCAGCAGGATGATGAATTCATCGCCGCCCTGGCGCGCCACCGTGTCGACCTTGCGCACGCACTGCTGCACCCGGCGCGCGAACTCCGTCAGCACCTGGTCGCCCACGTCGTGCCCCAGGCTGTCGTTGATGGATTTGAAGCGGTCGATGTCGACGAACAGCACGGCCAGCAAAGCCTGGTGGCGGCGCGCATAGGCGATGCCGTGCTCGAAGCGGATCTGGAAATGCAGGCGGTTCGGCAAGCCCGTCAAGCCGTCGTGGTGGGCGATGAATTCCAGCTGCTGCTCGGCGCGCCGGCGGGCCGACACATCGTGCAGCAGCAGCACCGCGCCGCCCTGCGCCAGCGGCGCGCAGCTGTACTGCACGTCGATGCGCTTGCCGTCGAGAGGACGCAGCAGCACGGCGCCGCGCGCCACCTCCAGCACTTCCTGGCGCGCCACGCAGTCGCGCACCTGGCGCGCCGCGTCGATGGGCGTGCCGTCGTGGAACAGCGGCAGCAGCCCGGTCACGGGCTGGCCCAGGCCATCGTCGCCCAGCAGCCCGCCCATGGCGCTGGCGCGGGGATTCAGGTACTGCACCATGCCATCGTGGTCGGTGCCGATGACGGCGGCCGGCAGCGCATGCAGCAGCGCCAGCGCCTCTGCCATGCGCTGCGCCTGGGCCGCCTGCAGCACCGCGCCGGTCGCATGGCGCATGCGCCACATGCGCGCCGTCTGCCACTGGCAGGCCAGCAGCACGCTCAGCATCACGGCCAGGGTCAGGCACAGCGCCAGCAGCAGCGCCGTCATGCGTCACCCGGCAGGCGGAAAGTACGGGACATGGTTTTCCTTTGCAACGCGCGCCATGCGGCCGGGCGCAGATCCATGCGGAAAGGAAATAGTATAAGAATTTCGGCAAGAATTTTGCCTGATGAAGCGCCGCTTGACTGGCATCAAGCGGCGCTGGGCACGCCCGCCTCAGGCCAGCGACAGCCTGCGGGCCTGCGCGGCGCCAGCCGGTACGGCCACGCCGGGCGTCCCGTGCAGCTGGAAGATGCTGACGGCATCGGCCAGGCTGGCCGCCTGCTGCTGCAGCGCATCCGCGGCGGCGGCGGCCTGCTCCACCAGCGCCGCGTTCTGCTGCGTCACGCCATCCATCTGGCTGATGGCGATGCTAATCTGTTCGATGCCGTCGCGCTGCTCCACGCTGGCCACGGCGATTTCGCCGATGATGGCGTTCACGCGCTGCACGCTGCTCACCACGTCATCCATCGTGCGCCCCGCCTGGCTGGCCAGCACGCTGCCCTCTTCCACCGTGCGCACGGATTCGCCGATCAGCTGCTTGATTTCCATGGCCGCCGCGGCCGAGCGGTGCGCCAGGCTGCGCACCTCGGTAGCGACGACGGCGAAACCGCGTCCCTGCTCGCCCGCGCGCGCCGCTTCCACCGCCGCATTCAGGGCCAGGATATTCGTCTGGAAGGCGATGCCGTCGATGACGGCGATGATGTCGACGATGCGTTTGGAGGAGGCATTGATATGGCTCATGGTCTGCACCACCTGCGCCACGGCCGCGCCGCCGCGCTGCGCCACGTCGGATGCGCCGCCGGCCAGCTGGCGCGCCTGGTCGGCGTTGTCGTTATTCTGCCGCACGGTGGACGTCAGCTCGATCATCGAGGCGGCCGTCTGTTCCAGCGAGCTGGCTTGCTCTTCCGTGCGCGAGGACAGGTCCATATTGCCGCTGGCGATCTCGCCTGACGCCGTGGCGATGGCATCCGTGCCGGTGCGCACCCGTCCCACGATGGCCGCCAGGTTGCCGCTCATGGCTTTCAGGGCCCGCAGCAGGTCGCCGATTTCATCGCGGCTGCCGTCGGCCACCACGGCGCGCAAGTCTCCCGCCGCCACTTGCTGGGCGATGCCGACGGCCGCGCCCAGCGGCACGGTGATGCTGCGGATCAGCCACCACACGGTGACGCTGCCGACAACGAGCGTCACCAGCACCGTGGCCAGCATGGCGATGCTGGCGCTGCGGTGCGCCGCGTCATCCTGCTCCTTCATCTGCGCCATCAGGCCGTGCGACTGCTTGCCGATGGCCGCGACGATGGCGTCGATCTGGCGCGTCGGTTCGCGGTCCATGCCCTTGACCAGCGCATCGACCGTGTGGGCGCTGTCGGCGCGCGCACCATCATACTTTTGCAGCGCCGCCAGGTAGCTCACGCCCAGCGCGTCGTGCGCCTGCAATGCATGCTCCACGGGCGCCGTGTCGAGCTTCAGCGCCCCCATCATGGCTTGCAGGCTTTTCAATTCCTTGCGCGTCTGCGCGCCGCTGGCGACGAACGCTTCGCGGTAGCGCTGGAAGGCAGCCGCATCGCCGCCGCGCAGCAGGATGTTTTTCCATTCCTGCACCTGGATCTTGAATTCCACCTGCGCGCTGCGCGCCGCGTCGACGGCTTCCGTCAGGGCCACGGCGCGCTGCATGGCGTCCGCGCTGCGCGCGCTGGCCGCGTCGAGCGCGCTCCAGCCGCGCGCGCCGACGAACACCAGCGCAAGAAAGAAGAAGGTGCCCAGCAGACCCAGGCGGATGGAAATTTTCAGGTTCGCGAGTTGCATGTGTTTCTCCCGGCGGCAAGAACAGGATGGCAACAAAGGCGCCGCCAAATCTATCCAATTCTCACCAAAACAAGGAAATCATGCGGCGCGCCCCGTAAAAAACCAAGCAGCGCTTTCGTTAGAGAAATACTTTCAACATAGAAACAACAAATTACAAGGAAAAGTTGACTAAGCAGCCACATCGCCGGCCGCAGCGCCCGCGAACTCCTCGCGCAGCAGCGGATACAAGCGCCGGTAGCGCGCCAGCCGTTCGTCGAGCACGCCGGACGGCTGCGGCGCCACCGTTTCCTGCACGGGCGGGCGCGTGCACACCTGGGCGGGCGGCAAGCCCGTCACCGCCATCTGCGCCAGGCGCGCCGCGCCCAGGGTGCCGCCGGCCACGCCGTGGTCGTGCCGCAGCACGTGCAAGCCCGAGGCGTTCGCGCACAGCTGCGCCCAGAAGCGGCTGCGCGAACCGCCGCCCACGAACGACGCTTCTGTCAGGTGCGTGCCGGCGCCGCGCAGGGCTGCATTGCCGTCGGCCATGGCAAAAGCCACGCCTTCCATCACGCTGTAGGCCAGTTCCGCGCGTCCGTGCTCCGTCGACAGGCCGAAAAACACCCCGCGCGCCGCAGCGTCGTTGTGCGGCGTGCGCTCGCCGCTCAGGTAGGGCAGGAACAGGGGTGCCGTGCGCGCCTCGACGTTTTCCGCCAGCGCCACCAGTTCGCCGATGTCGGACGACTGCGTCAGCCGCGCCACCCAATTCAGGCTGGACGCGGCGCTGAGGATCACGCTCATCTGGTGCCAGCGCCCGGGCAGGCAATGGCAGAACGCGTGCACGCCCTGGCCCGGGTTCGGCGCAAAACCGTCGCTGCCGGCGAACAGCACGCCGGACGTTCCCAGCGACAGCAGGCCCGCGCCCGGCTCCACCACGCCCAGGCCCACGGCCGCCGCCGCGTTATCTCCCGCGCCGCCGGCCAGCAGCACCGTGTGCGCGATGCCCCATTCCTGGCACAGGGAAGACTGTACCTGCGCGGCGGCGGCGCTGCCTTCGACCAGGCGCGGCATGTGTTCACGCGAGAGGCCGGTGGCGGCCAGCATGCGCTCGGACCAGTCGCGTTTGGCCACGTCCAGCCACAGGGTGCCGGAAGCGTCGGACATGTCGGAGACATACTCGCCCGTCAGGCGCAGGGCCACGTAATCCTTGGGCAGCAAGACTTTACTGATGGCGCGGAACAGCGCCGGTTCGTGCTTTTGCAGCCACAGCAGCTTGGGCGCCGTGAAGCCCGGCATGGCCTGGTTGCCCGTGATGGCGCGCGACCCGGGCACCAGCGCTTCCAGTTCCGCGCATTCGGCGGACGCGCGCGTGTCGTTCCACAGAATCGCCGGGCGCAGCACGCGCTGCCGCTCGTCGAGCAGGGTGGCGCCATGCATCTGGCCCGACAGGGCGATGCCGCGCAAGCCGGAAAACGCCAGCGGCTGGGCGCTGCGGATGGCGGCGATCACGTCCAGCGTGGCCTGCCACCAGTGTTCGGGATGCTGTTCCGACCAGCCGGGATGGGGACTCGACACGCGCAGGGCCACGCCGCTGCTGGCGAGGATGGTCTGCGCGTCATCGGTGAGGATGGCCTTGACTTCGGAAGTGCCGATATCGATGCCGAGATAGGTCACGATGGTTCCATGAAAAGTGTATGGGCGGCCGCGTGCGGCGGCGATGTCACGCTATGGTAAGCGCCCGGCGCCGCCGGCAGCGGGCTTTTCCGCATACTTTTCCCCGCTTTGCCGGTACGCGCCGGCCAAGCTAGCCAAGCAATCTAGCCATGCTGGCGGAAATCGCGGCGGTAGACATTCGTATCCTTGCCGTCCGGCTGGCGCCGCGTAAAGCGTTCGAAGCGCAGTCCCAGCTTGTTGAGCAGATTGATCGACGCCTGGTTCTGCAGCGAGGTGATGCCGTACAGCGTGGGCAGGCGCAGCACGTGCTGGGCATGCCGCACGATGGCCGCCGTTGCTTCCCAGGCATAGCCCTGGCCCCAGTAGGCGGGACGCATGGCGTAGCCGATATCGGGGCCGGGCAGGCTGTCGCGGCGCACCAGGCCGGCCATGCCCACGGGCGCGCCATCGCTGCGCCGCTCGACGATGTACAGGCAGTCGCCATGCGCGCGGAACTGCGCCATCGGTCCCGACTCCAGCGCGGCGCGGGCCGCTTCCAGGGTGTGGATGTTGCGCTGGCCGATGTTGGCGATCCACGACGGGTCGTTGACCAACTCCATGTAGAAGGCCGCATCGTCCAGGGTGGCCGTGCGCAGGAGCAGACGGGACGTCTCGATCACAATGACGGCGCCGCTCATACCGGCCACTGCATCGGGTCGGTCAACAGCTGGTACATCACGTAGGCGTCGACATAGCCCAGCTGCGCATGGCGGTAGGCCAGCGGCAGGGTGGCGACCACCGTGAAGCCCAGCTTTTTCCACAGGGTGACGGCGGCCAGGTTGGTGCTGACGACGAAGTTGAACTGCATCGCCAGGTAGCCCGCGCGGCGCGCTTCTTCCATGCAGTGCACGCCCATCAGGCGGCCCACGCCCACGCCCTGCGCGGCCGGATCGACCATGAACGAGGCATTGGCCACGTGCGATCCATGGCCCGGCTGGTTCGCCACCAGCTTGTACATGCCCAGCAGGCGCTCGCTGCCCATCACGGCGACAAAGCTTTGCACGCCGGGGCCGAACCAGTAGGCGTGGCACTCTTCGCGCGTAGTATCGGCGGGGAAGGTGTAAGTGTCGCCGCCGGCCACCAGGGTCTGGAAGATCGGCCACATGGCGTCGAAATCGGCTTCGTTGGCCGGGCGGATATCAATTTCTTTCAAGGCGGTGCTCCCGATAACAAGTGATGGCCGATTGTATCAGCGCCCCAGGCGAAAGTTCACACTCTCGGGCCGCCCCGGCAGGTGCAGGCGCGATTGCGCGCGCGGCGCCTCGCTGACGACTTTCCCGCGCCGCAGCACCAGACGCCGCGCCGCGCGCAGGCGCAGCGCTTCCACGGTGCTGCCGCAATCGAGGATCAGCAAGTCCGCATGGCAGCCGGGCGCGATGCCGTAGCCGTCCAGGCCCAGGATGGTCGCCGGCGTCTCGGTGACCGCCAGGAAGCACTCGTGCATGGCTTGCTGGCCCGTCATCTGCGCCACGTGCAGTCCCATGTGCGCCACTTCCAGCATGTCGCCCGAACCGAGGCTGTACCACGGGTCCATCACGCAATCGTGGCCGAAGGCGACGGGAATGCCGGCGGCCAGCATCTCGGGCACGCGCGTCATGCCGCGCCGCTTCGGATACGTGTCGTGACGCGCCTGCAGGGTGATGTTGATGAGGGGGTTGGCAATGGCCGCCACGCCCGCCTCGCGGATCAGGGGCAGCAGCTTGCTCACATAATAATTGTCCATCGAGTGCATGGAGGTCAGGTGCGAGCCCGTCACCCTGCCCTGCATGCCAAGGCGCTGACTGTGGAAGGCCAGGGTTTCGATGTGGCGCGACAGCGGGTCGTCCGACTCGTCGCAATGCATGTCGACCATCAGCCCCCGCTCGCAGGCAAATTCGCACAGCAGGCGCACGGATTCCGCGCCATCGGCCATGGTGCGCTCGAAATGCGGGATGCCACCGACCACGTCGACGCCCATGCCGATCGCGCGCTTTAAATTATCGAAGGCGCCGGGACTGCGCAGGATGCCGTCCTGCGGGAAGGCCACCAGTTGCAGGTCGAGATACGGCGCCACTTGCCGCTTGACGTCGAGCAGCGCCTCGACGGCCAGCAGGCGCGGGTCGCAGATGTCCACGTGCGAGCGGATGGCCAGCAGTCCGCGCGCCACGGCCCAGTCGCAATACTGCAGCGCGCGCTCCACCAGCGCGTCCTGCGTCAGCTGCGGCTTCAGCTCGCCCCACAGGGCAATGCCTTCGAGCAAGGTGCCGGAGGCATTCACGCGCGGCAAGCCGTAGCTGAGCGTGGCGTCCATGTGGAAGTGGGCGTCGACGAAGGGCGGCGTGACGAGGTCGCCGGCGGCGTCGATCTCTTGCGCACCCGTCACGGGCAAGACGGGGCCGACGGCGGCGATGCGGCCGCCCTCGATGGCGATATCGATGGCGCGGCGCCCGTCGGGCAGGCTGGCATTGCGGATGACAAGGTCCATGCGGACACTCCTTCGGTTGACTACGGTATCGGGTGCTTCCAGTGCATTGTCAGCTTATCTTCCTCAAGGATGCTGCAGTGCACGAATATAGTCACTGGCAAAAGCGTAGCCATAGATTTCATGACAACGCTTTGCGCGCGCGCAAACTTCCTGCAAATGCTGCCAGGCGCATGAATACATGCGAACATGCAGAAAACACGCGGTGCACGCCCTTGAGAAAATAGCTTTCAACTAACTCGAATCACCGCTAGAATATTCATATTGCGTTGCATCATAATCAGTCCATGTTTAGCTGTTCAGCACGCTACCCATTTTACAAAACGCGGCCAACTCTGGTTTTCGGGATTTTGCAGAGCGTTTTGCCAGCATTTTAATCCGTACAAAGGAGTAAATATGTTTCCGCTTCCAGAACACATTTCCAGCGCCGCCAAGTCGCAACTGGAAAACCAGCTGCAAATCTTCAGCCTTCTGACCAGCAAAGTCTTTGAAAGCGCCGAGAAAATCATCGCGCTGAACCTGAACGCCGGCAAGGCCGCCATCTCGCAGACGGCAGAAACGGCCCAGCACCTGCTGGTCACGCAGGATCCGCGCGACTTCTTCAGCTACAGCACCAGCCAGGCGCAGCCGAATATCGCTAGCGTGCTGGCCTACAGCCGCCAGCTGTTCGGCATCGCCTCGGGCACCCAGGCGGAATTGCTGGCCTCGGCCAAGGCCCGCCTCGATGCGGCCGCCCCTGCCGTCGCTCCGGCCCCTGCTCCTGCCGCAGCCAAGCCCGCGCTGGCCGTCGCCCCGCCCGCACCTGCACCAGCGCCGACGCCGGCAGCGGCACCTGCCCCCGTTGCCGCCAAGCCTGCCGAAGTAGCCAAACCGGCCGAAGTAGCCAAGCCGGCCGCCAAGGCCGCGCCAGCCCCCGCTCCTGTAGCCGCGCCGGCAGCCAAGCCAGCGGCAGCGCCTGCCAAGGTTGCCGAGAAGGTTGCCGACAAGCCTGCCGTGAAAGCCGTGGAAGCCAAGCCGGCGGCCAAACCGGCAGCCAAGCCGGAAGCGGCCAAGCCCGCACCGGCTCCTGCCGCAGCACCAGCGAAAGCGGCCGCGGCCGCGCCAGCCCCCGCCAAGCCGGCCGCGAAATCATTTCCTACGAGCAAACCGGCCGCCAAGCCGGCCAGCGCCGCCGGCAAGACCGTGGCCAGGGCCGCCGTGAAGCACGCCCCTGCGCCGGCGGCCAAGGCGGCAGCCAAGGCAGCGCCCAAGGGCACGCCATCGAAGCAGCTCGACATGCTGGGCGGCGGCAAGGGCAGCGGCCGCAAGTAAGCCTCCTGCACGGCAGTGACGCAGCAAAACAACGGGCTACGGCCCGTTTTTTGCGTGCCCGTCCACAGCGCGCTTTTCCGCCTTGTTGTATCCTACGCGTACTTTTCCGTCCGCGTGCCCGTCCTTCCGCCCCGCGACACCCCATTACTCAAAACAAAAGGTAACCATGAGTTTATCGAGGCTCATCGCCGGCTTCGTGCGTCAGCATTGGCCGGCGTATGCCGCCGCCGCCGTCATGCTGACCGGCGTGGCAACACTGACCGTCTGGATCCCGCGCCGCGTGGGCGCCATCATCGACGCCCTGGCCGCGCACCGCATGACGGCCGCCGAACTGTGGCTTGAGCTGCTGACCCTGCTCGCCGTCGGCGTCGTCATCTACTTCCTGCGCGTGGGCTGGCGCATCACCCTGTTCAAGGCCGCCTACCAGCTGGGCGTGATGCTGCGCACGCGCTTCTACACGCGCATGTCGCAGCAGGGCGCGTCGTTCTACCAGAACCAGCGCACGGGCGACCTGATGGCGCTGGCGACGAACGACATCGACGCCATCGAAATGGCCGCCGGCGAAGCCATGCTGGCCGGTTTCGACGGCACTTTGACCCTGCTGATGGTGCTCGGCATCATGCTGCTGGGCGTGGACTGGCGCCTGGCCTGCATCGCCCTCTTGCCCTTCCCGCTGATGGGACTGGCCTTCTGGCGCATTTCCAGCCATATCCACACGGCGTCGACGGATTCCTTGAAGCGCTTTTCCGCGCTGAACGACCATGTGCAAGAGTCCTTGTCGGGCGTGCGCACCCTGCGCGCGCTGGGCCTGGAAGAGCGCAGCAGCGCGCAGTTTTCCACCCTGGCCGGCCACGCGGCCAACGCCAGCCTGACGGCGCAGCGCTGGGAAGCGGCGTATGAACCGGCCGTGGGCCTGACCCTGACGGCCGCCACGGCGCTGACGCTGGGCCTGGGCGGCTACCTCGTGTGGCAAGACCAGCTGACCATCGGCGCGCTGACGAGCTTTTCCATGTACCTGGGCCAGCTGATCTGGCCCATGTTCGCCGCCGGCTGGGTGCTGTCGTTGATCGAACGGGGCCGCGCCGCCTGGCAGCGCCTGCAGCCCATGTTAGATGCGCCGCTGGCCATCGACGACCATGGCAGCATCGCCACGCTGACGCCCGGCCCCCTGCAATTGCAGGACATCGGCTTTGCGTATGCGGGCCAGACGGCGCCCGCGCTGTCCGGCATCTCGTTGCTGTTGCAGCCGGGCCAGACCCTGGGCCTGGTCGGTCCCACGGGCAGCGGCAAGTCGACCCTGCTGCGCGTGCTGCTGCGCCAGGTCACGCCCCAATCGGGCAAGGCCACGTGGAACGGCCAGCCGCTGGACGCCTACACCCTGCATGCGCTGCGCGCGGCCATCAGCTGGGTGCCGCAGGAGTCGTTCCTATTCTCCGCCACTATCGCCGACAATATCGCGCTGGCCCGCCCCGGCGCCACGCGCGAAGAAGTGGAACGGGCGGCGCAGCTGGCCGATATCCACGCCGATATTTTGCAGTTCCCGGACGGTTATCAAACGCACGTGGGCGAAAAAGGCATCACCCTGTCCGGCGGCCAGCGCCAGCGCGTGGCGATTGCCCGGGCCCTGCTGGCCGACAACGGCCTGCTGCTGCTCGACGATGCCTTATCCGCCGTCGATACGGGCACGGAAACGCGCATCCTGCAGCACCTGGAGGAATTGCGCCGCAAGCGCCCCGAGCGCAGCGCCATCATCGCCAGCCACCGCCTGAGCGCCGTCGTCAACGCGGACCTGATCCTGGTGCTGCGCGACGGCCACGTCACGGAAACGGGCAACCACGACGCGCTGATGCAGCGCGACGGCTGGTATGCCAGCCAGTGGCGCTATCAACAACTGGAGGCCAGCCTCGATGCCATCTAAGAACGACCAAGCCACCACCGCCACGCCATCCGTGCGCCGCCAGGCCGCGCAAGCCGTCGGCCTGCTGCGCCGCGCCGCCGCGCCCGACCTGCGCCATTTATATTGGGCCACGTTCTGGCTGATTCTCGCCGCCGCCCTGGAAGTCACGGGTCCCATTTTAGGCAAGGCCCTGATCGACCAGCACTTGCTGCCGCGCAACCTTGACTGGACGCGCATGTCCCTGCTGCTGGGCGGCTGCCTGCTGACGGGCTGGGTCGCGTCAGGCCTGCGCTATTTGCAGCTGGTACGCCTGTCCGGCCTGGCCATGCGCTCGGTGCAGCGCCTGCGCGAAACCGTCTACCAGCACGTGCTGCGCCTGCCGATGAGTTTTTTCGACCGCGCCATCACGGGCCAGCTGGTCAGCCGCGTCACCAACGACACGGAAGCGGTGAAATCGCTGTACGTGCAGGTGCTGTTCGTCATCCTCGACAGCTCCATCGTGCTGGTCGGCACCATGGCCGCCATGGCCTTCCTCGACTGGCGGCTGATGCTGATCGTGCTGGCCCTGCTGCCGGCCGTGCTGCTCATCGTCTTTTTGTACCAGCGCTGGAGCGCGCCGGCTGTCACGCGCGCGCGCGCCCTGCGCAGCGAGATCAACGGGCAGATCGCCGAATCGATCGGCGGCATGAGCGTGCTGCAGGCGAATAACGCGGAAAAGCGCTTCGGCGCGCGCTTCACGGGCATCAACCAGGACCATTACACGGCGCGCATGCAGGAATTGCGCGCCAACGCCTGGCTGCTGCGCCCCGCGCTCGACATGCTCAACATCGTGCTGCTGGCCGTCGTCATCTTCAGCTTCGGCCGGCGCGAGTTGGGCGCCGTGGAAGTGGGCGTGCTGTACGCGTTCATCAGCTACATCGCGCGCGTGATCGAACCCTTGATCCAGATCACCATGCAGTTCAGCCAATTGCAGCAATCTGTGGTGGCGACGGCGCGCGTCTCGGCCCTGCTCGATGAAGCGCAGGCGCTCGAACACGCGCCCGGCAAAGCCGCGCCGGCGGCACGCCATGGCGCGCATGACGGCAACACGCCCGCCGTGGACATCGCGCGCCTGACGTTTGCGTATGTGGAAAACCAGCCCGTGCTGCACGAGCTGTCGCTGAGCATTCCCCAGGGCGCCTTCTTCGGCATCGTCGGCCACACGGGCAGCGGCAAGTCGACCCTGCTCTCGCTGCTGCTGCGTTTCTACCCCGTCACGCAGGGCAGCATCGCCATCAATGGCGTGCCCCTCGACAGCATCGACAACGAGCAGTTCCGCGCCGACGTGGGCCTGGTACCGCAAGACCCGTTCCTGCTGGCCGCCTCGGCGCGCGAAAACATCGACATGGGCCGCGGCTACACGCAGGCACAGATCGAGACGGCGGCGCGCGCCGCGCATGCGCACGACTTCATCGCCGCGCTGGAACACGGCTACGACACGCCGCTGGGCGAAGGCGGTTCGCGCCTGTCGTCGGGGCAGAAGCAGCTGATCGCGATTGCCCGCGCGCTGGCCGGCCAGCCGCGCATTTTGCTGCTGGACGAAGCGACCTCGCGCATCGATAGCCAGACGGAGCAGATCGTGCAGACGGCCCTCAATGAATTGCGCGGCAAGGTCACCATCATCGCCATCGCCCACCGCCTGTCGACCATCCGCGAAGCGGACCGGATCATCGTGCTCAACCATGGCCGCATCACGGAAGCGGGCCCGCACGACAGCCTGATGCAGATCGAAGGCGGCCTGTACCAGCGCCTGTATCTGCTGCAGCAACTGGCAGTCTGATAGGCACGGGGCGCCGTTGCATGGCGCCACTTTTTTTCTGTACGGCATTAGAAATGCCGTACAGACGGGAGTATATTCATCTGGCGGGCAGCGCCGACGGCCCCAACCACACTTCCGGGGGGCACCATGCGCAGCAAACTGTCGATCAAGAATATCTTCACCGCCATTTTTCTGCTCAGCCTGGCGCTCTCCGTCATCAGCCTGTGGGCGCTGTTCCGCGTGGCGGGCAAGCAGGCCGAGGCGAACCGCGTCACGGAAACGCGCTACCAGTCCTACCTGCTGGCAGACGAACTGCGGCAAAGCTCGGACGACCTGACGCGGCTGGCCCGCACCTACGTCGTCACGGGCGACGCCAGGTATGAGCAGCAATATCTGGACATCCTCGACATCCGCAACGGCAAGAAACCGCGCCCCGACCATTACGAACGCATCTACTGGGACTTCGTGGCGGCGGGCATGCCCGTGCCCGCGTCGACGGGCCCCGCCGTGCCCCTGGCCGAGCTGATGCGCAAAGCCGGCTTCAGCGAGCAGGAATTCGCCAAACTGCAGGAGGCCCAGGCCAATTCCGACGGCCTGGTCAAGACCGAGGTGATCGCCATGAACGCCGTCAAGGGTCTGTTCGACGATGGCAGCGGCAACTTTACCAAGAAGGGGCCGCCGGACCCGGAAATGGCCCGCACCATCATGCATGATGCCGCCTACCACAGCAACAAGGGCAAAATCATGCAGCCAGTGAATGAATTCCTCACGCTGCTCGACCAGCGCACGAGCACAGCCGTGCAGACGGCGATGAGCGGCACCATGGCCGCCTACTCCGTCACGGTCGGCGTGCTGCTGGTGTCGGTGATGGTCTCGCTGCTGTGCCTATTCCTCGTGTACCGCCACATCAAGCGCAGCCTGGACCAGGCGATCGCCACGGCGCAATTGATCGCCGGCGGCGACCTGAGCATCGACGCCGTCATCGAAAGGGCCGACGAAATCGGCGTGCTGCTGCACGCGATGAACACCATTAACGCCAACCTGACGGGGCTGATAGGCGATATCCGCAGCAGCACCGGCGAAATGTCGGTGGCCACGCACGAAATCGCGCTGGGCAATGCCGACCTGTCGGCGCGTACTGAAGCGCAAGCCAGTTCCCTCGAAGAAACGGCCAGTTCGATGGAAACGCTGACGGCGACGGTGCGGCAAAACGCCAGCAACGCCGGCGAGGCGAACCAGCTGGCCGCCACCGCCTCGGCCGTCGCCGTGCAGGGCGGCGCCGTCGTCGCCCAGGTGGTCAGCACGATGGGCGCGATCAAGGAAAGTTCCAGCCAGATCGCCGACATCATCGGCGTCATCGACGGCATCGCCTTCCAGACGAATATCCTGGCACTGAACGCGGCCGTCGAGGCGGCGCGGGCCGGCGAACAGGGGCGCGGCTTCGCCGTCGTCGCCGGCGAGGTGCGCAGCCTGGCTCACCGCAGCGCTGCCGCCGCGCAGGAAATCAAGACCCTGATCGGCGCCTCCGTGGAACGGGTCGACGCCGGCAGCAAGCTCGTCGACGAGGCGGGGCGCACCATGGCGCTGGTGGTGGAATCGATCCAGAAGGTGGCCGCCATCATGAGCGAGATCACCAGCGCCAGCCACGAGCAAAGCGCGGGGATCAGCGAGGTCAACCAGGCCGTCACGCAGATGGACAACATCACGCAACAGAACGCCGCCCTGGTCGAGCAGGCGGCGGCCGCTGCCGAGAGCCTGCAGGAACAGGCGCAAGCCCTGATCACGGCCGTCGCCATCTTCCGCCTGAAGGGCAGCGCGCCAGGCCCGGCGGCCCTGGCCCTGCGCTGAAGCGCAGCCAAAGTGTGCATTTTCGCAAAAATCTGCACATGCCATGATATTTCTTGATTGCAACATCATATAATCGCTGCAGACAAGCATGGTCATTGCGGGGGCGGGACGTTGGCAGGCAGACAGAAACGGGCATCATGGGGCAAGGCGCATTGGCTGCTGGCATTGGCCTGCCTGCTGCCGCCCGCCGCCCATGCCCAGGCCGGCAACCTTGAGCAGCATATCGCCGCCGTGCGCGAGGATGGCCGCTTCGTGCCCGCGCGCGCCCTGCAGCGCCTGCAAGAGGTGGAAACGCAGGCGCGCAGCGCCCCCCTGCCCGTACGCGCGGAATTCCTTACCCAGCTGAGCAACGCCCGCATGCGCCTGGGACAGAACGACCTCGCCATGCAGCTGGCCGAAGAGCTGATCGGCTATGCCCGCATGAACAAGAGCGACGTGGCACTGGCGAAAGGCATACTCTGCAAGGCCTACATCACGTTCGCCATGAACGAACGCCGCGCCTCGCACCTGCTGGCCTTCGAAGCGGAACGCATCGCCAACCGCACGGACGACTTGCCCGTGCGCGTGCAGGCGACCATCAGCGCGGGCCAGTCCTGGGCCGAGGAAGGCAATTTTCCGTTCGCGCTGGCCAAGCTGCAGGCGGCCGTCGACCTGGCGCGCCAGAGCAATTCCCCCTCCAGTCTGGCCGCCGCCCTGAATGCCCTCACCCTGCTGTACACGCAGATGCGCGAATACGACAAGGGCTTCGAGGTGCTCGACGAGCTGCTGGCCGTATCAGGCA
Organism: Janthinobacterium sp. GW460-12-1-14-LB5; assembly: GCF_059423585.1. Classification (NCBI taxonomy): domain Bacteria; kingdom Pseudomonadati; phylum Pseudomonadota; class Betaproteobacteria; order Burkholderiales; family Oxalobacteraceae; genus Janthinobacterium; species Janthinobacterium sp. GW460-12-1-14-LB5. The sequence goes on along the minus strand of NZ_JBWKYD010000043.1, from coordinate 2,753 downwards.
CGCTGGCATCGCCGGGCCGCATGGCGCAGGCCAAGAATACGGAATACGGACTGGCGCTCGATGCGCAGCAGCCGCAGCGGGGCCAGCGCGCCCTGCTGGCGGCCCTGGCGCTGGAACGCCAGCTGGACGCGCGCGGCATGGTGGCCGTCACCCTCGTCAATCTGTCGGACAGCTACCTGAAGGAAAACGACTACGCGCGCGCCCTGCGCTACGCGAATGAAGCCATCACGGCGGGGCGCCTGGTCAACAACGAGCAGGTGGAGGCGACGGCGCGCCTGAACATCGGCCAGGCGCTGATCGGCCAGGGACGCTTGCAGGAAGGCAAGCAAAGCGTGGCCACGGGCCTGGCCTACTACGAACGCACGGCCAACCAGCCGGATATGCAGGCCGTGCTGCTGGAATACGGCACGGCGCTGGAAAAGGCGGGCGACCTGCGCGGCGCCGTCACGGCCTACCACCGCGAGCGGAGCATTTCCAACCAGCTGTTCGAGAAACAGCGGCAGAAGGCCGTGTATGAATTACAAGAAAAATATGAGGCGGAAAAGAAACAGCGCCAGATCGAGCTGCTGAGCCGCGAAAATCAGCTGAAAAGCAGGGAAATCGACAACCGCCGCCTGCAGCAGCGCGTGTGGTGGCTGCTGGCGCTGGTGCTGGCGATGGCGTCCGTCATCGTCGGATTGCTGTACCGCAAGGTGCGCCACGCGAACGTGCAGCTGAAGGTGAAAAACCAGGAACTCAAGCGCCAGAGCTCGCGCGACCCGCTGACGGCCCTGTACAACCGCCGCCACTTCCAGGAATTCATGCGCAGCCATGCGGGCAAGCCGCAGCAGACGCACACGGGCAGCGACGTGGTGGGCGCGCTGTTCCTGCTCGATGTCGACCATTTCAAGCACATCAACGACCGCTATGGCCATGCGGCGGGCGACCTGGTGCTGACGACGATCGCCGAAACCCTGCATGAAGTGTTGCGCGAAACGGACATGATCGTGCGCTGGGGCGGCGAGGAATTCCTCGCCTTCCTGCCGGCCGTCGCGCGCGACGGGCTCGACGATATCGCGCGGCGCATCCTCAACGGCATGGCGGCGCAACGCATCGACTACCAGGGGCAGAGCATCGAGGTGCACGTGTCCGTGGGCTTTGCGCCCTATCCGCTGGCGCCGCTGGGACGGCCGCTGACGTGGGAACGCAGCGTCAACCTGATCGACATGGCCCTGTACCTGGCCAAGGCGCACGGGCGCAACCGGGCGTATGGCTTGCGCGGTTTCCATCACGTGGAACGCACGACCCTGGAAGCGGTGGAGCAAGACCTGGAACGCGCGTGGCGCGACGGCTATGTCGATTTGAGCGTGGTGCTGGGGGGAACGGACGGGATGGATGGTGCAGGTACTGGGACAGGGACAACGGCGCACGGCAGGCCAGCGGGCGCCAGCGACGGCGTGGCCGCGGCAGCCATCACCTGACGGCTGCCGCCGTGACCGGGCCGGCGGCAGCCGGCCCTGGCGCGCTTATTGCGGTGATTACTTGTGCGCGGCGTCCTGCATTTTTTCGCCGGCTTTTTCCACTTTCTTGCCCACGGCATCGGCCGCTTCGCTCATCTTCTTGTCGGCGTCAGCGGCAACCTGGTCCATCTTGGCGCCCGTATCGGCTGCAGCCTTGCTCACGGCGTCGTCAGCCTTGGTCGCGGCAGCCTTGATGTCGGCTTCAGCCTTGGCAGCGGCCGCATCGATCTTCTGGCCAGCCTGTTCCGCAGGACCGGCGGCGACATCGTCCTTCTTCTGGCAGGCAGCCAGTGCCACAACCATCATCCCGGCGGCACACACGGTCATCCAATTTTTGCTTACTTTCATGATATTCCCTTTCATTGTTATCAAAAGACACAGATCAGTTCGCAATATACACCTGCCTAAAATTTTCTAGCGTGCGCTAACGCACATAAAAACAGGCTTTTGTGGCGTAGTTGTAAGCAATGGTATCTTGACATCGTCATGGCGCCTTGCACGCTGGGCACAATGTTGCTGTGTGCTATTGGCCCGGCGTTGCGTCCAGCAGCGAACGTTCGAGCAATTGCGACAGCGCCGTGCGCAGCGCCTGCGTGCGGGCCGCCAGTTCCGGCCGCTTGTAGCGCTCGGCGGCGATCAGGCTGCTTTCCAGGCAGGTCCGGTCCGATCTGGCCAGGCAGGCGTCGGCTGCATCGAGCTGGGCGCTCGCTTGCGCCACTTTCACCCTGGCGTCGAGTTCCAGCGTGTCGGGATCGTCGCCCCAGCGCTTCACATGCGCGGCCAGGCGCGTGGCGGCCAGGTCCGGCTTGCCCGCGTCGAGCGCCTGGTTGACGCTGCCCTGCAGCGCCAACCACGCCTGCGCCCGCTGCTGTTGCCTGTCGCAGGCGGCGGCGGACTTGGTGATGCTTGCTTGCAAGCGTTTGATCTGCGCGGCGGGCGCCTTGGCGCTTTTCAGCACGGCCAGCGCGCTGCGCGCCCCGTCCAGGTCGCACTGCACCGCCAGCGCAGCGGCGGCCTCGACCTGTTCCGCCACGCTGGCCGGCTTGTCGGCGGGCTTGTTATAAAACCAGATACCGGTCAACACCACGGCCGCCGCGATCCACGTGCGCAAGCGCACGGGCGGGCGCGGCGGCGGCACCGATCCCCTGGCCGCAGGCTTGGCGGGCGGCGCTTTGGCTGGTGCGGATGCCGGTACGGGAGCCGGTGGCGGGACTGGCTGGGGCGCGGAAGCTGGCTGGGGCGCGGGAGGAGGCG
>NZ_JBWKYD010000042.1:0-29521 GCF_059423585.1 Janthinobacterium sp. GW460-12-1-14-LB5 | reverse complement strand
CCGATAGCCATTCCCCGTCATCCCCCGCCCCAAAGAGCGCCGGCAACCTCAATTTCATCCTCGTCTGCGTCTTCATCGACATGCTGGGCATCGGCCTGGTAGTGCCCGTGCTGCCCATCCTGATCGGCGATTTTGTCGACGGCAAGGATGCGCAGGCATTCTGGTACGGCATCATGGCGGCCGTCTTCGGCTTGCTGCAGTTCATCTTCATGCCCATGCTGGGCGCCATCAGCGACCGCGTGGGCCGCCGTCCCGTGCTCCTGTACTCGATGGCCGGCATGGGCATCAATTTCCTGGCCACGGGCTGGGCGCCGAACCTGGCTTGCCTGTTCATCGGCCGCATCATCGGCGGCGTCTCGTCGGCCAGCATGTCGGTCGCGTCCGCCTATGCGTCCGACGTGTCGACGCCGGACAACCGCGCCAAGAGCTTCGGCAAGATCGGCGCCGCCTTTGGCCTGGGCTTCATCTGCGGCCCCATGCTGGGCGGCCTGCTGGGCGAGATCAACCTGCACCTGCCGTTCTACGTGGCGGCGGGCCTGTCGGCGGCCAATTTCATCTACGGCTATTTCTGCGTGCCCGAATCGCTGCGGCCCGGTCCCCGCGCGCCATTTACCTGGGCGCGCATCAATCCGTTCGCCGCCCTGATGAAACTGGTGCGCCGCGTGGAAATCCGCGGCCTGGTGCTGGCCTTCGGCCTGATGACCTTTGCGCAAATGATGCTCAACACCACCTGGGTGCTGTACACGCACTTCCGCTTCGACTGGACGCCGCGCCAGAACGGCATCGCCCTGTTCTGCGTGGGCCTGTGCGCGGCCGTCGTGCAGGCGGGCTTGCTGGGCATCCTCATCAAGCGCTTTGGCGAAGTGCGCCTGTCCCTGCTGGGCATGGCTTCGGGCGCCCTCACCTACCTGCTGTACGGCCTGGCCACGCAGGGCTGGATGATGTACGCCTTGATTTTGTGCAACCTGCTGGCCTTCGCCGCCGGGCCCGCACTGCAAGGCATCATCTCGAAATCATCGAACGCCGGCGAACAGGGCGAACTGATGGGCTCCCTGCAATCGATCAGCAGCCTGGGCATCATCATCATGCCTTTGCTCGGCAGCATGATCCTTGGCGAAGTAAGCCACTTGCCGCCGCAAGACTGGCGCATCGGCAGCACCTTCTACCTGTGCGCCATCATGCAAACCCTGGGCATCGTGGTGGCCTGGCGCTACTTCCAGGCACAGCGCCAGGCAAGACTTGCGGTTTCCACCACAAAGTAGTCGGCGGGATAATATTGCATTTGAGAAATAAATAGGCGAGAATGGGATAATCAAGCGGACGTTGCCGACGCCCGCGCTACGATGGTGAGCAAGGATGGGTATGACTGACTTTTATTCCAGCGCCTGGCGCCGGACCGTGGCCATGCTGGCGCTGGCGCTGGCGCTGGCGCTGCCGTCGCTGGCGGGTGCGCAGTGCTCGCGCGACATCCAGGTGCCCGTCTCGGCCATCGGCGCCAGCGTGGTGGTCAATGGCGCCACCATCGGCGGCATCTATCCCGACTTGCTGCGCAGCATGGGCGCCAAGCTCGGCTGCAATTTCATCTTTACTGCCGTGCCCCGCGCGCGCCTGGAAGCGATGTTCGAGACGGGCAAGGCCGACCTGCTGATCCCCGCCAGCAGCACGCCGCGGCGCGACCAGCATGGCTTGTTCATCCCCATGCTGGGCAGCCGCCCCCTGCTGATCTCGCTACAGGGCGCGCGCACGCCCATCAACACCATGCAGGAACTGATCGAGCGGCGCGAATTGCGCGTGGCGCTCGTGCGCGGCTACGACTATGGCGCGCCGTACCAGGCGCTGGCAAAGGAGCTGAGCAGCCAGGGCCGCCTGTTCTACGAAGTCGACGCGCTGTCCGTGGCGCGTTTGATGCAAAGCGGCTTCATCGACGCCACCATCATGGCCCCCACCATCCTCGCCGGCGTGGCGCAGAACGATGCGCGCGTGTACGGCCTGGCCGACCGTTTGCGCCTGGAAGCCTTGCCGGAATTGCCTTGGGGCATGAGCGGCGTCTACCTGTCGCGCAAGTCGCTGACGGCGGAAGACCAGGCGACCCTGCGCGAACTGCTGGACAAGGCGGGCCGCTCGGGCTCCCTGATGGACGGCTTCCAGCGCCATCACCGCCAGGAACTGTTGTCGCTGAGCATACGCCCGCGCTAAGGCCTGCATGTCCGGCCCCGTCGTCGCCGTCGTCCTGTTTGCCGCCCTGCTGCACGCCAGCTGGAACGCCATCGTCAAGTCGGGCAAGGATACCTTTCTCACGACCGTGCTCGTCTCCGTGGGCGCGGCGCTGATTTCCCTCCTCGCATTGCCGTTCGTCAATGCTCCCGCCCCCGCCAGCTGGCCTTACCTGGCCGCCTCGGCCGTGGCCCAGCTCGCCTATTATTCGCTGCTGGCGGCCGCCTACAAGGCGGGTGACATGAGCCATGCCTATCCATTGATGCGCGGCAGCGCGCCATTGCTCGTGGCGCTGGCCAGCTGGCCGCTGATCGGCGAGCGCCTGTCGTCCATGCAGATGGGCGCCGTCGCCTGCATCAGCGCGGGCATCTTCGGCCTGTATTTCGCCGCGCGCCTGCCCGCCGCGGCCGGCGCCGCGACAAACACGGGGCGCGCCACGGCCTTTGCGCTAGGCAACGCCTGCGTCATCGCCAGCTATACCCTGATCGACGGCATCGGCGTGCGCCTGTCCGGCGCGCCGGCCGCCTACACGATGTGGATTTTTGTGCTGAACGGCGCCGGACTGCTGCTGTGGACGGCCTTGCGCCGTCCGGCCGATTTGTTTGCGTATGCGCAAACGCAATGGCACCTGGCCGCCCTGGGCGGTTTCGGCACCCTGGCGTCATATGGCCTGGCCCTGTGGGCCATGACGCAGGCGCCCGTGGCCGCCATCGCGGCCCTGCGCGAGACGTCGATTCTGTTCGCCATCGCCATTGCGGCCCTGTTCCTGCGCGAAAAAATCAGCCCCCGCCGCTGTGTGGCCATCGGCCTGATCGCGGCGGGAGCGGTCTTGATGCGAATCGCCTAGCGGGCGTCCAGCGGCGCGATCGGCAATTCGATGGCGCTGGCCGCCCCTGCCGCGTGGTACACGCGCTGCGTGGCCTTTCTATAATGGCCCGGGTCGGCCAGGAAGATGTTCGGCACGTAGTTTTGCGGGTTGCGGTCGTACAGGGGGAACCAGCTCGACTGTACTTGCACGGCGATGCGGTGACCGGGCAGGAAGACGTGATTCGCATTCGGCAAGGCGAAGCGGTAACGCTCCACTTTGCCCGCCGGAATCGGCGTCGGGTGCTCGAAGCTGTCGCGGTAGCGCCCGCGGAAGATATCCATCGCCACGCCCAGCTGATAGCCGCCCATGGCCGGCTGCGACGGCACTTCGTCCGGATACACGTCGATCAGTTTCACCACCCAGTCCGCATCCGTGCCGCTGGTGGAGGCGAACAGGTTGACCATCGGCGCGCCGGCGATGCGCACGGCCGTTTTCAACGGTTCCGAAACATAGCTGAGCACGTCCGTGCGGTCCGCATAGCCGCGCTGGTCGCTGACCAGCCATGGCTTCCACACGTCGGCGTCATTGAGGCGCACGGGACGGGGCACGAAAGGCACGGGCTTGGCGGGATCGGCCACGTATTCGTCGAAAGCGCCTTCCGCCGCATCCGCAGCGCCCGCTGGCGCCGCAAAGCCCAGCCTGGAACCATCCTGCAGGTAGATCGGCGTCAGCTTGGTGTCGCAGGTCTCGCAAGCCAGCGGCCACTGTTGCAGGCGCTGCCACTGGTTCGTGCCGCTCTGGTAGGACACGACGGGCGCCGTGTTCGCCTCCGGCGCGCCATCCTTCAGGTACTGGTTCAGGAATGGCTGCATGACTTTTTCGCGGAACTGGCGCGCCGTATCGCCGTCAAACTTCAGTGCGCCAAGGCTGGAACCGTCATAGTTGACGCCGCTATGACGCCACGGGCCGATGGCCAGGTAATTGAGGTTGTTGCGCTTGTCGCGCCCTTCCATCGCCGTATAGCTGGCGTAGGGACCATAGATGTCTTCCTGGTCCCACTGCCCCACCACGTGCATGGTGGGCACGATCAGCGGACGCTTCGCCAGGATTCTATCGAGCGCCTGTTCCTGCCAGTAACTGTCGTAGGCCGGATGCTCGAACAGCTTTTTCGTGTACGTCAGCTTGTCGATGCCGAATTTTTTCGCGAAATCACCGGCCGAGCCGATGCGCAGATACGCGTCGTAATCGTCGTAGACGCCCAGCACGGGCGCCTCGCCACTGCCGCGCGCGCTCGTCTGCCACGCCAGGTAGGACAAGCTGGGCATGCGGAAGGCGCCGTTGTGGAACCAGTCGTCGCCGCGCCAGCCGTCGACCATGGCGCTCATGGGGATGGCCACCTTCAGCGCCGGATGCGGGTCGACCAGCGCCATCAGCACCGTATGGCCCTCGTACGAGGAACCCAGCATGCCCACCTTGCCATTGCTTTCCGGAATATTCTTCGACAGCCAGTCGATGGTGTCCCACGCATCGGTGACATTATCGACCTTGGTATGGTTCAGCGGACCGCGCACGGGGCGCGTCATCACGTAATCGCCTTCCGAGCCATGCTTGCCGCGCACGTCCTGGAACACGCGGATGTAGCCGTTTTCCACCAGGGTATCGTCGCCCTGCGGCAAGGTGGCCAGCATGCTGGGGCTGGCCGCGCGCTGGGCGCGGCGGGCAGCGTTATAGGGCGTGCGCGTGAGCATGATCGGCGCGCGGCTGGCGCCCTTCGGCACGACGATCACCGTGTACAGCTTGACGCCATCGCGCATGGGGATCATCACCACGCGCTTGACGTAATCATTCATATCGGGCACCACCAGTTTGGCGCCGATATCGGGCGTCATCGGCGGCGTTTGCGGGGTTTGCCGGGTTTGCGCCAGCAAGGGAGCGCTGAACAAGGTACTGACAAGCAGGGCCAGGCCGATGAGCCGGACGGGGGACGACACGCGCATACTGTTCTCCAATGATTCATGCCACGCAAAAGTGGCCGAACGGCAATAGTACTCGGAAAGCAAGTTTTGCATAAGGCAAGCCTCTGACGCGGCGCAGCAGATAAATCGGGGCCGCAACTTGACAGAACGCGCACGAACTGCAACCATAACGCCATGAAATTTATCCCGTCACAACGCGCTTGCTTGAATTGGTGGTCCCGCTCACTTTCGCGCGGCCACTCTATAGTGATGTGAATTTGATCCACGCCGCCTCGATCGGTGGCGTAACAGGCTCAGCCTGGATCATCCCCGATGCAGGCGGCTCAAAAGGAAACTTGATGAGCTTGCCTAACACCCCCGATACCCAAAACTCTCCCGACACCGACAACACCCCGGCAGCACCGCTGTCCGCCGCCGCCATCGCTTCGCAATCCGTGATCCTGACGGGCGACCGCCCCACCGGCCCCTTGCACCTGGGCCACTTTGTCGGCAGCCTGCGCGACCGCGTTTCCTATCAGAACAATTACAAGCAATTCATCATGCTGGCCGATGCGCAGGCGCTGACGGACAATATGGATGACATCGACAAGGTGCACCGCAACGTCGTCGAAGTGGCGCTCGATTACCTGGCCGTCGGCATCGACCCGGCCAAGACCACGGTCTTCATCCAGTCGCAGATCCCGGAACTGGCCGAGCTGACCTTTTACTACCTGAACATCGTCACCGTGGCGCGCCTCGAGCGCAACCCCACCGTCAAGGAAGAAATCCGCCTGCGCGGCTTCGAGCGCGACATTCCGGCCGGCTTCCTGACCTACCCGGCCAGCCAGGCGGCCGACATCACGGCCTTCAAGGCGGGCGTGGTGCCCGTGGGCGAAGACCAGATCCCGATGATCGAGCAAACGAATGAAATCGTGCGCCGCTTCAACCGCATGTACAACCGCGAAGTATTGATGGAATGCAAGGCGCTGGTGCCCGACATCGGCCGCCTGCCCGGCATCGACGGCAAGGCGAAGATGAGCAAGTCGCTGGGCAACACCATCAACCTGGGCGCGACCCCGGCTGAAATCACGGCCGCCGTGAAAAAAGTCTACACGGACCCGTTGCACCTGCGCGTGGAAGACCCGGGCCACCTGGAAGGCAACATCGCGTTTACTTACCTGGACGCCTTCGATCCGGAAAAAGCGGCGCTGGCCGAAATGAAGGCCCATTACGTGCGCGGCGGCCTGGGCGACAGCATCGTCAAGAAGCGCCTGGATGTGGTCTTGCAGGAATTGCTGGCGCCGATCCGCGCCCGCCGCGAAGAGTTCGCCAAGGACAAGGGGCAAGTCATCCAGATGCTCAAGGAAGGCACCTTCAAGGCACGCGAAGTGGCGGCCCGCACGGCCGATGAAGTCAAGTCGGCGCTGGGCCTGAATTACTTCTGATTATCATTTACCAATAGCAAACTGATGCGCCTTGGCGGAGTCGGGTAAAATCCCGCTTTCGCCAGGGCGCAATGCATTTGGCACCGTGGCATCAGCAATCAGTAGAGAAGAAGACAAACGCGCAATGACCGATACCGCTATCGAACGGCTGCTGCAGCAGCATTTTTCCATCGATGCGCTGCAACGCTCGCCCGCGCCCCTGCAGCAGGCGCTGCGCATGCTGGGCGGCTGGCTGGCCGCCGAACGCGACACGGCCTATCCGCACACGCCCTACACGGAACTGCTGACGCAGCTGTCCGACATCAGCCCGCCCGCGCACGGCATGCCCGTGGCCGATTTCCTGCAAGAACTTGACGCCACCGTGCTGGCCAATACGGCCCAGCTGAACCACCCGCAATACATCGGCCACATGACGCAGGCCCTGCCGTGGATCAGCGTGCTGGCCGAAGCGTTTACGGCCACCCTGAACCAGAACCAGGTCAAGATCGAGACGGCGTATGTGTCGACCCTGATCGAAAAGCAGATCCTGGGCTGGCTGCACCGCCAGGTGTACCAGCAGGCCGACAATGTCTACGCGCAGGCGATGGCCGCCACCAGCGGCGCGCTGGGCAATGTCGTCAATGGCGGCACCATGGGCAACCTGACGGCCCTGGCCGTGGCGCTGGAAAAACAGTTGCCCGGCACGCGCAAGCGCGGTTTGTTTTCCGCCATGCAAGAATCAGGCTACGCCGGGCTGGCCGTGATCGGCTCGGCCCGCAGCCATTATTCCGTGAAAAAGGCGCTGGCGACCCTGGGCCTCGGCGAAAACGCCTTGCACCTGGTGGCAGTGGACCGCGACAACCGCATCGACATCCAGGCGCTGGAAGCGACGATTGCCGATTTAAAATTGCGCAATATCAAGGTCGTCGCCATGATCGGCATCGCCGGCACGACGGAAACGGGCGCCATCGACCCGCTGGCCGCCATGGCGGCGATTGCCGCGCGCGAATCCATCTGGTTCCACGTGGATGCGGCCTGGGGCGGCGCCCTCTTAATCGCGGAACAGTACCGCCCGCTGTACGACGGCATCGCCCTGGCCGACTCCGTCGTCATCGACGGGCATAAATTGCTGTGGGTGCCGATGGCGCAAAGCATGGTGCTGTTCAAGGATGGCGCCAGCCTGAACTTGCTCAAACACAACGCCAACTACATCTTGCGTGACAATTCTGGCGACCTGGGCCAGACCTCGCTGGAAGGCTCGCGCCGCTTCGACGCCCTGAAACTGTGGACCTCGTTCAAGGTGCTGGGCGTGTCCGGCTACACGACCTTGCTGCAGCAGGCGGCCACCCTGTCCGGCCAGTTGCAGGACTTACTGGCAGACCAGCAGGATTTCGAGCTCGTCACGCGCTCGGACACCTTCATTCTGACCTACCGCTACGTGCCCGCGCACTTGCGCCAGCGCATGGACAGCTTGCTGGCCGGCGGCCAGGTGGACGCGGCGACCGAGCTGAACAAGCAACTGAACACATTGACCGCCAAGCTGCAAAACCGGCAAAAGGCCGAAGGCCACAGCTTTGTCTCGCGCACGGTGCTCGAATCGACGCGCTACCCTGGCCCCACGAATGTATTGCGCGTGGTCATGACGAATGTCAAGACGCGCCCCCACCACCTGCGCGCCATTTTGGCCGAACAGCGGGCCATCGGCCAGGCGCTGGTGGCGGAACTGGGCCTGTAAGGAATCCCCCACCCATCAGCCTTGACTGGATGCCCGATGCACCGCCTGAGCGCCCTCACCGATCTATTCAAGCATCTGTTGAAATGGCTGCTGCTGGCCTTTGTCGTGGCCGTGCTGGCGGGGTCGGCCTCGGCCGGCTTCCTGTACGCCCTCGACCGGGCGACCGCGACGCGCCTGGCGCACGCCTGGCTGATCTGGCTGCTGCCCGTGGCGGGCTTTGCCGTCGGCTGGCTGTATTTGCGCTACGGCAGCAGTGTCGAGGGCGGCGCCAACCTGCTCATCGATGAAATCCACGATCCCAAGAAAATCATTCCGCTGCGCATGGCGCCGCTGGTGCTGGGCGGCACCGTCATCTCGCATCTGTTCGGCGCTTCAGTCGGGCGCGAAGGCACGGCCGTGCAGATGGGCGGCGCGCTGGCCGACCAGCTCACGCGTATGTTTCGTTTGAACAATGAAGACCGCCGCATCATCCTGATGGCCGGCATCAGCGCCGGCTTTGCCTCCGTCTTCGGCACGCCGCTGGCAGGCGCCATCTTCGGCCTGGAAGTGCTGGCCATCGGCCGCCTGCGCTACGAGGCCATGCTGCCCTGCCTGGCTGCCGCCGTCATCGCCGACCAGGTGGTCCTGCTGCTGGGGCCGTTTTTGCACATTGGCCATACGCATTACGCCGTGCCCTTGATTCCCGCCCTCTCCGCCTGGACCTTATGCGCCATGGTGATCGCGGGCGTGCTGTTCGGCGTAACCGGCAAACTGTTTGCGCAAGCCACGCACGGCTTGAGCGGGTTGATGAAGCGCAAGATTGCCTACGCCCCCCTGCGCCCGCTGACAGGCGGCCTCGTCGTCGCGCTCGCCGTATGGCTGCTGGGCACCGACAAATATATCGGCCTGGGCATCCCCACCATCGTCGACGCGCTCAAGCAGCCGCTGCCCGCATACGATTTTCTGGGCAAGATGGCGTTCACCATCGTGTCGCTGGGCACGGGATTCAAGGGCGGCGAAGTGACGCCCCTGTTCTACATCGGCGCCACCCTGGGCAATGCACTGGGGCCTGTGCTGCACCAGCCCGTCGCCCTGCTGGCCGCCATCGGCTTCGTCGCCGTGTTTGCGGGAGCGGCCAACACGCCGATTGCCTCGACCCTGATGGCAATGGAACTGTTCGGCGCGGACATCGGCGTGTACGCGGCCATCGCCTGCGTCGTCGCCTACCTGTTTTCCGGCCACGCGGGCATTTACCGGGCGCAGCGGGGCGGCCACGCCAAACGCCATCCTGCCAAGGATCTCGACACATGACACAGAACATCTACGATAACGACGCCTTTTTCACGGCCTACAGCCAGCTGCCGCGCTCCGTCGGCGGCCTCGACAGCGCCCCCGAATGGCCGGCCCTGCGCGCCCTGCTGCCCGACCTGCAGGGAAAAAGCGTGCTCGACCTGGGCTGCGGCTATGGCTGGTTTTGCCGCTGGGCGGCAGAACAGGGCGCGGCGCGGGTGCTGGGCGTGGACGTGTCGGAAAAGATGCTGGCGCAGGCGAATGCCATGGGGACGCACGCGGCCGTCAGCTATGCGCGGCTTGATCTGGAACAACTGGCCTTGCCGCCCGCCAGCTATGATCTGATTTACAGCTCGCTCGCCTTGCACTACGTCGAAGGGTTCGACGCCTTGCTGGCCGCCATCCGCGAAGGCTTGAAGCCTGGCGGCAAGCTGGTGTTTTCCATCGAGCACCCGATCTTCATGGCGCCGCGCCAGCCCGGCTGGCTGACGGATGGGCAAGGCCGCAAGCGCTGGCCCGTCGACAGCTACCAGCAGCAAGGCCCGCGCGTGTCGGACTGGCTGGCGCCCGGCGTCATCAAGCAGCACCGCACCCTGGGCACGACCATCAATGCGCTGCTGCGCGCCGGTTTCCAGCTGGAACATGTGGAAGAATGGGGCCCCACTGACGAGCAGATCGCGCAGCAGCCGGCCCTGGTGGAAGAGCGCGAACGGCCGATGCTGCTGCTGGTGGGCTGCGGTCGGCGCTAGTCCCGGGTCCGCTCGAACAATTTGGCCGCCAGCTCTTCGATATCGGTGCGCATGGCCAGCGCTTCCAGCCACAGCGGCGGAATCGCCTGCGCGCCATAATACGCGCCGGCAAGCTGGCCGACGATGGCGCCGGTCGTATCCGCATCCTCGCCCAGGTTGACGGCGCGCAACACGGCCGCTTCCAGTGAATCGGTATGGAAGAAGCACCAGAGCGCCGCTTCCAGCGATTCCACGCAATAACCGGTGCCGCGTATCTGCTGCTCCGTCCTGGCGAGAAAACTGCCGCTGGCCAGCTCCACCAGCTTCGGTTCGGCAGGCCGGTATGCGATGCTGCCCAGCAGCTCTTCTTTTGCCGTGCCCGCCAGCGCGCTGCACAGCAAGGCGGCAAACAACTGGCAGCTTTCGACGGCTTCCGCTGCCGCGTGGGTGGTGCGCGAACTATCGGCGGCGCAGGCCAGGGCCGCGTCGGCATCGGGATAGGCAAACAGCACGACGGGGGCCAGGCGCATGAGCGAACCATTGCCCGCCGTGTCAGGCGCGCTGGAGCCGCTCCAGGGATTGCCCGTCTCCTGGAAGCTGGCCAGCGCGCTCCTTACCGTGCCACCGATATCGAAGCAGGTGCCGGTGGAGCTCAGGTAGCCCCAATGCCACCAGTTCAGATACCGTACCATCTGGTCCGCCGGATCGAATGCCCCTTTCGATATCAGGCTCTCGGCCAGGCATAGCGCCATCGAGGTATCGTCCGTCCATTGTCCCGGCTGCAGGCCGAACGGCCCGCCGCCCTGCATGCCCGTCACGGGCGCAAAGCTGCCGCGCGGAGAAAATTCCACGGTGGTGCCGACGGCATCGCCGCAGGCAAGTCCCAGCAAGGCGCCCATATAACGGTTGTGCAAGGTTGGCTTGTAAAAAGTTGACGTCAGCATGATTCCTCCTTGATTCCTAGCTGGCCACATTGCGCGTAAAGCGCACGGTGGACTCACCCGCATTCACATAGCTATACGCTTGCGCGCTGCTGAAGACGAAAAAGTCGCCCGTGGCCAGTTGCCTGGTTTCCGCCGCCAGCACGAGGTGCAGCGTTCCTTCCAGCACGTAGAGCATTTCGCTGAAGCCCGCCGGATCGGCCTCGGCATCGTAGCGCTCGCCCGGCGCCAGGATCCATGACCACAGTTCCACCTGGCGGCTGGCGGGCGCGGCGCCCAGCAGCACGGCCTGGCTCGCCTGCGATGCGCTTTGCCACATCAGCACGCGCAGGCTGTCGTGCGGTTGCCGCGGCGGCTGGACCAGGTCGACAAAAGCGACACCCAGCGCCGCCGCCACATGGTCGAGGTTGGCCAGGCTGATGTTGGTGCCGCCCGCCTCGACGCCATTGACCATGCGCCGGCTCAGGCCGGACCGGCGCGCCAGTTCCTCCTGGCTGAGGCCGGCAGCGAGGCGCAAGCGCCGCAGATTGGTGGCCAGGTGTGCCAGCACGCCACCGGCCTCGGCTTGACTACGCAATATATTGCTCCTATGATGATGGGAAATATTTTGCTCATAGCATAGCCTCCCATGAAAACACACGCAAGTCCCCCGCCCGCCCTCGGCCTGCCCGAACTGGCCCTGATCGCCATCACCTTCATCTGGGGCGGCACGTTTCTCGTCGTGCAGCATGCCGTGACGGTCAGCGGCCCGCTGGCCTTCGTTGCCGCCCGCTTTGCCGTAGCCGCCAGCATCGGCGCCCTGATTTGCCGGGGCCAGCTGCGCCAGTTGACGAAGGCCGAGTTGTTGACGGGCATGGCCATCGGCGTGAGCATCTTTGGCGGCTACGCGCTGCAAACCTATGGCTTGATGCATATCACGAGCAGCAAATCGGCCTTCATCACGGCGTTCTATGTGCCCATCGTGCCGCTGGTGCAATGGCTGGTGTTCAAGCAGCGGCCCCGCCCTGCCGTGTGGGCGGCCGTGGTGCTGGCGTTCGTGGGATTATTGTTGCTCACGGGCACGGATGGCTTGAGCATGGGCCTGGGCAAGAGCGAACTGATGACAGCCGTGGGCGCCATCGCGATCGCCCTGGAAATTATTCTGATCAGCCGCGTCTCGCCGCAATTGAACATCTTGCGCGTGACCATCGTGCAGCTGGCCACGGCGTCATTGATCGCCCTGCTGCTGATGCCCGTCATGGGCGAAGCGCCGCCGGTGCTCGGCAAGACCTTCATCCTCAGCGTGCTGGCCCTGGGCTGCGCCAGCGCGCTGATCCAGTATGTGATGAACTGGGCGCAAAAGCGCATTTCCGCCACGAAAGCCACGCTGATCTACGCGGGCGAGCCCGTGTGGGCCGGCGTGATCGGCCGCATCGCCGGCGAACGCCTGCCCGCGCTGGCCATCGTGGGGGGCATATTGATCATTTGCGCGGGCATCCTCAGCGAGTGGCGCCCCAGGCGTCTGCGCGCCGATGGCAAACCCATCGAGCAATAATTACGCCACGCCACGCCGCAGCGCCATATCCCCATGCAGCGCCAGCGGCACGGCCCTGGCCCAGCGGTTCGACGACAGCGAAAACGTCAGCGCGCGCACCTGGTGATACCAGCCGGCGGGCACGTACAGCATGTCGCCCGGCTCGACGAGGCATTCGATCATGGTCGCCTGGCTTGCCAGGGGGAAACGCTGGAAATCGGGCGCTTCCGGGTCGAACGGCGAACCGAACAGGATGGCATTCGCCTCGCTGGGATACAGGAAGGCATCGTGGTGCGGCGGCGACAGGAAGATGCGCTTGCGGCCCCACACTTGCGCGAAGATATTGTCGTCGTAATCGCAATGCAGGGGCGTCACCGTGCCGGCCGGCCCCACCCAGAAGCGCGGCGGACCCATCTTGTCGAAATACGTGGGCCAGTGGCACAGGCGGTTCAGCTCGCGCAATTCCAGGTTGCCCAGGTACGGCGGCAGCGCGTACTCGCCCTCTGCCACCAGATCCAGGTATTGCCCCATCGACATGTCCTGCATGGCGCGGTCGGCCGCGAACGCCGTGTTGATGTAGTCGCCCACCCGCGCCCGCACGGGCACGTGGCTGAACTGCTCGCGCAAGACCTCTGGCCCCAATGCCGACAAGGGCCAGCGCTGCACCAGCCCGCGCATCAGGAAGGGCAAGCCCAGCGCGGCGCGCGCGCGGAAGGCGGCGGCGCCAAGCATGCCCAGGCGCGGCACCTCGGTGATGGCGGGCAAGCCGCGCGCCGCCCGCTTGATGGCCTCGCGCATGGCATCGATGGAGGTGACGCCGCGCACCTGCGCATCCTTATCTTCGCGCGCTTGCTTATGCGCAAGAGCTGTCGCGGCAGAACTGAATTCGGCAGGCGGGCGCGGCGGCAGCGCGCGCGGCGCCGTGGATGGCGGCATTTGCCCGGGAGCCGATGAATTTTTCTCTACTGACATAAACCTTCTTTGCTATCGATGCCTTGCGCGGCAGCGGCCAGGCGTGCGCTATTTTAAGCGAATGCGACCCGGCCGGTGCCGGCCAGCGCCAGCAGGACGGGAGCGATGCCGGCCACGGGCAGGCGCCAGTCCACGTCCACATGGGCCAGCGCGCTTTGCGGCATCGATGGCGCTTGCGCCTCCCGTGGCTCCTGCACCAGCGCCTTGCCGCCGCAAGCCTTGATCGCCCGCAAACCGGCCGTGCCATCATCGAGGTAGCCGCTGAGGATCACGCCCGCCACCTTCGGCCCGAAAACGGCGGCCGCGCTGCGAAACAGCGGGTCGATGGCGGGACGCGTGTGATGTTCCCTGGGACCAAGGGTCAGCTCGACCGTCGCCTGGCCCGCCGCGATGGCGACCAGCATATGCCGGTCCGGCGGCGCCAGCAGGATGCAGCCGGCGCGCACGGCTTCGCCCGTTGCGGCAAAGCGCACGGGCAAGGCCGATACTTTATCGAGAATGTCGGGCAGCACGCTCTTGCGCGCCCCCACGTGCATAACGGCCAGAATGGCCGCAGGAAAACTCGCCGGCAAGGCCGCGAAGATGGTGGACAGCGCAGCCACGCCGCCCACGGAAGCCCCCATGACGATCAGCGTTTCCATGCCAGGCCCTTACGCCCAAGTCCAGCATGGATTCTGCGGCGCCTTGCATCATGATTCCGTGCGCCGTTTAACCCAAGGCAGCACGACGCATCGACGCCTGGCAAAAGCGTCGCGAGCGGAAGGGAGAGGCGGCCGAGAAGCGCAACCGCACTGCAGTGCGGTGAGCATCGCAAGCCTCCTATACCGACGCGCAGCAGCTTAGGCCAGGCGTCCTCAGACAGGCGTTTTGAAGATGGGGTCGACGATAAACTGCTGCGCCTTGATGCGCAGGGTGCGCTCTTCGTCCAGCTCGGCGCGCGTTTCGCCCAGCTCTTCGCGTTCCGCTTCCAGTTCCAGGCGCGCGGCGGCCAGTTCCGTTTCCACGCGCGTCAGGCTTTCCAGCTTCAGCTGGGCCTGGATCAGTTCCGCGCGCGCCGCTTCGGCGGCCTCTTCCAGGCGTGGGATGCCTTCGAGCTTGAATTGCGCCTTGGCCAGATCCATGCGTGCCTGCTCGGCCGCCTCTTCCAGGCGCGGCAAGCCTTCCAGGCGCAGCTGCGCCTTGGCCAGGTCCGTTCTAGCCTGGTTCGCCACTTGCCGCTCGCGTTCGAGTTCCTCGCGCAAGGTTTCCAGCTCGCCCGCCTGCAGGTCGAGCAGCTCTTGCTGGCGCTCGTTTTCGCTGGCCAGGTCCATCAATTCCTGTTGATTGTCGTTCATCTCGGCTTCATGCGCGCTGTGGCTGGCGCTTAATTCCTGTCCTACATAATCGAGGATGGCTTGCTGCAGCACGGGCGACAGCTCGGCGGCCGCAGCGATCTGGCGCTGCGCGCCCGCCTTGCGGCGCTGCAAGAGCTTGCTGATGGTGCCCAGGCAAGCCCCGTTACCCAGCCGTTCGCGCAAGGCGCGCACCGTGATGGCCTGGCCTTCGCCGGCCATCGCTTCCATTGCCGCATTGATCTGTTCCGCGCTTACTTTTGCCATGTCGTCTGCTCTTGAATGTTGCCCAGGGTAATCTTGCCCAGGGGCATTATCTTATGCCAGCGGCGGCAAAGCGTAAAGTATTTCTCAATAGTAATTGCAATTGCACAACGGAAGCGCGAGAAAACATGCGGCCTGGCGTGTTTTACTCTTCCAGCAAGCCGTTTTCCGTGAGCATATCCTGTACCAGTTCCAGGCGCAGCACGGGATTGTCCTGGCTCAGCAGCAATTGCTTTTGCATGGCGCTCAGCGACAGCAGCTCGCACCAGCGGTTCGCCACCCAGCCGCACTCGTCGAGGCGGTATGGGGGCTGCAGGGGCATTTGCTCGGGCGGAATCTTTTGTTCCTGCAAGGTGCGGATCAGGGCACCGAGCGCGTCGGCCACGTTCTGCTGCTCCTGGGGGATGGGAATGGCCTTGTCGGGCGGCAAGGTTTCAATTTGCGCCATCCACAAGCCATTTTTCAGCTGTTCGCTGGAGACGATGTGGAAGCGCTGCATGCCCATGCATTTGATTTGCAGCAAGCCCGACAGGGGCGCAGCCCAGTCGATGATGCGCGCCAGGGTGCCCACGGGCGCCAGGGTTTCCAGCTGGCCCGGCTTGCGCACTTCGGCGCCGTCCAGCAACTGCACCACGCCGAACGGCTGCTCGCCCATGATGCACTGACGTATCATGTCCAGGTAGCGCACCTCGAAGATCTGCAGGGGCAGATAGCCATCGGGATACAGCACCGTATTGAGCGGGAACAAAGGTATCGAGGTCATGGCGCATGATGGCACGAATGCGATATCCGTGCTGCGCGCCTTGTGCGTCCTTTACTTATAAAAACGGCGCTTTTTCGCCCGCTCCGCCGCCTTCGGCGCCAGCACTTTCACTGGTTTTTTCTGGATGGTGCCGCCGGCGGACGTGCCCGGCACGCGGTGTTCGGCCTCGAAACCGGGCTCCTCGTTGCGTTTCAGGGTTTGCCGCGTCAGCGCTTCCACGGCCGACAGCAATTCGACTTCATCGGCGCAGACGAGGGAAATGGCCTCGCCCGAGGCGCCCGCGCGGCCCGTGCGGCCGATGCGGTGGATATAGTCTTCGGCGACCGTCGGCAAGTCGAAATTGACGACGACGGGCAATTGATCGATATCCAGGCCGCGTGCCGCCACGTCGGTAGCCACCAGCACTTGCACCTCGGCAGATTTGAAGCGGGCCAGCGCGCGCAAGCGGTTCGGCTGGGTCTTGTCGCCGTGGATGGAATCGGCGCGCACGCCCTGCTCCAGCAAGGTATTCACCAGCAGCTCGACGCCCTTGCGCGTCTTGACGAAGACCAATACCTGGCCCCAGCGCTTTTTCTTCAGCAGGTGCAGGAACAGTTCCGGCTTGCGTTTCTTGTCGCACACGATCACCGACTGTTTCACGGCTTTCACCGTGCTGTTGCGCGCGCTGACCTCCACCGAGACAGGGTCTTTCAGCATGGTTTTCGCCATGGCGCGGATGGCGTCCGAGAAGGTGGCCGAGAACAGCAGGGTCTGGCGCTGCTTGGGCATGCTCATCAGAAGCAAGTCGAGCTCGCGCTCGAAACCGAGGTCCAGCATGCGGTCCGCCTCGTCCAGCACCAGCGTCTGCACTTGCTCGAACTTGACGGCGCCTTGCGTCTGCAAGTCCAGCAAGCGGCCCGGCGTGGCCACCAGCACGTCGAGGCCCTTGCGCAGCTTGCTGATCTGCGGCTCGATGGGCACGCCGCCATAGGCGACGAAGCTGCGCAGCGGCAAGTTACCGCCATAGCTGCGGAAGCTGGCATAGACTTGCTCGGCCAGTTCGCGCGTGGGCACCAGCACCAGCACGCGCACGCACTGGGGCGCCACCACGCCTTCCAGGGTCAGGCGCTGCAGCAGCGGCACGGCAAAGCCGGCCGTCTTGCCCGTGCCCGTCTGGGCGGCGGCCATCAGGTCGCGCCCGGCCAGCACGGCAGGAATCGATTGCGCCTGCACGGGGGTCGGCTTGGCATAGCCGAGCTCATCGAGTTTGCGGACCAGGGGATCGATCAGGCCGAGGGAGGAAAACGTCATGGGGAAAGCAATCTTGGCAAAGTAAAAGGCGGCGCGCACGGGCCGGCCGCGCGCGCAATTGCCGAGATTATAGGCCAGCGGGGATGCCGGCCGGGGTTTCACCGCGAAAACAGCACGATCAGAACTTCATTTCCAGGGTCGCGCGCGCCTGCGGCGAGCTCGGCGAAATGCTGTTGCGCGCGATGGTGCCGCTGGCGTCCGCATACGTGGTGGTGTTTTCGAAGTCTTGCGCCAGCAAGTTGGACACGGCCAGGCGCAGCTGGTTCTTCGCATCGAATTTCCACAGCGCATAAATGTCGAGGTCGCGCCGCGGCGACGTGTAGGCGCTCTGGCGCTCGGTGATGCGCACGGGGCCGCCATTGCGGAAATTGAAGCTGCCGCCCGTGGTCAAGACGCCGTCCGGCGTCTTGTAGTCGAGACCGAAATTGCCGCTGACGGGCGTTTGCTGGTCGAGCCGGTTGTTTGGCCCCGGCACCTGCTCCACTTGCGACCAGTTGCGGCTGACGCTGGCGCGCAGGTCGATGGCCGGCACGGGCGCGGCCAGCACGGCGCGCAGCGGGAACTTCGCTTCCAGTTCCAGTGTCTGCGTATTCGCGCGGCCATCGTTGACGGGCGTCGATACCCAGCGGTCATTGATAAACAGCAAGCCCTGGCGCGTATAGCCGTCGATGCGGCGGGCCGAGGCGCGCGCGCTGAGCAAGGCGCCTTCGGCCCAGTAATGCTCGTAGGAAGCGTCGATACCGAGCGCCAGCTCCGGTTTCAGGTAGGGATTGCCTTCGCGGTCGGGGTCGGTCTGGCTGTTGTTGGTCGAGGTATTGCGGCGGGGAATCAGGCTCGACGTGGGTTGCGCCTTGTAGGTGCGCGTCAGGGCCAGGCGCACCTGGTCGCCCTTGGTATCTGGCAACTTCCACAAGGTTTGCAGCAGCGGGCTCCACACGCTGGTGCGCTGATTCACTTCGTCATAGGTATCGCCCGCGCTGCGCGTATCGATGCCTTCCCAGCGCACGCCCGCATACATCGACCAGCGCGGCGTGATTTCCCAGTCGTCCTGCACGAACAGGGCCAGGCGCTGGATGGTGGCGTCGAAACCCTCGTCGCTGTTGACGAGCGGACGCACGCCCAGGGCCGCTTCGCGCTGGCGGCGCGTTTC
Source organism: Janthinobacterium sp. GW460-12-1-14-LB5 (assembly GCF_059423585.1). Lineage (NCBI taxonomy): Bacteria > Pseudomonadati > Pseudomonadota > Betaproteobacteria > Burkholderiales > Oxalobacteraceae > Janthinobacterium > Janthinobacterium sp. GW460-12-1-14-LB5. The sequence continues at coordinate 11,164 of NZ_JBWKYD010000042.1, read as the reverse complement.
CTCGCGCTCCGTGTAGGCGCCATTCCAGCCCATCGACAGGGCATGGCCGGGCAGCAAGGGCGCGGAATACTTGCCGGTGGAACTGACGCCGTTTTCCGTCGCCTTCACGCCCACCTTTCGCTCGAGCGCCAGGCCGCTGCCATCGATAAAGCCCTGCTGCAGGCTGTCGGACGTATTGCGGGCGGCCGAGGCGCCGATCTTCAGTTCCAGTTTGGCGCCGCCGGCCAGCTTGTGCATCCACGTCAGGTCGCTGCGGCCAAAGGCGTTGTGGTTGCTGGAACTGCCCGTATTCGTGTCGTAATCGGGGCGCAAGCCCAATTCTGTTTCCGCGCGGCTGAAATTGCGGTGGTTCGAGCGCCCGCCATTGAAAAAGAATTGCGCCGTCACGTTATCGCCGTTGGCCAGCACCCAGTTCAGGCGCGGCGACAGATTAATGCCTTCCGGACGGCCATCGCCCGTGCCATTCGTGCGGCGTAGCAGGTTTTGCCGGCCGTCAGGCGCGTAGCCCAGTTCCAGTCCGGGATTATCGTAATGATAATCGTAGCGGAACAGCGAAGCGGCCAGCGAATACGAGAAATTGCCGTCGCGGTCGGACAGTTGCAGGTTCACGCTGGGCGAAAAACTCACGTCGCTGCCCTGCACGCCCAGCTTGAGTTCGCGCTGCGCCGTTTTGACGGCCTTTTTCAGCACCACGTTGATGGTGCCGGCAATCGACTGCGTGCTGTATTCGGCGCTGGCCGCGTGCAAAATCTCGATGCGCTCGATGACGTCGGGCGACAGGGTGTCGAGCGAAAAACCGGCCGGCGCCCGCTCGCCATTGAGCAATATCTGCGTGTAGCCGCTGCCCAGCCCGCGCATGCGGATTTCGCCGCCCGTGCGCCCGGCCGCGCCGGACACGGTAATGCCGGGCAGGCGCTTGAGCACGTCGGTGACATTGCTGTCGCCATACTTGAGGATTTCTTCGCTGCTCACGACCATCTTGCTGGCCGTATCGTCGCGGCGCGGATCGTAGCCGCTGCCCTTGACCTCCACGGTTTGCATGGCGGGCGCGGCGGGCTTTTCAGCCTTCAGCGGCGCGCCGGCAGGGTCGGTGGCGGCGGGCGTTTCGGATTGCTGGGCCTGGGCATTCCAGGCAAACAGGACAGCTGAACAAACAACGGTAAGGCGGAGGCAACGGCGTGGCATCATGACCTGGCTGAAAAAAGTTGGCTGAATAAAAATGGCTAAATGCTAAAAAACAGGCCGCTGTATTGTGCTGTAATTTTTTCCGAGTGGCACAGTTTCCTGAAAATATTTCCTATGGCAAATTAAATTCGGTGGCAGACTGCGATACGCACCCTTGCATACGGCGCATATCATTGCGCGCCACATCGCCGCTATAATGCGTTTTCGCCATTATTCCGATCACCCCGTCAAAGGCTTCCCATCGTGTCTGACCGTCTTGCCGTTTTGCCTCAATATCTGCTGCCCAAGGGGGCGTTGACCAACTTTGCCGGACGCATCGCCGGTGCCAAGGGCGGCGCCATGACGACGCGTTTGATCCGCTGGTTCGTCGGCCGCTACAACGTCAACATGAATGAGGCGCTGGACCCGGACATCACGCACTACGCCAGCTTCAACGACTTTTTCACGCGCGCGCTGCGCCCCGACGCGCGGCCGCTGGCCAAGGCCGACTACGTCTGCCCCGTCGATGGCCGGATCAGCCAGTTCGGCGCGATCGACAAGGACCAGATCTTCCAGGCCAAGGGCCACAACTTCAGCACCACGGCCCTGGTGGGCGGCGATGCAGCCCTGGCGGCGCAGTTCGAACACGGCAGCTTCGCCAACCTGTACCTGAGCCCGCGCGACTACCACCGCATCCACATGCCCTGCGACGGCCGCTTGACGCGCATGATTTATGTGCCCGGTGAATTGTTCTCCGTCAACCCGACGACGGCGCGCGGCATTCCCGGCCTGTTCGCCCGCAACGAGCGCGTCGTCTGCGTGTTCGACACGGCCAACGGCCCCTTCGTCATGACCCTGGTGGGCGCCACCATCGTCGGCAGCATGGCCACCGTCTGGCACGGCGTCGTCAACCCGCCCCGCACGGGCGAGATCCGCGACTGGAGCTATGCCAACGACAATGTGGTGCTGAAACAGGGCGAAGAGCTGGGCCGCTTCCTGCTCGGTTCCACCGTCGTGATGCTGTTCCCGAAAGACACCGTGCAATTCAATGCCAACTGGCAACCGGCCGGCCCCGTGCAGCTGGGCGAAGTCATGGGCAACGTGCCCAGCTAAGCCAGCGGGATGCGCGCCTACACGGGCGCGTCCGTCTGATACATTTCCTCCATCAAATCCAGAAATGCCCGCGTCTTGGCCGGCATCAAGCGCCGGCCGGGAAACACGGCCCAGCCCGTGACCAGCGGGAAACTCCACTCCGGCAGCACGCGCACCAGTTCCCCCGTCGCCACATAGGCCTTGGCGAAGCGGTCCGTGCTGGCCGCGATGCCCACGCCCGTGCAGGCCATGCGCACCAGCAATTCCGGCGAGTTCGCCAGCAGGCGCACGGGCAGATCGCGCTCCCAGGTCGTCTTGCCGCGGATCAAAGTCCAGTGCACGAGGCCATGCACGGCCCGTGGCAGGCTGAGCAGATCGTGGCCATACAGATCGTCGGGATGCTCGGGCAAGCCGTGCACGCTCGTGTATTGCGGCGAGGCATACAGCGCCAGCGTGCTGAAGGCCACGCGGCGCGCGGCCAGGCTGGCGTCGTCGGGCAAGTTGCCCATGCGGATGGCCAGGTCAAAATTTTCTTCCAATAAATCCACCCTGCGCGCCGACAAGTCCAGCTCCAGCGAAATGGCCGGATAGCGGCGCACGAATTCGGCCAGCACCTGGCGCATCAGCGCGTCGCCAAAGTCCGCCGGCATGGAAATGCGCAGCAAGCCGCTGGGCCCGGCCTGCCGGTGCTGGGCCAGCGCGCCAGCCGCCTCCGTTTCCTCGACCACCTTGCGCGCGTGTTCGAGCAGGCTGGCGCCAAACTCCGTCAGCGCCAGCTTGCGCGTGGTGCGCAGCAGCAGCCGCTCGCCCAGCTTCGCTTCCAGCTGCGAGATGCGGCGCGACAGGGTCGACTTGGGCAAGTCCACGCGCACGGCGGCGCGCGAGAAACTGCCGCACTCGACGACGCGGGCGAACAGCAGCAAATCTCCGGGATCGATATCCATATATTTACCTGTAAACTCAATTGTTCCATGAGTGGATTAATGTTATCCATTTTAACGGCTTCCGCATCAATTTTGGAATTGCTATAGTTCATCCATCGCAAGACACCTCACAACGGAGAAAACAAGATGAACATCCTGCAAATCAATTCCAGCGCCCGCAGCACCGGTTCCGCCTCGACCCGCCTGGCTGACGCCATCGTTGCCCGCGTGCAAGCCGCCAACCCTGGCGCCACCGTGGCGCGCCGCGACCTGGCTGCCCAGCCGCACCCCGTGCTCGACGAGCCGACCCTGCAAGCGCTGTTCACGCCAGCCGACAAACGCACGCCGGAACAGGCGGCCCGCATCGCCCTCGACGACGCGCTGATTGCGCAAGTGCAAGCAGCGGACGTGATCGTCATCGGCGCGCCCATGTACAACTTCGGCATCACCGTGCAGCTGAAAAGCTGGTTCGACGCGATTGCCCGCGCCAACGTCACCTTCAAGTACACGGAAAACGGTCCCGTGGGCCTGCTGACCGGCAAGAAAGTCTACGTGGGCCTGTCCCGCGGCGGCTTGCACCGAGACAGCGCCAACGACAGCCAGGTGCCTTACCTGAACACCATGTTCGGCTTCCTGGGCATGACCGACGTGCAATACGTGTATTCGGAAGGCATGGGCATGGGTCCGGAAGCCGTGGCCAAGGCGCAGGCGCAAGCGGACGCCGAGATCAACGCGATCCTGGTGTAATTCCCAGCAGTGAATGGGGCGGCGCACTGGCGCCGTCCCGGCCTAGAGGAGAAAGCAATGAGCGACATCACCACCGTCACGAAACCACGCGCCGTCGAGCGCGTAATCGCCGGCCAGGCCGTCATGGATGGCGCCGGCGTGAAGATCAACCGCGTGCTGACGCAGCAGTTGCAGCGCCGTCTCGACCCGTTCTTGATGCTCGACAACTTTGCCAGCGACAAGCCGAACGACTATATCGCCGGTTTCCCCGAGCATCCGCACCGGGGTTTCGAGACGGTGTCGTACATGATCACGGGGCGCATGCGCCACAAGGACAGCGCGGGCCACGAAGGCTTGCTGACCTCGGGCGGCGTGCAATGGATGACGGCCGGCAGCGGCGTGATCCACTCGGAAATGCCGGAGCAGGAAGAAGGCGTGATGGAAGGTTTTCAGCTGTGGCTGAACTTGCCCGCGCGCGACAAGATGCGCACGCCGTGGTACCGCGATTTCACGAGCGAAGAAATTCCCCGCTACACGACGGACGCGGGCGTGGCCGTGCAAGTGATCGCCGGGGAAAGCCATGGCGTGGCGGGCGCCGTGCAGCGCGAGCTGACGGAACCGTTGTACCTCGATATCGACTTGCCGGCCGGCAGCAGCTTCGAGCAGCCCTTGCCGCCAGGCCATAACGCCTTCCTGTACACGTTCCGCGGCGAGGTGCAGGTCGATGGCAAGGCCGTGCCCGCCCTGCGCATGGCCATCTTCGCCAATACGCCAGGCAGCGACGGCGTGCGCATCGAAGCACCGGAAGGCGGCCGCGTGATCCTCGTCGCCGGCCAGCCCTTGAACGAGCCCATCGCGCAGTATGGCCCGTTTGTCATGAATACCCAGGCGGAAGTATTCCAGGCCGTACAGGATTTCCGCGAAGGCAAGTTTGGCGAGACTGCCGCGCAGTAACTGACGTGTATCAGGAAAAACCTGCAGCGCCTCCGGACCTGCAGGTTTTTTGTCGTGCCGCCTATGTTGTTGCTTTTCAATTACACTGACGGCAACCTCATTCCACAAAGCATTCCATGCAGCCGACGCACACCGATCACGACGCCACCCATTTGCACGCCCACCTGAAGGGCGACGCCAAGCACACCCACTCCTTCGAGGGGCGCAGCCAGAGCATCCTTGCGTGGGCGCTGGGGCTGACCCTGTCGTTTGCCGGCATCGAGGTGGCGGCCGGCTTCCTGTCCAATTCGCTGGCGCTGATTTCCGACGCGGGCCACATGGTCACGGACGCGGCCGCGCTGGGCCTGGCCCTGCTGGCGCAACTGATCGCGCGCCGCCCGCCCTCGCCGCGCCACTCGTTCGGCTTCGGCCGCGCCGAGGCGCTGGCCGCCTTCGTCAACGGCCTGGCCATGCTGTGCGTGGTGGGCTGGATCTGCTATGAAGCCGTGCTGCGTTTTTCCGCCCCGCAACCCGTCAAGGGCGGCATGGTCTTCATCGTCGCCTTCATCGGCCTGGCGATCAACGTGGTGGTGGCGTGGGTATTGTCCAAGGACAAGCAAAGCGTGAATACGCGCGCCGCCCTCGTGCACGTGATGGGCGATTTGCTCGGCTCCGTCGCCGCCATCGTCGCGGGCGCCGTGATTTACTTTACGGGCTGGATGCAGATCGACCCGCTGCTGTCCGTGCTGGTATCCCTGCTGATCCTGAAATCCACCTTCGGGGTCTTGAAGGAGTCTTACCACTTCCTGATGGAAGGCGTGCCCATGCACATCGACTACGTCCAGGTGGGCGCGGACGTGGAGCAAGTGGACGGCGTGATCGCCGTGCATGATCTGCATGTGTGGGACATGTCGCCGGGCCAGCCCGCCCTGATCGGCCACGTGGAAATCGAGCACCTCGACCATTGGCCAAAGGTATTGCGCGCGATCAAGAAGATGTTGCTGGCCAAGCATGGCATCGACCACATCACCCTGCAGCCGGAGACGGCGGCGATGGCGGGGCTGCATGCGAGCGACAAGACGCATTAACAACAGGTTCAACAAGCGTCACAACGCCTTGCATCAGGGTGACAAAACCCACTGATTGAACCCAACCGCAAATACTGGGGTCGGACGGGGACGCCGAGTCCCTCAGGGTACGACCCCGGCGTCTATCCTTGGGGTGCAAAGACTAGCTACGCCGTGCCTCCAGCACGCCACTCACATCCTTGATCACATTCAAGGCTTTTAACAACTGCGCCGTCGAGCTGATCTCGGCCGTAAACGTCATGCGGGCCTGGCCCTTGGCGCTTTGGGTATTGACGCCGATCACGTTGATTTTCTCTCGCGAAAAGATTTCGGAGATGTCGCGCAGCAAGCCCTGGCGGTCGCCAGCAAGAATAAAAATATCGACCGGATACACGGTGTCGTGCCCGCCCGTGCTGCCCCACTCGGTAAAAATCACGCGTTCGGGCGACTTGGCGCGCATTTCCTCGAAGTTTTTACACGTGGCGCGGTGGATCGAGACGCCCTTGCCGCGCGTGACGAAGCCGACGATGCTGTCCGGCGGCGCCGGCTTGCAGCACTTGGCCAGCACCGTCATCAAGCCCTCGGTACCGACCACCAGCACGCCGGACTTGGCGCCCTGTTCCACGCTGGAAGCGCGGCTTTTACCCACCAGCACGGCGTCTTCCGGCACCACCACTTCGCCATTGTCGTGCAGCGCCTGCTCCACGTGGCGCAGACTGAATTCATCCTTGCCGACAGACAAGAAAAGTTCGTCAACTTTCGCAAAGCCCAGCTTTTGTGCCAGCGCTTCGAGGTTGACGGCCGTCTTGCCTTCGCGCTGCAGCGACTTTTCCACCAGCGCGCGGCCGTGGGCCAGGGTTTCCTGCATGTCGATGGCGTGGAACCAGGCGCGGATTTTCGAGCGCGTGCGCGTGCTGACGGCGTAGCCGGCGCTGAGCCAGTCGCGCGACGGCCCGGCCGTGCCCGGTGCACCCTTGGCCGTGATGATTTCGCAGGTCTGGCCGTTCTTCAATTGCGTATTCAGGGGCACCATGATGCCGTCGACCTTGGCGCCGCGGCAGCGATGGCCCACGTCCGTGTGCAGGTGGTACGCAAAATCGACGGGCGTGGCGCCCACGGGCAATTCCAGCACGCGCGCCTGCGGCGTCATGACGAAGATGCGGTCGTCCAGGGTGGCGGATTTCAACTTTTCCACCCATTCGCGCTGGATTTCTTCCTGGCCCACGACGGCGTCGGCCACCTCCGTCTTCCAGGCCAGCAACTGGCGCAGCCAGGCGATCTTTTCGTCGTATTTCTGGCCGGCAAAGTTCGAGCCGCCCTCTTCCTTGTAGCGCCAGTGCGCAGCCACGCCGTATTCGGCAAAGCTGTGCATTTCGTTCGTGCGGATTTGCACTTCCAGCGGGCGGCCATCCTCGGCCGTCACCACCGTGTGCAGCGACTGGTAACCGTTCGGTTTCGGACGCGAAATGTAATCGTCGAATTCTTTCGGGATGGGGGTCCAGATATTGTGGACCACGCCCAGTACCGTGTAGCAAGTTTTCACGTCGGCAACGATGACGCGGAAGGCGCGCACGTCGTACAGAGCCGTAAAGTCCAGCTCCTTGCCGCGCATCTTGTTCCAGATGCTGTAAATGTGTTTCGGGCGGCCAAATACTTCCGCCTGGATACCGGCCGAAGCCAGTTCCGTCTGCAGGCGCAAAATCGCCGAGGACACGAAGCCCTCGCGCATCATGCGCTTTTCTTCCAGCATCTTGGCGATGCGTTTATACGCTTCCGGCTCGATGAAGCGGAATGACAAATCTTCCAGTTCCCACTTCAGCTGCCAGATACCGAGGCGGTTGGCCAGCGGCGCGTACAAATCCAGGGTTTCCTTGCCGTATTCGCGCGTCATTTCATTGAACAGTTTTAGTTCAGCAAAGTAACGCAAGGTCGTCACGCAGGCGGCCAGGCGCACCAGCACGACACGCATGTCGGACGCCATCGCCAGCAACATCTTGCGCAAGGTTTCCACCTGGGCCACGGCTTGCTGCGCCGCATTCTTGCCGCGACCTCCAGCGCCGCCGTGCTGCGCCTGGGTCAGCGCGCGCAAACGGATCAGCTGGCGCACGCCTGTCGCCAGGTCGCACACCTGCTTGCCGAAGCGCGGTTCGATGTCGGCCGCCGTGTCCGGTTCCAGCAAGGTCAGCTCGAACATCAGGCCGGCGATGCGCGTTTCCGCATCGCTGCGCAGGAACGCCAGGGTGGTGGCCACGCCGATGGCGAACTCCAGCGCGGAGCGGCCGGCAAAGGTCTGCTTGTCGCCATACGCCGCGGTGGCATACGCGAGCGCATCCAGCACGCGCGCGCTGTCCGGCGCACTCAAGCCCTCTACCAGTTGTTCCGAGGTGGCGCTATTCGGGGCCGAGATGGAAACCATGTGATACCTTATAAACTTAACAACTCAATAACTGAATAACTTAGCGTTCTGCAGCGATGATGACAATTTCCACCAGGCAAGCCGGATTGGCCAGTTTCGCTTCCACCGTGGCGCGCGGCGGCGTGTGGCCGGAGGCGACCCAGTCGTCCCACACTTCATTCATGCCGTCGAAATCCTTCATGTCGGCGATGTAGATCTGGCACGACAGGATGCAGGTCTTGTCGCTGCCCGCTTCCATCAGCAAACGGTCGACGTGGCCCAGCACTTCACGCGTCTGGCCGACGATGCCCTGGGTGGTGTCTTCCGCGATCTGGCCCGCCAGGTAGATGGTGTTGTTGTGTATCGCTATTTCGGAGAGGCGTTTGCCTACGTGCAATCGTGTAATTTCCATGCTTCTTCTTTCGGTTGTTTCAAAATCTGTACAGCGCTATTGCTTGTTGCATTCTTATTTGCCCAGCAAAAACTTGCGCGCGATGGCGATCTGGTCGTCGTGAACGAAAGTGGGCGCATGGCCCACGCCTTCGATTTCCACCAGTTCCGCCTTCGGCCCACGGCCCAGCATGATCTGCGCCGTCGCGTGCGACAGCAGATCGGATTCCGAGCCGCGCACCAGCAAGGTGGGGCAGCGCACGGCATCATACGCGGCCCACAGCATGGCTTCGTCGCTGGCCGCCGATTCCGGCGTTGCCGAGCGGAACGGCATGGCCAGTCCCATATCATAGTGGCGGCGCCAATGGCCATCCTTGTCTTGCCGCAACACATCCACCGCCAGTTTATGCCATTCCGCATCCGTGTGCGGGCCGAAGCTGGCGGACACGTCGCGCACAAATTTGGCGCCCTGCTCGAAGGTATCGAAACGCAAGTCCTGGCCAATGTAGTCGCCGATGCGCTGCAAGGCTTCCGGCGCCAGGGTCGGGCCGATATCGTTCAGGACCAGCTTGCTGATCGGGCTGTTGGGCAACGAAGCCAGGCCCAGGCCGATCAAGCCGCCCATCGAGGTGCCGAACCAGTCCACCGTCTGGCGCTCGCCATTGGCCAGCACGCGCGCCAGCAAGGTCACCATGTCGCTCACATATTGCGGCACGCGGTAAAACTGGGGGTTGGCCAGCCAGCCGGAGCGCCCGCGCCCCACCACGTCGGGGCAGATCACGCGGTAATCGCTGGCCATGGCGCGCGCCAGGTTGTCGAAGTCGTCCGCCACGCGCGTCACGCCATGGGCGCAGACGAGCACGTTCGGATTGTCGGGTGCGCCCCACTCCTTGTACGACATGGTGTGCAAGCCTGCAGGGGAGATGCACTGGACGGATTTGATGCTCGCTTCGATCATTCGATTTCCTTATTCGATATAAAAAGAGCACCGCTTTCTACCTGCCAAGGGATGTCCCGCGCGCGACGCTACGGCAGTGTAGCGCAGCGCGGGCAATGCTCCAAGCGCGCGGCTGAAATGCTGCGCCGCAGCATTGCGCTGGCACATTCGCCATGGCGCAATACCCGATATAGCGAAACTGCATATCTGCGGTTATCCACAATTGAGCCGGCCCGGCAATGGGCGGATGATCGCAGCATCAACCCGCAAGAGGAGACCGCTCGTGAAAAAACCATTCTATAAAATCCTGTACGTGCAGGTGCTGTTCGCCATCGTGGCTGGCGTGCTGCTGGGGGTGTTCTACCCATCGAACGCCGTCGACATGAAACCGCTGGGCGACGGCTTTATCAAACTGATCAAGATGATCATCGCCCCCGTGATCTTCTGTACCGTGGTCTCCGGCATCGCCGGCATGCAGGACGTCAAGAAGATCGGCCGCGTGGGCGGCAAGGCGCTGCTGTACTTTGAAGTGGTCTCCACCTTCGCGCTGGCCATCGGCTTGCTGGTTGCGAACATCCTGAAACCGGGCGCCGGCTTCAACGCCGATCCGGCCCACCTCGATGCCAAGTCGATCGCGCAATACACGCACGCCGAAGGCATGAGCACCGTCGACTTCGTGATGAACATCATCCCGAAGACCTTCGTCGATGCCTTCGCCAAGGGCGACATCCTGCAAGTGCTGCTGATCGCCATCCTGTTCGGCTTTTCGCTGTCCCTGCTGGGCGAGCGCGGCCGTCCGGTCACCAAGCTGATCGACGAGCTGTCGCATGCCATCTTCGGCATGGTCAACATCATCATGAAAGTCGCTCCGATCGGCGCGTTTGGCGCGATGGCCTTTACCATCGGTAAATACGGCCTGGCTTCCCTGATCCCGCTGGCCAAGCTGATGGGTTCGTTCTACCTGACCTGCTTCCTGTTCGTCTTCGTCGTGCTGGGCTTGATCGCCAAGTACACGGGCTTCTCCATCGGCCGCTTCTTGCTGTACATCAAGGAAGAACTGCTGATCGTGCTGGGCACGAGCTCGTCGGAATCGGCCCTGCCGGCCCTGATGAAGAAACTCGAGCGCCTGGGCTGCTCCAAGCCAGTCGTCGGCCTGGTCGTGCCGACCGGCTACTCGTTCAACCTGGACGGCACCAACATCTACATGACCATGGCCGCCCTGTTCGTGGCGCAAGCTACCAACACGGAACTGACGATCTGGCAAGAGCTCACCATCCTGGGCGTGGCGATGCTGACCTCGAAAGGCGCGTCCGGCATCACGGGCGCCGGCTTCATCACCCTGGCCGCCACCCTGGCCGTCGTGCCGACGATTCCCGTGGCAGGCATGGCGCTGATCCTGGGCATCGACCGCTTCATGAGCGAATGCCGCGCGCTGACCAACTTCGTCGGTAACGGCGTGGCCACCATCGTCGTGTCGAAATGGGAAAAGGAACTGGACATGGACAAGCTGCACAGCGAGCTGGCCCACCCAACCCAC
>NZ_JBWKYD010000041.1:5575-39869 GCF_059423585.1 Janthinobacterium sp. GW460-12-1-14-LB5 | reverse complement strand
CCCCCGTGCTGATCCTCGTCGTGCTGGGCCTGGCCGGCGGCGGCTGGACCGTGATGCAGTCGAAGCAACAAGCCGCCAAGGCTGCCGAACAGCAAGCCAGCAAGAAGAAGCAGCAGGAAAAGACGCCCGTGCATGAACTGGCGCAGGGCGACGTGGCCGCCATCGATGCGCGCGCGCTGGCAATCAGCCTGCCCTTGTCCGGCTCCTTGGCGCCCGTGACCCAGGCCACCATCAAGGCCAAGGTTTCCGGCGTGATCCAGGAGACGACCTTGCAGGAAGGCCAGCAAGTGGCCAACGGGCAAATCCTCGTGCGCCTCGACGCGGCAGACCAGCGCGCCCGCCTGACGAAGCAGCAAGCCATGCTCGACGAAGCGCAGGCGCGCCTGTCCATGGCGGCCAAGAACGAGGCGAACAGCCAGGCGCTGCTCAAGCAAAAATACATTTCGCAAACGGCCTACGACACGACACAGAATTCCGTCGACCTGGCGCGCGCCAGCGTCAAGTCCGCCGCCGCCATGGTCGACATCGCCCGCATCGCGCTGGCCGACACGGTGATCCGCGCGCCGATGGCCGGCATCGTCAGCAAGCGCCACCTGCAGGCGGGCGAAAAAGTCTCGCCCGACATGCCCGTCTACACCATCGTCAACCTGGCGCAGCTGACCCTGGAAGCGCCCGTGCCCAGCGCGGAGATTCCCCGCATCAAGCTGGGCCAGGAGGTGCGCTTCAAGGTCGACGGCTTCGGCGCGCGCGACTTCGCCGGCAAGGTCACGCGCATCAATCCCACCACCGAGAGCGGCTCGCGCGCCATGCTCGTCTACATCGCCGTCGACAATGGCGATGGCGCACTGCGCGGCGGCATGTTCGCCAAGGGCAGCATCGTCACCGAGCGATCAATCGTCGCGCCGCTGGTGCCGCTGACGGCCGTGCGCAACGAAAAGCAGGGCCCCGTCGTGTATGCGCTGGTGGGCAACAAGGTGGTCGCCCAGCCCGTCACCCTGGGCTTGCGCAACGAGGATGAAGGCTATGCCGAGGTCAAGTCCGGCCTGGTGCCGGGCGCGAAAGTCATCATCGCCAGACTCGATGGCGTGAAACCGGGCCACGGCGTGACCTTCGCCGCGCAATCAGCGACACCCGCCGCGCCGGCGGCCGTGCTGGCACGGAAGGATTAAGCCATGTGGATGACCAAAGTCAGTATTCAAAACCCCGTCTTCGCCACCATGGTCATGGTGGCGCTGGTGGTGCTGGGCATCTTCTCCTACCGGGGCCTGGGCGTGGAGAGCATGCCCAGCGTGCAATTTCCGTTCGCCGCCATCGAAGTGAACTACCCGGGCGCCTCGCCCGAAGCCGTGGAAAACGACATCACGCGCCCCATCGAGGACGCCGTCAACACCGTCAGCGGCATCAAGACCATCCGCGCCAACTCGTGGGAAGGACGCGCCGGCGTCTACCTGGAATTCGAGCTGTCGACCAACATGGACAAGGCCATGCAGGACTTGCGCGACAAGGTGGCGCTGGTGCGCCCGCGCTTCCCGAAAGAGGCCAAGGACCCGTTCATCGCCCGTGCCGAAGGCGACAACGAGCGCCCCATCGCCACCATCGTGCTGACCTCGACCGGGCATGACCTGCGCTCGCTGTCGACCATGACGGAGCAGATCATCAGCAAGCGTTTCCAGGGCGTGGCCGGCGTGGGGCAGGTCAAGCTGCGCGGCCTGCGCGCGCGCCAGATCCTCATCAGCATGAAACCGATCGAACTCAATGCCCAGGGCATCGGCGTCGATGAAGTGATCCGCGCCATCAAGGCGACGAATACCAATCTGCCGGCCGGCTCCATCAGCCATGGCGCGGCCGAGCAGCTGGTGCGCGTGGAAGGCAAGATCAAGGATGCGCGCGAATTCGGCAAGATCATCGTCGCGCGCCGCGCCATCGGCCCCGTCTACCTGGACCAGGTGGCCACCGTCGTCGACGGCGAGCAGGAAGAACTGTCGATCTCGCGCATGAACGGCCAGCAAGCCGTGACCATGGAAATCACCAAGGTGCAGGACGCCAACGTGGTCGAAGTGGGCACCGGCATCCTGAAAGTGGCGGCCGACCTGCAAAAGACGCTGCCGCCCGATATCAAGCTGCGCGTGCTGGACGACGAGTCGGAACGCGTGCAAAGCCAGCTCAATAACGTCAAGCGCACCATCATCGAAGGCGCCGTGCTGACCATGGTGATCGTCTTCCTGTTCCTGCACTCGTGGCGCTCGACCATCATCACGGGCTTGACCTTGCCGATCTCCGTGCTGGCCAGCTTCATCGCCATGAAGGCCTTCGGCTTCACCCTGAACTTTTTGACCCTGATGGCGCTGTCGCTGTGCATCGGCCTGTTGATCGACGACGCCATCGTGGTGCGCGAAAACATCGTGCGCCACCTGGGCATGGGCAAGAACCACTACAAGGCGGCCAACGACGGCACCAATGAAATCGGCCTGGCCGTGATGGCCACCACGTTCGCCATCGTCGCCGTGTTCGTGCCCGTCGCCTTCATGGACGGCATCATCGGCCGCTTCTTCCTGCAGTTCGGCATCACCGTCGCCGTCGCCGTGCTGGTATCGCTGTTCGTCAGCTTCACGCTCGACCCCATGCTGTCGTCCGTCTGGCGCGATCCCGTCAAGGACCGCTTCAAGTACGCGCCGTGGCTGGGCCGCTTCATGGCCTGGATCGAGACGGGCATCGACCGCCTGCACGTATGGTACGGCAAGGTGCTGGCTGTCGCCTTGCGCTGGCGCAAGACCACGCTGGCCACGGCCGTGGCCCTGTTCGCGGGCAGCCTGATGCTCGTGCCGATGATCGGCGGCGAGATGTTCCCGGAAACGGACCAGGGCTGGGTCAACCTGCGCTTCAAGACGCCCGTCGGCTCCAGCCTCGAATACACGGATTCCAAGGTGCGCCAGATCGAAACGGCGCTGAAGGAATTTCCCGAGATCGACAGCCTGGTGGCCAACGTGGGCACCCAGGATGGACGCAATGCGGCCGACGTGAACCTGAAGCTGACGGACATCAAGACACACAAGCGCCGCTCGCAGCAGGAACTGGAAAAGCTGATCCGCGAACGCCTGGCGCCGATTGCCGGCATCACCCTGTCCGTCGGCCAGCGCCCCATCTTCATCGCCATCCTCGGTACCGACGAAGGCAAGCTCGATGCCGTGGCACACACCCTGATGGACAAGATGCGCAACATCAAGGGCCTGGCCGACATGGAATACAGCCAGGAAGGCGCCAATCCGTCGACCACCGTGAAGATCAACAACGAACTGGCCAGCGACCTGGGACTGTCGGTGCAGCAGATCGGCAATGCCCTGCGGCCGTTCGTGGCGGGCGACACGGTCAGCCACTGGTTAGCCAGCGACGGGCAAAACTACGACGTCAACGTGCAGCTGCCGAAATCGGGCCGTCAGAAAGTGGCCGACCTGGCCGACCTGTCGCTGGCGTCCAGCAAGCTTGACGCAAACGGCAAGCCCGTCATGATTCCGTTGCGCCAGGTGGTCGACTTCGTGCCGTCATCGAGCCCGCAGGTGCTCAAACGCCAGGCCTTGCAGCGCCGGGTCGCCATCTATGCAGGCACGCAGGGCCGCCCTGCCGGCGACGTCGACGCCGACGTACAAAAGGCCATCAAGTCCATCGACCTGCCGCCCGGCGTGCGCTTCGACGTGGCCGGCAATGCGCAGCAGATGGCCGAAACTATGGGCGGCGCGATGATGGCGCTGGGGATCGCCGTGATCTTCATCTACCTGGTGCTGGCATCGCAGTTCGGCAGCTTCCTGCAGCCGATCGCCATCATGGTGTCGCTGCCGCTGTCCCTGATCGGCGTGCTGCTGGCCCTCCTGATCACGGGCAGTACCCTGAACATCTTCTCCGTGATCGGCTTCATCATGCTCATGGGCCTGGTCACCAAGAATGCGATCCTGCTGGTCGACTTCACCAACCAGCGCCAGCGCGAAGGCCTGGGGCAGTTCGAGGCGCTGATGGAAGCGGGGCAAGTACGCTTGCGCCCCATCCTGATGACGACCCTGGCGATGGTCTTCGGCATGCTGCCGATGGCCTTCGGCATGGGCGACGGCGGCGAATCGCAGGCACCGATGGGCCGCGCCGTCATCGGCGGCGTGATCACCTCGACCTTGCTGACCCTGGTGGTGGTGCCCGTCGCCTACACCTACCTCGACAGCCTGGGCAAGCGCGCCGCGCGATTCTTCGGCGGCGGCGAGCATGCGCATGCCGAATCCACCGACGACGGCAAAGCACACGCCCACTGATTGACCGGTCGCCTTCACCGTCCCCGCATTGGCGGGGACGACGCGGCGGCTTCCTGAAGAGAGCTTCAGTTGACCAAAGCAGCCCCACTGGCTAGACTGTCCCCGTTATCAATGATATGGAGTGACTCGTGGGTGCTTGTTCCAGTGACAGTAGTCGATTGACCATCGGCGATCGGCCTTAGGCAAGACGCGCGCATTCCGCCCGCCCTGCCCTCGGCAAGGTGCGGTTTTACCAGCGGCAGTACTCTCTCGCCGCCACTTCCCCCTCATCGTTCCACCGTGATCGTCTGCTGCCCCCTTGCGGGCGGATTGTCTTCGCCCTTGCACTCGCCTGTTCCTCCCCAGCCGGGAGAAACTGATGGTGGTATTTGATTTTGCGCTGCGCGTTGCCGCGGCATTGACCCTGGGCGCCATGATTGGCGCCGAACGCCAGCTGCGCCAGCGCATGGCGGGCTTGCGCACGAATGCGCTGGTGTCCGTCGGCGCCTCGCTGTTCGTGATGGTTTCCGTGCTCGAAGGCGATGCCTCTGGCCATATGCGCATCGCCGCGCAGGTGGTGTCGGGCATCGGTTTTCTTGGCGCCGGCGTCATCATGCGAGAAGGCATGACGGTGCGCGGCCTGAACACGGCCGCCACCCTGTGGTGTTCGGCCGCCATCGGCATCCTGTGCGGCCTGGGGTTTGCCCTGGAAGCGGCCATCGGCACGGGCTTCGTGCTGATCGCCAACCTGGTGCTGCGCCACCTGGCGCAACGCATCAACGCCCACGGCAGCGAAGCGGGCATCGAGACGGAAAGCATCTACCGCGTGACGGCCGTGTGCGAGGCGGAGCAGGAAGTGCAGGTGCGCAAGCTGATGCTGCGCCTGATCAGCGGCATGCCGGCGCTGATGCTGCAATCCTTGCACAGCGAGGATGCGGCGCACGCCGGGCGCATCGAAGTGCGGGCCGACCTGCTCACGCCCTTGTCCAGCCTGGGATTGCTGGAGCAGATCGTCAGCCAGGTGAGCCTGGAAGGCAGCGTCTCGGCCGTGCGCTGGGCGCTCGTGAACAACGCGGAATTTGTCGCCGAACGGGGAGTGTGATGATGAAAAAATTCTTCCATTGGTTTGCCAGGCGCGCTCCTGTCGTGGCCACCTACCGCCTGACCGTCACCTGCCCCGCGGCGCAAGCCGACCACGTGGTGCGCCTGCTGCTGGCCGAACTCAAAGGCGCGGGCCTGGCGCCATCGCAGATGCTGCGCAGCTGGGACGATGCCCGGCAAGTGGTGCGGCTGATCGCCACGGTGCTGTGCCAGGCCGTGCAGCGCGCCGTGCTGGTGCGCTTCGTCAACCGCGCCGGCGCCTGGCCGCAAGTGCGGCAAGTGCGCTGGGAAGGCGTCGCGTCCTCACTCTGAGGCGGGCAGGCGCATGGTAAACAGCGCGCCGCCTTGCGGGCGGTTGCATGCCTCGATGCGCCCGCCATACGCGTGCACGATGGCCTGCGACAAGGCCAGGCCCAGGCCGAAACCGGGCGCCTCGCCCGCGCGCGCCTGGGCGCCCCGGTAAAAACGCTCGAACAGATGCGGCAAGTCTTCCACGCCGATGCCCGGCCCCGCGTCCGCCACGCCGACCAGGGCATGTTCGCCCTCGCGCGCCACGTGCACTGTGATGCTGCTTCCGGGCGGCGAAAACTTCACGGCGTTATCGAGCAGATTGGCCAGCACCAGGTCCACGGGGCCGGCCGCCACCCTGGCCTGCACGGCCACGCTGTCATCGAAGACGATGCGGATGCCGCGCTGCGCTGCCGGCTTTTCCAGCCGCTGCGCGGCCGCCCGCACGAGCGGATTGAGCGCGATGGTTTCCACGGCATTGCGCTCCTGCCCCACGTCCAGGCGCGTGAGCATCAGCAGTTCTTCCACCAGGGTCGTCAGGCGCTGCACTTCATCGAGGCAGGACGCCAGCGCATCGACATACTCGGGCGCTTCGCGCGGACGGCGCAGGGTGATTTCAATTTCCGTGCGCAGGCGCGACAGCGGCGAGCGCAATTCATGCGAGGCGTCGGCCGTGAAGCGGCGCTGCGCATCGTAGCCGTGTTCCAGGCGGTCCAGCATGGCGTTCAGGGTATCGACCAGGCGGCCGATTTCATCCTGCGTGCCGGGATGGGGCAGGCGCTGGTGCAGGCTGGCCTCGCCGATCGAATGCGCCTGGTCCACCACGTCGTCGATGGCGCCCAGCACGCGGCGCGTGAGCATTTCGCCGGCCAGGCCCACGGCCGCCAGCAAGGCCAGCGCCATGGCGCCAAACAGCACGGTGGCCGCGGCCAGCACGTGATTCGTGTCGTCGAGCGAACCGGCCACCTGCACCGCCAGGCGCGAACCGGACGAGGGCACGGGAATCGAGACCATGCGCAGCGGCTCTTCGCCGAACTTGGGCAGGGTCTCGAAGACGGTCTCGCCGGCCGCCAGGCGCGCCAGCAGGGCGGCCGGCGCCGGCAGCTGCGCCGCCTCCAGGTTGCGGCTGCGCGCCAGCACGCGCCCCTCGCCATCGATGATCTGCACCAGGCGGTCCAGCCGCGTCAACGACGGTGGCGCCAGGCCCGGCGCCACCTCGTGCACCTGCACGGGCTGGCGCGGCGCGGCCGGCAGCATGGCCATTTCCGTCTCCGCCAGCGCCAGCAGGGCCGCATCGAGCTGGCCATGCACGGCGCGCGACAAGCCCCAGTAGCCGGCCAGCGCCGTGCAGGCGACGATGGCGAGGATGACGGCCAGGTGCACCAGCAGCAATCGCTTGCGAAAGCTAGCCATCATGGTTTTCCGCCAGGCGGAAGCCGCGTCCGCGCACCGTGTGGATCAACGGCGGCAAGCCCGGCGCATCGACCTTGCCCCGCAGGTTGCGCACGTGGACGTCGATCAGATTGTCGATGCCGATCAGGTCCGCCTGCCAGATCTGCTCGGCCAGGCGCGCGCGGCTGACCACTTCGCCCGCCTGGCGCAGCAGGATCAATAGAATCGCGTATTCCTTGGGGGTCAGCACCAGCGGCGCGCCGGCGCGCGTCGCCTGGTGGCTGACGGGATCGAGAGTCAGGTCGGCCAGCGCCAGGACCAGCGGGCGGCTGATGTCGGAGCGGCGCAGCAAGGCGCGGATGCGCGCCAGCAGTTCCTCGAATTCGAACGGTTTGGTCAGGTAATCGTCGGCGCCCGTATTCAGGCCCGCCACGCGGTCGGCCGTGGCGTCGCGCGCAGTCAGCATCAGCACGGGTGTCTGGATGCCGCGCGCGCGCAAGTCGCGACAAAAGTCGATGCCCTGCTTGCCCGGCAACATCCAGTCCAGCACGATCACGTCGTAGTCGACGGCGTAGCTTTCGTCCTCGCCCTCTTCCGCGCTGTGCGCCACGTCGACGACAAAACCTTCTTCCTGCAAGCCCCGCGCCAGCAAGCGCGCCGCCTTGCGGTCGTCTTCCACCAGGAGGATTCTCATGCCTGCCTTTCGCCTCGCGCCTTGTTTTCCATGCTGGCATTTTACCGCGCCGCACCGTGCGCACACCGAGCCTGAAGAATGATTCAGGCGTTCTTGGGCGCTTCTTCAGGAGCACATTGCTATGCTTTTCCGGCGCTGTCATACCGCTGCCCGCGCTCCCCTCTGACCGCCCGCCTGGGCACGGCATCCACGCATGCCCCATCACCATCAATAACAAGGAAACACGGGATGAACACGACCACCCGCAACGCCCTGGGCGCCAGCTGCGCCCTCGCTCTCGCCTGCTCGGCCCTGGCCGGCTGCGCCAAACCGACGGCGGCAGCCATGCCGCCCGTCCAATCGATGCATCTGGACGACGGCAGCATCGCCGTCGACAAGATGTCGCCGCTGCGCCGGCGCCTGCAGATCGCCGCCGTGCAGGAACACGAGATCGCCACGCAGACGGAGGCGCCGGGCAGCATCGTAGCCATGCCGGAAAAACTGGTGAAGATCACGCCGCCCCTGGCAGGCCGGATCACGCGTTTGCAGCGCGCGCTGGGCGACAGCGTGAAGGCGGGCGACCCGCTGTTCACGCTCGACTCGGCGGAGCTGAGTGCCGCCTACGCGGACGACAGCAAGGCGAAATCCGCCCTGCTGCAGGCGCGCCAGGAACTGGAGCGCCAAAAAACGCTGTTCGAGGCAGAAATCGCCGCCCGCAAGGAGTACGAAGCGGCCCAGGCGGCCTTTGCGCAGGCGGGCAGTGATGCCCAGGCCAGCGCCGACAAGCTGGCCCAGTACGGCGCGGGCGCACGCGGCACCCGCCGCGACTACGTGCTGCGCTCACCCATCGCCGGCACCGTGATCGCCATGGAAGGCGCCCAGGGCGGCTACTGGAACGATATCAACGCGCCCGTCATGACGGTGGCGGATCTCTCCACCGTGTGGCTGTCGGCGAATGTCGCCGAAAGGGACCTGGCCCAGGTGGCAGTGGGCCAAAAGACCCGCATCACCGTCGACGCCTGGCCCGGCAAGGCTTTCGAGGGCAAGGTCGCGTATGTGGGCGCCGTGCTCGATCCCGAGACGCGCACGGTGCAAGTACGCGTGGCCATCGACAACCGCGCCGGCGCCTTCAAGCCGGGGATGTTCGCTCATGCGGGATTCGCCGGCGCCAGCCGCCGCGCCCTCCTCGTGCCCGCGTCCGCCGTGCTGCAAAGCGGGCTATCGACCCGCGTGATGGTCGAGCGCAGCCCGCTGGTATTCACGCCGCGCACGGTGCAGGTGGGCGCCAGCCATGGAGAACAGGTGGAAATCCTCGCTGGCCTGAAAGCGGGCGAACGCATCGTCGTCAAGGAAGGAGTGCTGCTCAATGATTGACCGTTTCATCGCCACCTGCTGCCAGCGGCGCGGCATCGTCTGGCTGGTGCTGCTGTTCGTCGCCGCCTACGGCGTCTACTGCTGGAAACAGCTGCCCATCGAAGCCTATCCCGACATCGCCGACGTCACTTCGCAGATCGTCACGCAGGTGCCGGGCCTGGGCGCCGAGGAAATCGAGCAGCAGATCACCATCCCGCTCGAGCGCGCCCTGCTCGGTACGCCCGGCATGCACGTGCTGCGCACGCGCAGCCTGTTCGCCCTGTCGCTGATCACCGTGGTGTTCGAAGATGGCAGCGACGGCTACTTCACGCGCGAACGGCTGCAGGAGCGCCTCGCCAGCGTCAACCTGCCGTACGACGCCAAGCCGGGCCTCGATCCCTACACCTCGCCCACGGGCGAGATCTACCGCTACACGCTGGAATCGAAAACGCGCTCCCTGCGCGAACTGTCCGAGCTGCAGTTCTGGACCGTGATCCCGCGCCTGCAGCAGGTGCGCGGCGTGGCCGACGTCAGCAATTTCGGCGGCCTGACGACGCAGTTCATGCTGGAACTCGATCCCGCAAAACTGGACAGCTACGGCTTTTCGCTGGCGCAGGTGAAGGATGCCCTCAACGCCAACAACGTCAGCGGCGGCGGCAGCGTGATCGACCGCGGCCAGCAATCGTACGTGGTGCGCGGCGTGGGCTTGCTGCATTCGCTCGATGACATGGGCAACGTCGTCGTCAGCAGCAAGGACGGCGTGCCCGTGCTGGTGAAGGACCTGGGCAAGCTCGCTTACGGCAACGTGGAGCGGCGCGGTATCCTCGGCAAGGATGACAACCCCGACACCATCGAAGGCATCACCCTGCTGCTGAAGGATTTCAATCCGTCCGAAGCGCTGGCCGGCATCCATGCGGCCGTGGACGATTTGAACGCCAACGTGCTGCCGAAGGACGTCAAGGTGGTGCCCTACCTGGACCGCAGCTCGCTGATCGACGCTACCCTGCACACGGTGGGATTCACCCTGGGCGAAGGCATGCTGCTGGTTGCCCTCGTACTGCTGCTGTATCTGGGCAGCCCGCGCGCCGCCGCCATCGTCGCGCTGACGATCCCGCTGGCCCTGCTGATCGCCTTCATCTTCATGCACCACTTTAAGATTCCCGCCAATTTGCTGTCGCTGGGGGCGATCGACTTCGGCATCCTCGTCGACGGCTCCGTGGTGGTGCTGGAAAACCTGCTGCGCCGCCGCGAGCGCGAGCAGGAGCGTCCCCTGACCCTGCAGGACGCCATCGAGGCGACCCTGCAGGTGGCGCGCCCCATCATGTTCGGCATGGCCGTCATCATCGCCGCCTACCTGCCCCTGTTCGCCTTCCAGCGCATCGAATACAAGCTGTTTTCGCCCATGGCGTATGCGGTGGGTGCGGCGCTCGTGGGCGCACTGGTGGTGGCCCTGGTCCTGATCCCGGGCCTGGCCTGGCTGGCCTTGCGCAAGCCGCGCCGCACCTTCCATAACCGCGCGCTGGAAAAGCTGGCGGCCGCGTATGGCCGCTTCCTCGAACGCATGGTGGGCAAGAAGCGCTGGGTGGCGATGGTGTGCGCCGCTGCGCTGGCGGCTCTGGCCCTGCTGGGAGGCAGCATAGGCCGCGATTTTTTACCCTACCTCGATGAGGGTTCGCTGTGGCTGCAGGTGCAGATGCCGCCCGGGATCACCTTGGACAAGGCGTCGGAGATGGCCAGCGAACTGCGGCGCGCCGCGCTGGAATTCCCGGAAGTGTCGACCATCGTCACGCAGACGGGACGCAACGACGACGGCACCGATTACTGGACGCCGTCGCACATCGAGGCGAGCGTGGGACTGCATCCGTACAAAAGCTGGAAGTCGGGCATGAGCAAGCAGCAGCTGATCGCGAAAATGAACGCGCGCTTCGCCCGCATGCCCGGCGTCACGGTGGCCTTCATGCAGCCGATGATCGACGGCGTGCAGGATAAATTGTCGGGCGCGCACAGCGACCTGACGGTGAAAATCTTCGGCAACGACCTCGATGAAGTGCGCGCCATCGCCAGCAAGGTGGCCAACGTCCTGAAAACCGTCCCCGGCGCCTCCGACGTGGCCGTGGACGTGGAGCCGCCGCTGCCCAACCTGAAGGTGGAACTGGACCGTGCCAAGGCGGCCCGCTACGGCATCAATGCGGCCGACGTGGCCGACCTGATTGCCACCGGCATCGGCGGCGCGCCCATCGGCCAGCTGTACGTGGGCGAAAAAAGCTACGACATCGCCGTGCGCTTCCCGCCCGCCACGCGTTCCAGCCCGGACGCCATCGCCAGCCTGATGCTCAACGCCGCCAACGGCGCCAGGATTCCGCTGGCGCAGGTGGCCAACATCAGCACCACCTCGGGCGAAAGCGTGATCGTGCGCGAAATGGGGCGGCGCCACATCATCGTGCGCCTCAATGCCCGCGGACGCGACCTGGCCGGTTTCCTGGCCGAAGCGCGCCCGCTGGTGGCGCAAGCCGTGGCGGGCGAGCACCAGCGCATCAGCGTCGAATGGGGCGGCCAGTTCGAAAACCTCCAGCGCGCGCAAAGCCGATTGGCCCTGATCCTGCCGATGACCCTGGGCGCCATGTTTTTGCTGCTGTTTGGCCAGTTCCGCAACCTGCGCCAGCCCGCGCTGGTCTTGCTGGCCGTGCCGCTGGCCATGCTGGGCGGCCTGGCCGCGCTGCACCTGCGCGGCATGACCCTGAATGTGTCGAGCGCCGTCGGCTTCATCGCCCTGTTCGGCGTGGCCGTGCTCAATGCCGTGCTGATGCTGGCGCAGATCAACCGCTTGCGCGCGGACGAAGGCCACAGCTTGCGCGACGCCGTGCTGGAAGGCGCGCGCGACCGCATGCGCCCCGTGCTGATGACGGCTACCGTGGCCGCCCTGGGGCTGACACCGGCCATGCTGGCCACGGGCCTGGGCAGCGACGTGCAGCGCCCGCTGGCCACCGTCGTGGTGGGCGGCCTGTTGACGGCGACGGCACTGACCCTGCTGCTGTTGCCGGCCCTGTATTACCTGATCGAGGCGTATGTACAGCAACGCCGGATCGATACCGAAGGAGTGAACCATGACACGTTTTAATGTAATGCTGGCGGCCTGGCTGATCGCCCCCTGCGCCAGCGCCGCCCCGTTGTCCTTCGAGACCTATTTGTCCGCGGTGGAGAGCCACAGCCTGGAACTGCAGGCGCAGCAGGAAGACATCGTCTCGGCCAAGGCCGGCATCGGCATCGCCGGCCTGCGTCCCGATCCCGAATTTACCCTGGGCGCCACGCGCGAGACCGTGCGCAGCGTCGAACACCGTCCCATCACGTGGAATCCCGCCATCAGCATGGCCATCGAGACGGGCGGCAAGCGCGCGGCGCGCTTAAAATCCGCACAGAGCCATGTCGCGCTGGCCGAGGAGACGGTGGCTGGCTTCAGAAGTGAACTGTATGGCACGGCCGCCGCCGCGTTCACGGAAGCGTGCCGCACGCGCGAGGTCCTCGCGCGCAAGGAGCAGACCATGGCGGCCCTGTCGAAGGTGGTCGAAGCGAATACCGTGCGGCGCAAGGCGGGCGACGTGGGCGGCATCGAGCTGCTGCAGTCGCGCGTGGAACGCGACCAGTTCCAGGCCGACCTGGCACAGGCGCGCAGCGAGGCGGACAGCGCCATGTTGAATTTGTCGCCCCCCTTGGGCCGCCAGTTCGACAGCCTGTTTCCGGACGCGCAGCTGGCCTGCGACTTCGCCGCGTATGAGAACAGGGATGCCTCGGTACTGGTGCCGCAGGCGCTCGAGGCGCGCAGCGATGTGCGCATCGCCCGCGCCACCGTGGACTATCTGCGCGACGGCGCTGCGCTCGTGCGCGCCAACCGCGCCGTCGACCCCACGCTGACGGTGGGCCTGGCCGCCGCGCGCGGCTACCATGACGGTTTTGACGCCAGCGGCAATCCCGTCGACGGCTCGCCGCGCTCGCGCGCCTTGAGCATATCGCTGGCCATTCCGATCCCCCTGTCGCGGCGCGACAAGGGCGACGTGGTGCAGGCCGAAGCGGGCGTGACGCAGGCGATGCTGGCCCTGCGCCAGGCGGAACTGCAAGCGGAAACGCAGGTGCGCACGGCGCAGCGGCAGCTGCATGCGGCGCAGGACAGACTGGCACGCTACCGCGACGGCGTGCTGGTCGATGCGCAAAAGGTGGTCGATGGCATGCGCCTGTCCTACGTCAAAGGCAATGCCTCGCTGCTGGAATGGCTGGCGGCGCAGCGTTCGGCCGATGAGGCGTATCAGGGCTATGTGCAGGCGCGCGCCGATGCGGCCAATGCCAGCACGCAGCTGCAACTGGCGATCGGCCAGCGGCCGCGCTTGTAGCGGGAGAAGGTAGAGCGAGGGGAGACCGGCGCGGCGATGCCGCACCGGTCGTCAAAAACAGGGAATTACTGCGGCTTGGCAGGAGCGTCGGTGTCGTCCGCTTCAGGCTCGTCACCGTCGGCACCTTCTTCACCGTCGGCAGGCTTCGGATTGTTCTTCGCTTCCAGCTTGCGTCTGGCTTTTTCCTCGGCTTTCTTCTTCTTTTCCAGCTCTTTTTGCCGTTTTTCGTATTGGAAATTTGTCTTGGCCATTTACTACCTCTTTAGTTTTTTATTGTTACAGATAAGCACATAGGGCACATTATGACGTAATTGGACCAAACACCAAATGTTTAGCCGCGCGGATGATGCTGCGCATGCAGCAGTTTCAGCCGTTCGCGGGCCACATGCGTGTAAATCTGTGTGGTGGAAATATCAGAGTGCCCCAGTAACAATTGCACAACACGCAAGTCCGCGCCATGGTTGAGCAGATGCGTGGCGAACGCATGGCGCAGGGTATGCGGCGACAGCGGCGCCGTGATGCCGGCGCTCAGCGCATGCTTCTTGATGATGACCCAGAACATTTGCCGCGTCATGGCGCCCCCGCGCCGCGTGACGAACAGCGCATCGTCCATCTGTCCGTCGAGGATGACGCCGCGCGCTTCCTTCAGGTAGCGCTCGATCCACAGCCGCGCCTGTTCGCCGAACGGCACCAGCCGCGTCTTGCTGCCCTTGCCCGTGATGCGCAGCACGCCATCGTTCAGGCTCAGTTCCACCGATTGCAAGTCCACCAGTTCCGACACGCGCAAGCCGCTCGCATACATGAGTTCGAGCATCGTGCGCTCGCGCAAGCCCAGCGGTGTGCTCACGTCGGGCGCCGCCAGCAAGGCTTCCACCTGCGCTTCGCTCAAGGTGTGCACGAAGCGCGCCGGCTGCTTGGCCGACACCATCTTCAGGCACGGGTCGGCCGCGATATGCTTGTGCCGCAGCGCCAGCTGGTAAAAGCGCTTGAGCACGGACAGACGCCGGTTCGACGACGTCGCCTTGCTCTCGTCGTGGCGGGCGGCAAAATACGCCTCGATGTCGGCCGTGGACACCTCGTACAGCCCCTCGCGCCCGGGCCGCGCCACTTCCAGCCAGCGGGCGAACAGCCGCATGTCGCGCCGGTAGGCATCGAGCGAGTTTTTCGACAGGCCGTCTTCCAGCCACAGGCTGTCGCAGAATTCGTCGATCAGGGTGGCGTTGTCGGGCGCCAGCAGACTGTTCATCATGCGTAACCTTCGACGCCTTCATGCGCCAGCAGCCAGCGCTTGACGCCCAGGTGGAAGCCCGTCGCATCGTCGTGATGGGCAAAGCCGCCCAGGCCGCCGGCGGCCGTCACGCGGTGGCAGGGAATCACCACGGGAAACCAGTTGGCGCCGCAGGCCTGGCCCACGGCGCGCGGGGCCGAGCCGATCAGGCGCGCCACGTCGCCATACGTGCGCACCTGGCCGCGCGGAATCCCGGCGATCGCCGCCCATACGCGTTGCTGGTAGGCGCTGCCCGCGTCTGCCAGCGGCAGGTCGAAGACATAATCGGGATCAAGGAAATAGCGCGCCAGTTGCTGGCACGCCCGCTCGGAGACGGCATCCTGCGGCGCTTTCTCGTCGAAGTGCGGCGGCAAATACATCAGTTCGCGCAACTGGCCATCCTGCGCGCGCACGCCCATGGCGCCGAACGGCGCGGCCACGATGGCGCTGAACAGTTCACTGCCCTGTTGTTTTTTCATCTGCTGATCATTATTCAAGTGTGGCATATATGCAACCTGCCGGCGCGGAAACGGCGCCACGGGAATTATGCACCGACTTTGGGCGTGCCGGCGGACGTTTCCTGCGCACGAAAAAAAAGCGCACCAGTCGGTGCGCTTCAAATATTGCTTCACGTTCCCGGTCGTTTGGGTCCGCCGGTGCCGGCTTGTGGCCGCAGACAGCTATGACTCAACAACTTCTGTGAAACGTGTGTCTCCTCAATATATCCCCGGTATCAATACCGTTTTTATAGACCACTCCCCCACTAACCTTGTTGCCAATTCTGTATTTCAGCCTTGCTACCGGGGCGTATATGCATATACGTGTTTCCCCTTAAGGCTGCCCATCATAGCGCATTTATTCGGCCGGATCGACTTTTTTTGCACCATGACGGGGACAACTGTTTTAGTTGTAAATTAAATTTGGCAGCCACAGCGAGATTTGTGGTACGTAGGTAATCAAGCCCAGGAAGGCGAGCATCGTCAGCAGCCACGGCATCACGGCTACGGTCAGCTCCGAGATGCCCATCTTGGTGATGCCGGACGCCACGTACAGGTTCAGGCCCACGGGCGGATGGCACATGCCGACTTCCATATTGACCACGATCAAGATGCCGAAGTGCACGGGGTCGATGCCCAGCTTCATGGCGACGGGGAACAGGATAGGCGCCATGATCAGCACGATGGACGACGGCTCCATGACGTTACCAGCCAACAACAGCAGCACGTTGACCACCAGCAGGAAGCTGATCACGCCCAGGCCCTTGCCCGTGATCCATTCGGCCATCGCCTGCGGGATGTTTTCGCTGGTCATCAGGAACGAGAACAGCACAGCATTCGTGATGATGTACAACAGCATCGCCGACATGGCGGCCGAATCGAGCAAGACCTTGCCCACTTGCTTGATTTTCAAGTCCTTGTAGACGAAGACGGCAATGATGAAGGCGTACACGGCAGCCATGGCGGCCGCTTCCGTCGGCGTGAAGGCGCCTGAATAGATGCCGCCCATGACGATGACGATCAGCAGCAGGCCCCAGGCGCTTTTCTTGAACGTCACGAAACGCTCGCCCCAGCTGGCCTTTTTCATGCGCGGATAGTTGTGCTTGCGCGCCAAAAACCACGTCGTCAGACCCAGCAGCATGGCCAGCATCATGCCGGGAATCACGCCCGCCATGAACAGCTTGCCAACAGAGGTATTCGTGCTGACGGAATACATCACCATCACGATCGATGGCGGAATCAGAATGCCCAGCGCACCCGAGGTGGTGATGACGCCAGCGCCGAAACCGCGCGGATAGCCCTGCTTGACCATGGCCGGCAGGATGATGGAGCCGATCGCCACCACGGTGGCGGGGCTGGAGCCGGAGACGGCCGCAAACAGCGCGCACGCCATCACGCCGGCCAGCGCCAGGCCTCCGTGCCAGTGTCCCACCATGGAGCTGGCGAAGTTGATCATGCGCCGCGCCACTCCGCCATGCGTGAGGAAGTTACCCGCCAAAATGAAGAACGGGATGGCCATGATTTCGAATTTTTCAATGCCCGTGAAGATCTTCAGGGCCACCGATTCGATGGGCACGCTGGTCATGGTGAACAGGAACGTCAGTACCGTCAGGCCCAGCGAGATGGAGATCGGCATGCCGGTCAGCATCAGCGCCAGCAGCAGCACAAAAATAATCAGCGCGTTCATGCCTTGGCTCCTTTTTCTTCCGCCGTCAGTTCGTCTTCCAGGCCCTCGACATGCGAGTGGTCGTGTTTTGGCAGGGCGCCCGTCTTGATGAAATGCACCATTACCTGCAGGAAACGGAAGCACATCAGGTAGGAACCGAGCGGCACGGCCAGGTAGACCAGCCACATCGGTACTTCCATGTCGGCGGAGGTCTGGTCCGTGTGGCCGATAGACCACACGAAGCTGGCGCCCAAAGTACCCACGATGCCGGTAAACAGGGCGCCGGCGGCCAGGCCGAAGACGATGAAGCGGTCGCGCCAGCGGGGGTTCATGCGGTTGATCAGGACGTCGACGCCCACGTGGATGCCCGTGCGCACGCCATACGCGGCGCCGAACTTGGCCATCCAGACGAACATGTAGATGCACAGTTCCTGGGCCCAGCTGGTATTGATTTGAATCAGGAAGTCTTGCAGGCCCGGTATCGGCAAGCCTGCCAGGTAGCGGTGCACGACCGCCACGAAGATGATGAAGGTGGCTGCGCCCATCAGGGACGCGATCAGCCACTCTTCCAGGTGATCCAGAAATTTCATGGTGGACTTTCAAAGAATGCGGGTACGCTGGCACCCGCGCAGGACGCGCAGGTGCCGTTGCTACAGAAAGACAGGGATGTCCCTGAAAGCCGCGCCCGGTGGCGCGGCCAGCGCGGCTTACTTCGCGCTTTCCTTGTTGATGGCCGAGATCAGATCCTTGCCGATGCGCCCTTCCATGGCCTTCTGCACGGGCGCCAGCGCCTTGCGCCACTCGGCCTGTTCCTGCACCGTCAGCGTGTAGATCTGCGTCTTGCCCGCTTTCTTGATGGCGTCGAGGGCCTGGTCGTTGTCGCGCTGGGCGATGGCTTTCTCAAACGTGGTCGCCTCGCGCATGGCTTTTTCCAGCTGGCCGCGGATATCGGGCGGCAAGCCATCCCAGAATTTCTTGTTGACGATGACGGCATAGCCCAGGTAGCCGTGGTTGGACACGGTCACGTGCTTTTGCACTTCATGCATCTTTTGCGTGTACATATTCGATGGCGGGTTTTCCGTGCCGTCGACCACGCCCGTCTGCAGCGCCTGATACACTTCCGAGAAGGCCAGCACCTGCGGGTTGGCGCCCAGCGCGCGCATCTGCGCGTCGAGCACCTTCGACGACTGGATGCGCATTTTCAGGCCCTTGAAATCGGCCGGGGTGTGCAGCGGCTTGTTGGCCGACATCACCTTGAAGCCATTGTCCCAGTAAGCCAGGCCCGTGATACCCTTGGGTTCCAGCTTTTTCAGCAGGCTCTTGCCGATTTCGCCTTCGGTGACGTTGTACAGCGCCGTCTTGGTAGGGAAGATGTAGGGCAGATCGAACGCTTCGAATTCCTTCACGCCCAGCGGACCGAACTTGGCCAGCGACGGCGCCAGCATCTGCACGGCGCCCAGCTGCAGCGCTTCGAGTTCTTCCTTGTCCTTGTACAGCTGGCTGTTCGGGTAGAGTTCGACCTTGACCTTGCCATTCGTGGCTTTTTCGGCCAGTTGCTTGAAGCGTTCGGCGGCCTGGCCTTTCGGCGTGTCCGTCGCCACGACGTGGCTGAACTTGATGACGATGGGCGCTTGCGCATAGGCATGGACGCCGGCGGTGGCGCCGATGGCCGCGCACAGTGCGACGAACAGGGTTTTCATTGGTGGCAGTTGCATTTTTGTCTCCTGAGTGGTTTTTAGAAAAACTTTATTATTTGTCTATTTGAATATTGTGCCAAAGAAACTGCCTCGGCTATTGTGGTTAACCACAATAGCCGGTTCCCGATAAGCCGCTACCCTGCCAGCCATGCCGACTCCCCCCACCCTTGCGCGCCGCTTCAAGCTATCGAGTCCGATGCGCTGGCTGCTGCCCGTCATCCTGCTGCTGCTGTTCCTCTCCGTCCTGTTCTGGCTGCCTTGGCAGGCGCGCCAGATGGAAAGCAACGAGCGCCAGGAGCAATTGATCGCCGACACGCTGTGGGTCGAGCAAACCATCCGTTTCCAGCTGGCGCGCAACGAGGAAAGCCTGTTCAACCTGGGCGTGGACATCGCCAGCGGCTCCCTGTCGTCGGAAAAAGTGCACGAACGGCTGCAGCAGATGCTGCGCAATGGCCGCGAACTGCAGCGCGTGCTGTGGCTCGACACGAGCGGCAAGGTGCTGGCCACCAGCGACAGCAATCCGCCGCACGCCCTGGCGTTTTCTCCCGCCTCGCTGACGGCGGCCGACAATGCGCGCCGCCTGCACCGGGGCCAGTACGCCCAGCCTTCGCAGCAGACGGGCTTTCCCGACGCGCCGCCGGGCGCCATGCTGATGGACTACCACCAGCCCCTGTTCGATGGCCAGCGCTACGTGGGCAGCCTGGTGGCCACCTATCAGATCAGCAGCCTGCTCGATGAAATGGTACCGTGGTGGTTCGCGCAGGATAACCAGATTTCGCTGATCGACCGCGACGACAAGGTGCTGGCGCGGCGCGCCGCCGCCGGTCCCGGCCACGGCGTGTACACGCACAAGCGCGCCCTCGACGTGCCCGGCGCCAGCATCACGCTGTTTACCGACAGCGTGAAAAGCCAGCCCAAGCTGCTGCCCAATCTGCTGGTCGGCTCCGTCATCGCCCTGTCGCTGGGTTTATTATGGAGCTTGCTGGCCCTGTGGCGCCACATCTCGCGCCGCCTGGTGGCCGAGGGCGCGCTGCGCCAGCAGATGCTGTTTCGCACGGCGATGGAAAACTCGCTGGTGACGGGCATGCGCGCGCGCGACCTGGAAGGAAGAGTCACCTACGTGAATCCCGCGTTTTGCCAGATCGTCGGCTATCCGCCCGAGGAAATCCTCGGGCGTTTGCCGCCCATGCCCTACTGGGTGCCGGAGGCGCTGGAGGAATACCAGCAGCGCTTCGTCAAGGCCCTGGCCGGCAATCCCACGCCGCAGTTCGAAACCTATTTCCAGCGCCCGGACGGCACGCGCGTGGCCGTGCTGATCTTCGAGGCGCCGCTGGTGGACAAGAACGGCCAGCAGACGGGATGGATGGGTTCCGTGCTCGATATCTCGGACCGCAAGCGCGTCGAGGAACTGAATCGCCAGCAGCAGGAAAAGCTGCAAACGAGCTCGCGCCTGGCCACCATGGGCGAGCTGGCGTCGATGCTGGCGCATGAACTGAACCAGCCGCTGGCGGCCATTTCCAGCTACACGACAGGGGCCTTGAATTTGATCCGCCGCGCCATCGAGCATGACGCCCCCGTCGAGCCGGCCACCCTGAAGCCGGCGCTGGAACAGGCCAGCGCGCAGGCGCAGCGGGCCGGCCAGATCATCCGCAGCGTGCACGATTTCGTGCGCAAGAGCGAGCCGCAGCGCCAGGATATCGCCATCCGCACCCTGATCGACGGCATCCGCGCGCTGATCGACCTGCAGGCGCGCAAATACTATGTCACCATCCAGGAAGAGCTGCCGCCGGACCTGCCGCTGCTGCGCGCCGACCCCGTGATGATCGAGCAGGTGCTGCTGAACCTGACGCGCAACGCCATCGAGGCGATGCAGGACGCGGCGCCGGGACGGCGTATCATGCGCCTGCGGGCCAGCCACGACGCGCAGCAAGGCATGGTGACGGTGGACGTGATCGACCATGGCCACGGCATCCCGGTGGACGTGGCCGAGCGGCTGTTTTCGCCGTTTTTCTCGACCAAGTCCGAAGGCATGGGCATGGGCCTGAACATCTGCCGCACCGCCATCGAATTTCACGGCGGCGCGCTGACCTTCGGCGCCAACCCCGCTGGCGGCACCATCTTTACCTTCAGCGTGCCGGCCGCGCCGCACCAAGCAATAACGCATAACGAATAACGAAACGACAAGCCGGAGACACCATGCTACACATCATTGACGACGAAGAGGTCGTACGCGACTCCCTGTCCTGGCTGGCCGCCTCGCGCAGCATCGAGGCGCGCAGCTACGCCAGCGCCCAGCAATTCCTCGATAGCCTCGACGGCGGCTTCGACGCCGCCGGCGACTGCGTGCTGCTCGACGTGCGCATGCCCGACATGAACGGCATCGCCATGTTCGACCAGCTGGTCAAGCGCGACCTGACGGCGCGCCTGCCCGTGATTTTCCTCACCGGCCACGGCGACGTGCCGATGGCCGTCGACAGCCTGAAACGGGGCGCCTTCGACTTCTTTGAAAAGCCGTTCAACGACAACGACCTGATGGACCGCGTGCAACAGGGCCTGGCCAACTCGCGCCAGGCCGGCGAACTGGCCGCCGTGCACGCGCGCCTGGCCACCCTGTCGACGCGCGAACGCGAAGTGCTGGACCTGATTTTGGCGGGCAAGATGAACAAGGTGGTGGCCGACAAGCTGGGCATCAGCATGCGCACCGTGGAAGTCCACCGCGCGCATATCTTCGACAAGATGCAGGTCAAGACGGCGGTGGAGCTGGCGGGGTTGTTGAAGTAAGCGTGACGCGGGCGCTTAACGCGTCAGCATGACATTGGACACCTTGCCATCTGCGACGATCACTTCCGTCGTCAGCGTGCCTCCCTGCTTGCTTTCAATGGGAGTAAATGCGCCTGGATAAAACACGGACCAGCTCACGTTGGTGGTGACGTAATAGATGCCATCGGGCACGTCCGTGAATTCGAACCTGCCATCGCTGTCGGCCATGGTGGTGCGGTCATAGTCACGGATCTTCGGACTGACGGTGCCGACGACCTGGCGTTTGTACAGCGATGCCGGCAGCATGGCCAGCTTGCGCGCATATTCCGTCTTCGGACGCAAAGTGACTTTTTCACCACCAGCTTTCTTGAACTCCCCACCTTTGGTTTTCATGAAAGCCTGGCCTTTGACGCCACCGCTGCCGGTTTTACTCAAGGCGTCATATTCCGCCTGCTGGAATTCTGGCATGACAACAGGCGGACGCGGAGTCGAGCATCCCATCAGCACAGCAGCCAGCACGCTCAAAGACAGTAATTTCAACATTTCCTCCTAGATATTATTTCCATAAAAAATAATTATATGCAATTGGAAAGTTAAAAACCAGACAATCATCTTTTACGCGGCAGGCCACCGACTCATAATGATTACTCGTCGTGATGCTCGTGATGCTCCGCCGCCCCATGCTTCCAGTAACTGGCCACGTGCAGATGCTGCTTCGGCACCCCGGCGTCGATGAAATGCCCGCGCAAGCCCTGTACCTGCGCATGCTCGCACGCCACCCACACGTAGCCGTCGCCATCCTGCGGCAAGGCGACTTGCGCCAACGCTTCCAGCAGCAGCGGTCCCTTGCGGCCATTGCGCGCCACCCAACGCACATCCAACTGAGCCGCGCACTCG
Source organism: Janthinobacterium sp. GW460-12-1-14-LB5 (assembly GCF_059423585.1). Lineage (NCBI taxonomy): Bacteria > Pseudomonadati > Pseudomonadota > Betaproteobacteria > Burkholderiales > Oxalobacteraceae > Janthinobacterium > Janthinobacterium sp. GW460-12-1-14-LB5. The sequence goes on along the minus strand of NZ_JBWKYD010000041.1, from coordinate 17,625 downwards.
AGCGCGATCTGCTCGCCGTCTTCGACGATCTCGATCACGGCGATGGCCCGCGCAGTGGCCGGCAGCTGCTCCAGGCGGCGGGCGATGGCCGGCAAGGCCGTCTGGTCGCCCAACAGCACATACCAGTCGAAGTCGAGCGGCACCAGCATGGAGCCGCGTGGCCCGCCCACGCCCAGGGTCTGGCCGGGCGCCGCTTGCGCCGCCCACAGCGATGCAGGCCCGTCGCCATGCAGCACGAAGTCGATGTCCAGCTCGCGCCGCGCGGCGTCATAGCGGCGCGGCGTGTAGTTGCGGGCGATGGGGCGCGGCCCTTCCGCGTACTGGATCGGGTTGGCGCCGTTACCCAGCACGGGAAACACGGGCGTGGCCTGGCCCGGGGCGGGGAAGAACAGTTTCACGTGGTCGTCGTGCGCCGGCGAGACAAAGCCGTCCAGGTCATCGCCTGCCAGTGTGATGCGGCGCATGTGCGGCGTCAGCTGTTCGGTGCGCACGACGGTGAGCACGCGCAGTTTCAAATCGTGGCGCACGCGCTCGATGGCGTGCGGGCGGGGTGCTGTTTGTGGTGCAGTGGTCATGTGCTTGTCCTTGTAAATTGGGCTCAGTGGCCGTCGACGATGGCGTTCGCCGCCTGTTCCAGCACGGCGGAGACACGCTCGGCTTCCGCCTCGCTCCAGCTGGTCTTGTTCAGCAACAGCGCATGCTTGAGGGTGTGCATGGCCTGGCGCACGCGCTCGGGCAAGGCATTGCGCGCCTGGACGCGGGCAAACATGTCGAGGCGGGCCAGGATGCCGTCCACCTGGGCGCGGTTCTCGTCGAGATACGCACGGCCCAGGTCCGTGATCGTGTAAAGCTTCTTGCCGCTGGCGCTTTCGGAGGACGTCACATGGTCCTGCTCTTCCAGCAAGGTCAATGTCGGATACACGGCCCCGGGGCTGGGGGCGTAGGCGCCGCCGCAACGCTCTTCGATGGCCTTGATGATTTCATAGCCGTGGCGGGGGCTGATTTCGATCAGCGCCAGCACGATCAGCGGCAGATCGCCGCGGCCGAAGACGCGCTCGGCCCGTTCGCCGCGCCCGCCCCGGCCACCGGGGCCGCCATGGCCCATGCCGTCGCCGCGCTCGTCGAAGCCGCGCGGGCCGCGGCCGTGCATGAAGTATTCGTGACGGTCTTCGTGGCGATGCCCGCCGTGATGGTGGTGGTGATGCTGGCCGCAATGGCCGTGTTCTGCGTGGTGTGAGTTTCTCATGTTTTCTCTTTAAAGATATATCGTTAGTAGGTATCGACATTTTATAACGATATATCGATAAGTCAAGCAGAAATTTGTTATGCTCGTCCTTTCCCAATCGACATGCCGATGCCATGCCTGAAAAAACTGTCCCAGAAAAAATGTATGTGAAAAATGCCAAGGTCCTGGCCGTGCTCAATGACGGCGGCGAACACGGGGAATTACTGGCGCAGTTGCCTGCCGAGCGGCGAGCTAGTGAGGGAGAGCGCGCCGACTGGATACTGCTGTTCGCACGCAGCCGCGCGGAACTGGAGCAGTTTCTGCCGGCGGCGCGGGCGCGCCTGGCGCCCGGCGGCGCGGTCTGGGTGGCGTACCGCAAGGGCGGCATAAAAGCGGGCAGCGATATCCACCGCGACGATATCCGCGACTTTGCGCAATCCGTGGGACTCGACAGCGTGGCGATGGTCGCCATCGACGTCGCCTGGTCGGCGCTGCGCCTGAAGCAGGTTTAATTTAAACGAAGGTCAAGCGATGCCGTGCAAGGCCAGCGCCCATTCGACGTGCTCGCGCACGATGGCCGACGGGTGCGCGCGGCGCGACAGCAGGGCCGCGACGATGTCGGGCTGACCACGGGCCTTGGTGGCCGCGTTGCCCATGCCGACGGCCAGGTTGCGCAGCCAGCGTTCGTGGCCGATGCGGCGGATCGCGCTGCCTTCCATGCGGCGGTTGAATTCCTCTTCCGTCCAGGCGAACAGCTCCACCATGCCGGCGCTGCCCAGGCTGTGGCGCTCGTCGAAGTCGGGCACGACGGCGCGCTGGGCGAACTTGTTCCATGGGCAGACGGTCTGGCAATCGTCGCAGCCGTACACCTTGTTGCCGATCAAGGAGCGCATTTCGACAGGAATGGCGCCTTTCAGCTCGATCGTCAGGTAGGAGATGCAGCGCCGCGCGTCGAGCTGGTACGGCCCCAGGATGGCTTGCGTCGGGCACACCGTGATGCACGCCGAGCACTGGCCGCAGCGCGGGGTCTCCGGCGGATCGACGGGCAGCGGCACGTCGATGAGGATCTCGCCGAGGAAAAAGAAGGAACCGCCCTGGCGGTTGATCAGCAAGGTGTGCTTGCCGCGCCAGCCCAAGCCGCCCTTTTGCGCCAGCTCGACTTCCATCACGGGCGCCGAGTCGCTGAAGACGCGGTAGCCGAAGTCGCCGATCTCGCCCTTGATGCGCTCGGCCAGCTGCTGCAGGCGCGAGCGCATCACCTTGTGATAGTCGCGACCCCGCGCATACACGGAGATAACGGCCGCCGCAGGATCGGCGTCGCGCGCCGCCTCGTGCGCGCGCCAGTCGGGCCCCAGCGCCGGCGGCAGGTAATTCATGCGCGCGCTGATGGCGCGCACCGTGCCCGGCACCAGTTCGGCCGGGCGCGCGCGCTTCATGCCGTGGCTGGCCATGTAATCCATTTCGCCGTGATACCCTGCATCGAGCCACGCCTGCAAGGGCGCTTCCATGTGCGACAGATCCACGTCGGCGATGCGCACCTCGGCAAAACCCAGCTCGCGCCCCCATTCCTTGATGGTGCGCGCCAGGACGGCGAGATCGGTGGTGGTGGCGGACATAGGGGACTTTACGGAAAACGGCAGGCGCGCGGGCGGTTACAATGACAGCAGCCTCCATTTTATGCGATACGGAAGATAATGACCGAACACTTCAAAGCCCACCTCCACGACGAAGCCGGCACCGCCGCGCTGGGTGCCGCGCTGGCGCGCGCGCTGGCGCCGGGCCTGGCGATCTACCTGCACGGCGACCTGGGCGCCGGCAAGACGGCCCTCACGCGCGCCCTGCTGCACGCGGCCGGCCATGCGGGCCACGTCAAAAGCCCCACCTACACCTTGTCCGAACCGTACACGGTGCAAGTCGACGGCCAGAGCGTCAACGTCATCCACTTCGACCTGTACCGCATGGGCAGCGCCGAGGAATTTCTCGACGCGGGCTTTCGCGAAGACTTCGACGGCCGCAATATCTGTATCGTCGAATGGCCCGAGAAAGCCGAACCGGTGCTGCCGCCGGCCGACCTGAATGTTTATTTGAGCGTTGCGGGTACAGGACGTGATGTAGAATTGCAAGCGTCTTCTGAATTGGGTCTGTCATGCCTTCACCGTCTCAAATTCGCCCCGAACCTTTGATCTCCTCGCCCATCACCCGGCGCACGGTACTCAAGGCCGGCGGCACCCTGCTGTTGTCCGTGTTCGCGCCCATGTCGGCGATGGCGGCGCAAATCCTCGCCGTGCGCGTCTGGCCGGCCGAGGACTACACGCGCGTCACCCTGGAAAACGACAGCATCCTCAAGGCGACCCACTTCATCGTCAAGGACCCGGAACGGCTGGTGGTCGACATCGAAGGGCTGGAACTCAATCCCACCTTGAAGGGCCTGGTGGCAAAGATCCAGTCGAACGACCCTTACATCAAGCAGGTGCGCGTGGGCCAGAACCGGCCAAACGTCGTGCGCCTGGTCTTCGACCTGAAAGAGGAAGTCACGCCGCAGCTGTTTACCCTGCCGCCGGCCGGCTCCTACAATCACCGTTTGATCTTCGACCTGTATCCCGTGCGCGAGCCGGACCTGATCGCGCAAATGATCGAAAAAGGCGACTGGTCGAGCGACCCGGCCAAGCCGCCCATGGCCGGCACGCATACGCCGCCGCCCGCGCTGCCCCTGCCCGACAGCGGCAAGCCGCCCGTGGCCGCCGTGGCGCCGCCGGTAGCGCCCATCATGCCGCCCGTGCCCGATATCCGCCCGGAACAGCGCCCGGAAGCGCGGCCCCTGCCGGGCCAGAAAGTGGTGCGCATGATTACCATCGCGCTCGATCCCGGCCACGGCGGCGAAGACCCGGGCGCCATGGGCAGCCGGGGCAGCCGCGAAAAAGACGTGGTGCTGGCCATCGCCAAGCGCCTCAAGACCAAGCTGGAACTGCAACCGAACATGCGCGTCATGCTCACGCGCGACGCCGATTTCTTCGTCCCGCTGGGCATGCGCGTGGAAAAGGCGCGCAAAGTGCAGGCCGACCTGTTCGTCTCGATCCACGCCGACGCCTTCATCCAGCCGACGGCGCGCGGCTCGTCCGTCTTCGTGCTGTCCGAAAAGGGCGCCACCTCGACGGCCGCGCGCTGGCTGGCCAACAAGGAAAACCAGGCCGACCTGATCGGCGGCGTGAACGTGAAGAACCACGACAAGCAGCTGGCCAGCGTGCTGCTCGACCTGTCGACGACGGCGCAGATCAATGACAGCATGAAGCTGGGCAAGGCCGTGCTGCGCGAAATCGGCGGCATCAACCGCCTGCACAAGGGTTCCGTCGAGCAGGCCGGCTTCGCCGTGCTGAAAGCGCCCGACATCCCTTCCATCCTGATCGAAACGGCCTTCATCTCGAATCCGGAAGAAGAAGCCAAGCTGACCGACAACGGCTACCAGGACCAGATGGCCGACGCCATCGTCACGGGCATCAAGAATTACTTTGCGAAGAATCCGCCGCTGGCGAAAAGCCGTTTGACCTGACATGAAAGCCTAGCATGAGCAACAGCACCTTTGGCCAGCTGCCGGCCGTGACCATCCATGCCGCCGACGGCGCGCAGGCGACCGTCACACTGTACGGCGGCCACCTGGTCTCGTGGCAAACCAGCGATGGCCAGGAGCGCCTGTTCTGCAGCCGCGATTCCGCCCTCGACGGCAGCCGCGCCATCCGGGGCGGCGTACCCGTGATCTTCCCCCAGTTCGGCGCGCGCGGCACGGGCATGCGCCACGGCTTTGCGCGCGTGTCGACGTGGCAGCTGGAATCGAGCGGCAACAACGATGGCGCCGCATGGGCGCAATTTGCCCTGACCGCGGCTGACTTGCCGGAAGCGATCGCCGCAAGCTGGCCCTACGCGTTCACGTTGCGCCTGCGCGTGGCCGTCAAGGCGCAGTCGCTGGAGCTGCACCTGTCCGTGCACAACACGGGCGAACAGGCATTTCCGTTCTCGGCCGCCCTGCACAGCTATTTTGCGATCGATCAGTTGAGCGAGGCGCGCGTCAAAGGCCTGCAGCGCGTGCGCTATTCCGACGAGACGCCGCAAGATGCCTTGCAGGCGGAAGAGGAGCTGCAATTTTCGGACAAGCTGGACCGCATCTACTACCAGCTGCCGGGCGCCCTGACCCTGCAGGCGGGCACCGCCACCCTGCGCCTGGAGCAGCAGGGCTTTACGGACGCCGTCGTATGGAACCCGGGCGCGCAAGACGCTGCCGCCCTGCCCGACCTGGCCGACGACGAATACCAGCATTTCATCTGCATCGAACCTGCCCTGATCCAGCCCGATACGCTGGCCGCCGGCGCCGCATGGAGCGGCCGCCAGCGCCTTGAATTCGTTTAATTCGATTCCTTGATGATGCGTCCATTACCGGGTTGCACCGGGCGCGCATTCAAGGGATACAAACGGCTGAACAGCGCCATCTGCGCCGGCGATGCCTGCACCGGCTGCTTCATCACCAGCCACAGCACGCCCTCGCTGCACGGCGGCGAAGTCAGCGATCCCATATACGTGTAGTAGTCGCGCCGCGCCGGCAGCATCTCGGCCGGATCGAGCAAAATGGTCGGCTGCATGGTCTCGAATTTTTCCAGCGGCAGGTTGTTCCACACGGTCTGGATGGTCGCTTGCGGCGCGCCCCGCTCCAGCAGCAGGGCCAGCACGGCCAGCCGGCCTTCCGCGTCGCGGTGCACCAGGTGCACCACCATCTCGAACGCCTTGCCATTGATGCGCTCTTCGGACGGGCGGTGAAAATGGAATTGCTGCAGCTCGAACATGCGGTTCTGCACCGTGATGTAATTGCCGCCGCTCACGCCCACCTGCACCGTGTGGCCATTGTCGACCACGCTGAACGACGAGGGGTGGTAGTCAAAGCTGATCTGCTCAAGCTCCACCTTCATGCCGTCGCGGATGTCGATCGGCGACTGGCGGCTGCCATTGCCGCATTTGGCCCAGTCGACATTGATCTTGCTCCAGTTGGCGGGGCCACTTTCCCCCTCGTACGACCAGTGCGTGCCACGCGGCACGGGCGGTGGTGGCGGCGGCGTAGCCTTCACCACGGCGGCGCGCTTGGCGCGGGCAGCGGCGCGGGCCGCCTGCGTGGCGCGCATTTCCGCCAGGCGCGCCGCGATGCGTTCGGACAGGTCGACTTCGGCCGCTTCTTCCTTCTCGCGCGCCGTGGGCGCGACGACGACAGGCGCCTTGGCCTCCTTGCCCTTGACCGATTCCGTCAGGGTTTTCATGGCGGCCGCGCGCGCCGACGCCGACATGGGCGCGGATGCGGCGGCGCTCGCCGAGGCGGGGGCATCTTTGGCGCTTGCCATGGCCGCCATCGCGGCAAGGCTGCAAGCTAACAGGGCGCTCAAATGTCGCATGGAAATCCAGAAAGTGAGAATACCCTCTGGTTTACGGCTGGAAAGCAACAAAACTTGAATCAGCGCGGGAGTAAAACAGAAACAAGCTGGAGAAAAACGGGATCCGGGGCCGGCTGCGGACTGAGCCGCAGCGCGCTTGCCCTGGATTCATGCGGCCTTACGCCGACTTGCCGACCATGCGCTTGTAGAGTTTCCACATGCCGCCCAGTACTACCGGCACGACGGCGGCACCGACACCGATCAGCACGATCAAGGTCAGGTGGTCGCGGATCCATGGGATATTGCCGAAGAAGTAGCCCGCCGTCACCAGACCGACCACCCACAACAGGGCGCCCGTCACGTTGTACATCTGGAAGCGCGCATGCGTCATGTCGGAAATGCCGGCCACGAAGGGGGCGAAAGTGCGCACCACCGGCACAAAACGGGCCAGGATGATGGTCTTGCCGCCGTGCTTTTCAAAGAATTCATGCGTGCGGCGCATGGCATCCTTGTTGATCCAGCGGTAATCGTGGGTAAACACCCTTTGCCCAATGGCCTCGCCTATCCAGTAATTGAGCGTGTTGCCCGTGACGGCGGCCGTCACCAGCAAGGCGATCAGCAAGCCCAGGTGCATTTGCCCCGTCGCGCAAAACGCGCCGGCGATAAACAACAAGGTATCCCCAGGGAAGAAAAACAGTACCACGAGGCCTGTCTCGCAAAAAATAATGGCAAACAGCACTGCATACACAAGGGTACCGTACTGCTCGATCAAGAGGCCCAGCGTCTTGTCGACATGCACGATCATGTCGAGGAATTGCACAAAATCCATATATTTTTCCCTAAAGGTAGCGGCGGAATCATACACCACCCGGCCAGCGCAACGGCAGTCCCCGGCCCGATATTTCAGGATTAATTATGCGTCGCCCTTGCGCGTGTGGCAATTTAAGTAAAGGTTAAGGAAACGCCGTCTCGGCAGGCAACTGCCGGGATTACCATCTGCAATGTTTTTACAGCGAAATATTGCCATTCCGGTATACACTTTCTGCACGGCGCAACCCGCGCCCACCAGGAGAAAACATGTATCGACACCCATTGAGCGGCCTGACCATGGCCACCGTACTGGGCCTCGCCCAACTGTCCGCCCATGCGGCGCCCGTCCAGATCAAGGCACCCGCCGAGCTGCCCGCCAAGGCGACCTTGGCCGACGTGATCAAGGCCTCTAAGCCATCCGACTGGCGTGCGCTGGACCCGGACAACACCTTGTACATGGACATTCCCGCCGGCCGCGTGGTGATCGAACTGGCGCCGGACTTCGCGCCGAAACATGTGGCCAATATCAAGGCCCTGGTGGGCGAACAGTATTACGACGGCCTGGCCATCACGCGCGCGCAGGACAACTGGGTGGCGCAGTGGGGCGATCCGAACGAGAAAAATCCCAAACCGATCCAGCACGCCCGGCGCACCCTGCCCGGCGAATTCACAGTACCTTTGACAAACATCAAGAGCTTCACGCGCCTGCCGGACGTCGATGGCTATGCGCCGCAGGTCGGCCATTCGAACGGTTTCCCGTCCGCGCGCGATCCGAAAACCGGCACGGCCTGGCTCACGCATTGCTATGCCACCGTGGGCGTGGGCCGCGACAGCGCCAGCGACAGCGGCGGCGGCACGGAGCTATACGCCGTCATCGGCCAGTCGCCGCGCCACCTGGACCGCGACATCACGGTCGTCGGCCGAGTCGTCTCCGGCATGCCGCTGTTGTCGACACTGCCGCGCGGCGCCGGCCCCATGGGCTTTTATGACAGCCCCGAGAAAAACGTGCCGATCAAGTCCATCCGCCTGGCCGCCAGCGTGCCTTTGGCACAGCGCAGCAACCTGGAAGTGATGCGCACCGACAGCGCCGCCTACCAGGCCGTACTGGAAGCCCAGCGCCACCGCGGCGGCCCGTGGAGCAAGGTCACGGCCGGCCACGTCGACCTGTGCAATGCACCGATACCGGTGCGGGAGGCGGGGAAGTAAACGCCCCGAAGGGCAAATTCCGGGGTCGTACCTTGAGGGTACGACCCCAGTCTTCGTTTTGGGTTTAATGCATCAGCACAGCAGTGCCCCCCCTTGCGAACCCGCTATAATCAGGGGATGAACGCTCCCATCACGCCCCACCGCCCGATCCAGGCCCTGCCTGACCAGTTGATTTCGCAAATCGCCGCCGGCGAGGTAGTCGAGCGGCCATCGGCCGTGGTCAAGGAATTGCTGGAAAACGCGCTCGACTCGGGCGCCACGCAGATCACGGTGCGGCTGGAAGAAGGGGGCGTGAAACGCATTGCGATTACCGACAACGGGCGCGGCATTGATAAAGATCAATTACCGCTGGCCTTGGCGCGCCACGCCACCTCGAAGATCGCATCGCTGCACGACCTGGAAAACGTGGGCACCCTGGGATTCCGGGGCGAGGCGCTGGCCTCGATCGCCTCGGTCGCCGCCGTCACCGTGACCTCGCGCACGGCGGACGCGGCGCACGCCTGGGAAATCGTCGGCTCGCACAACGGCAGCGTGTCGCCGTCGTCGGGCGCGCACGGCACCACGGTCGACGTGCAGGACCTGTATTTCAACACGCCCGCGCGGCGCAAATTCCTCAAATCCGAACAGACGGAGTATGGCCACTGCGCCGAAGTCGTGCGCCGCATCGCGCTGGCGCGGCCCGACGTGTCGTTCTCGCTGTCGCACAATGGCCGCACCATCGACCAGTGGAATATCAGCGAACTGGCCAAGCGCAGCGCCCACATCCTGGGCAACGACTTCGCCGAGGCGCGCCTGGCGCTGGACGAGTCGGCCGGCAGCCTGCGCATTCACGGCTTTGCCGGCTTGCCGACGGCATCGAAGGCGCGTGCCGACGGCCAGTTCTTTTATGTCAACGGGCGCTTCGTGCGCGACAAGCTGCTGGTGCACGCCGTGCGCATGGCGTATCAAGACGTGCTGCATGGCGACCGTTTTCCATCGTACGTGCTGGCGCTCGACCTCGATCCGGCCCTGGTCGACGTCAACGTGCACCCGTCGAAGATCGAAGTGCGCTTCCGCGACAGCCGTTCCGTGCACCAGTTCGTCTTCCACGCGGTGCAGCGCGCGCTGGCGCAAACGTCGGCCACGGCCTTCGGCAGCGTACCGGCACCGCTGCCGGCCGCCTCCACCCTGGGCGGCGGCGACGTGGGTGCGGCTCCCGGCGGCCCCGGCATCTGGCGCCGCGAGCAGACGCAAACCTCGTTCGGCGCGCAATTCACGAATACCTTTGCACCGGCCTCGCCCGGCGCGGCCCGCCCCTTCTTTGCCGACGCGCCAGGCGTGGGGCAAGACACGGCGGCCTACGGCGCCCTGTTCGGCGGCGGCAGCGCATCCTCGCCGATCACGCAGGTGGAGCCGTACATCGCCTCGCCCGAAGCGATGGCGCGCGAAGAATATCCGCTGGGCTTTGCCCTGGCCCAGCTGCACGGCATCTACATCCTGGCGCAGAATACCAAGGGCCTGGTGCTGGTCGACATGCACGCGGCGCACGAGCGCATCCTGTACGAACAGCTGAAAAACGCGCTGCAGGCGCAGGTGTCGGGCCAGGACATGCAGGTGCAATCCTTGCTGATTCCCGTGACGTTTTATGCGGACGCCATCGAAGTGTCGACGGCGAATGAAAACCAGGACACCTTGAAAGCGCTGGGCTTCGACATCGCCGCCCTGTCACCCACCACGCTGGCCGTGCGCTCCGTGCCGACCCTGCTGAAGAACGCCGACGCGCAAACGCTGGCACGCGACGTGCTGCGCGACGTGCGCGAATACGGCGGCTCGCGCGTGCTGATCGAGCGCCAGAACGAATTGCTGGGCACCCTCGCCTGCCACACGGCCGTGCGTGCCAACCGGATTTTATCAGCGCAGGAAATGAACGCCCTGCTGCGCCAGATGGAGAGCACGGAACGCGCCGACCAGTGCAACCATGGCCGGCCCACGTGGGTGCAGGTCGAGATCAATGCGCTGGACAAGCTGTTCCTGCGCGGCCAGTAAAAGAGCCTGAAAAACGTCCATGGCGGCGTTGCACTGCCTCGCCGTACTAGCCGTACTGTCTTCGGCAATGCGCCTTGCCCTGAACGTTTTGCCAGTCTCTTTTGCACCACATCATACAAAACCAACATGCAAAACACCCCACACCTCCCCCTGGCCGTCGCCATCATGGGCCCCACTGCCAGCGGCAAGACGGCCAGTGCGCTGGCCATCGCGCAAGCCATCCCGTCCGAGATCATTTCCGTCGATTCCGCCCTCGTTTACCGGGGCATGGATATCGGCACGGCCAAGCCCTCGCAAGAGGAGCTGGCCCAGGTTCCGCATCATTTGATCGATATCATCGACCCGCTCGACGCCTATTCCGTGGCGCAGTTCCGCAACGATACCCTGCGCCTGGTGGCGGAGATCTCGGCGCGCGGCAAGCTGCCGCTGCTCGTCGGCGGCACCATGCTGTACTTCAAGGGTCTGGCCGATGGCCTCGACGACTTGCCCGGCGCCGATCCTGCCCTGCGCGCCCAACTGGAAGAGGATGCGGCCGCCATCGGCTGGCCCGCCATGCATGCGCGCCTGGCCGAGCAAGACCCGGTCACGGCGGCGCGCCTGGCGCCGCAGGACGCGCAGCGCATCGGCCGCGCGCTGGAAATCATCGCCTTGTCCGGCCAGCCCATGTCGGCCCTGCTGGACCGGCGCGAAAAGACCGTGCTGCCATTTCAATTGCAATCGTTCGCGCTGGAGCCGTCCGACCGCGCCGTGCTGCATGCGCGCATCGCCACGCGCTTCGACCTCATGCTGAAAAACGACGCCCTGCTTGATGAAGTGGAGCAGCTGCGCCGGCGCGGCGACCTGCACCCGGGTCTGCCATCGATGCGCTGCGTCGGCTACCGCCAAGCCTGGGAATACCTCGATGGCCGCATCGACCGCGCCGCCCTGCGCGAGACGGGCATCATCGCCACGCGCCAGCTGGCCAAACGGCAGCTCACCTGGCTACGCTCAATGCCGGAGCGCATCGTCATCGATTGCCTGGGACGTGAGCCGGCCGCGGCCATGCTGACGCAGATCCAAGCGTTGCTGAAATAGTCACGACAACAATCCACCACGAAAAATCCACACATTTTTTTGCGCCGGCATTGACAAGGAAATGGGAAGACTGGATAATGCTCGGCTGTTGGGTGATATAGCTCAGTTGGTTAGAGCACAGCATTCATAATGCTGGGGTCGGTGGTTCAAGTCCACCTATCACCACCAAAGAACATCGATCAGGTTTCCCCTGATCACAACCAGCATCCGGTCTGACCGGTCTGTTTGGTGATATAGCTCAGTTGGTTAGAGCACAGCATTCATAATGCTGGGGTCGGTGGTTCAAGTCCACCTATCACCACCAA
>NZ_JBWKYD010000041.1:0-5477 GCF_059423585.1 Janthinobacterium sp. GW460-12-1-14-LB5 | reverse complement strand
AAGAATTTGCAGCACTGATAAACCCGCCTCTGCCCCGTGCAGCGGCGGGTTTTTTCATTTCCGGCACCGCCGCACATGCGGCCTGCGCGCAACACCTGCCCCAGCCGCATGCAATCGGGGATTGTGGCGAGACGCCGCTCGCGCTTACAATGAGAATAATTCTCATTTATAATATTCATCATCCATGTCCACCATCCAGCCCAGCCTGCAACAGCAAGTGCAGTCGCTCTACAGCGAGCATCACGGCTGGCTGGTCGGCTGGCTGCGCAAAAAACTCAGCTGCCCGCATGGCGCGGCCGATGTGGCGCAAGACACCTTTGTGCGCATCATCGCCTCGCGCGACGCGCTGTTCGGCATGCGCGAGCCGCGCGCCTACCTGTCCACCACGGCAAAGCGCTTGCTGCTCGACCGCGCGCGCCGGCAGGTACTCGAGCGCAGCTACCTGGCGGAACTGGCCCTGCTGGCCGACAGCCTGCCCGGCGCGCCCTCGCCGGACGAGATCCTGATGGCCGTGCAGGCGCTCGGGCAGATCGCCACGGCGCTGGCCGGCTTGTCCGCCAAAGCGCGCGATGCCTTTTTGCTGCACTACCTGGAAGAACAACCGCAGGCCGCCGTCGCCGCGCAGCTGAACGTCTCCACGCGCATGGTGCAAAAATACCTGGTGCAAGCCTTGCTGGCCTGCCGCCACGCCTGCCCGGGCATGGCGGCATGAATCGCCCCCGCACGGATATCGCCGCCGAACAGGCCGCCCGCTGGATCGTGCGCCTGAGCGCCGACGACCCGGCCGAGCGCGAACAGGCACGCTCCGGCTTCGCCGCATGGAAGGCGGCCGACCCGCGGCACGCCAACGCAGCGGCGGGCATGGAAAACCTGCTGCGTCAATTGCACGCCGTGCGCGAGCCGGCCGGTGGCGACCATCGGCCCGCGCGCGCCGCCCTGGCCGCCATCGCCCCCGATCGTCCCCGACAGCGTCTGCGCCAGTTGGCCGCCGCCAGCGCCGTTGCCGTGCTCGCGCTGACCGGTGCGCTGGTCATCAGCGAGCGCCCCGCCTACCTGCTGGCCGACCTGCGCAGCCCAACGGGACAATGGCACACGCACACCCTGGCCGATGGTAGCCGCCTGACCCTGGGCAGCGACAGCGCCGTCAACGTGCATTTCAATGCGGGCGAACGGCATGTGGAACTGGTGCGCGGCGACATCCTCGTCGACGTGGCCAAGGATGCGCAGCGCCCCTTCATCGTCGACAGCGGCCAGGCGGCGATCCGCGCGCTGGGCACGCGTTTCAGCGTGCGCAGGGATGGCGCCGCCACCACCCTGAGCATGCTGGAGTCCAAAGTGTCGGCGCAGGTGCCGCGGCATCCGGCCATCGTGGTGCAGGCGGGCCAGCGCACGCGCATCACGGACGATGGCGTGGGCCCCATCACGGCCATCGATGCGGCCGGCGTGCAGGACGCCTGGCGCGCACACCAGCTGGTGGTCGATGACCAGCCGCTGGCCGAGGTGCTTGACGAGCTGGCGCGCCACCGCCCCGGCCAGCTGCATTACGACCACGCGCAGATCGCCGGTATCCGCGTGGCGGCCGTGCTGCCGCTGGACGACACGGACAAGGCGCTGCAGCTGTTGATCGACAATTTCCCGCAACTGCGCATCCGCATGCTGACGCGCTACCTGGTGATGGTCGACGCGCCAAGCACTGGCACCGCAAAAAAATAATTTACCACGCAGGTTCGTGTTGGCGCATCTCGTGCGTCAAGGCAGCTGAGATCATTCACAAAAGGCTGTCACCATGTACGCTCAAGTCGTTGCCGTTTCCTCCCCGAACACCCTGCGCACGCGTCTGCGCCCGCTGGCCCTGGCGGCCATGCTGCTCGCTGGCGCCGGCCTGCACGCCCAGGCTACAGCCCAGGCCGTGCCGGCTGTCGCCAGCTATGCCATCCCCGCCGGCCCGCTGGCCGGCGCCCTGAACCGCTATGCGCAGCAGGCGGGCGTATCCATCGTCATCGACGCTGCCAAGGTGCAGGGCTTGACCAGCGCCGGCCTGCAAGGCAGCTACGCCATCGATGACGGTTTCGCCGTGCTGCTGCGCGGCAGCGGCTACGCCATCGGCAAGACGTCCACCGGCTATGTGCTGGTGGCCGCGCCGGCGTCCACGCCCACGGCGGCGATCGGCGCTGCTTCAGCGGCCGAACGCACCATGCCCTCGATTACCATCGTTGGCCAGGCCGAGCAAGGCGCCACCACGGAAGGCAGCGGCTCCTACACGGCGCGCAAGCTCACCATCGGCAAGGGCGAGCAATCGATGAAGGACATCCCCCAATCCGTGAGCGTGCTGACGCGCCAGCGCCTGGACGACCAGGGCATCACGGATCTGCGCGAAGCCGTCAACAACGTCACCGGCGTGGTGGGCGTGCATGGCGTGGGACCGGGCGTGGTGATCACGGCCCGCGGCTTCCAGATCGATCAATGGCAGTACGATGGCGTGCCCATCGACCGCAACACCTATGCACTGGGTAACTGGGGCCAGGAAAACATGGTCATCTACGACCGCCTGGAAGTGCTGCGCGGCGCCTCGGGCATGCTGGTCGGCACGGGCAGCCCCGGCGGCTCCGTCAGCCTGGTGCGCAAGCGCCCGACCGCCGCGCGCAGTGTCAGCATGACGGCGCGCGCCGGCTCGTGGGACCATTACGGCGCCCAGCTCGACGTCAGCATGCCCCTGAATGCGGACGGCAGCCTGCGCGGACGCGCCATCGTCGATGAAGACGATACCCATTCCTTCGTCGACCGGGTGTGGGGCCAGAACCGCACCCTGTACGCGGCACTCGACTACGACCTGGGACCGGCCACCACCCTGGGCCTGGCGATCAGCAACGTCAACGACCACGGCCGTCCCACCTTTATCGGCCTGCCCCGCTACGCGGACGGCAGCGCGCTGAACCTGCCCCGCTCCACCTTCACGGGCGCCGACTGGAACCGCAGCGAGGCCAAACAAACCAACGTGTATCTCGATCTGGAACACCATTTCAACAGCCAGTGGAGCCTGAAGGCATCGGCCGTGAACATGAAGGAAAACACTGGCTCCGTGCACCAGCGCGTGGCCTTGCCCATTAATCCCGACGGCAGCGGTGCGAGCTATGCCGACTTTGGCATGGATTTCGACAACCGCAAGCGCGGCATCGATACCTACGTGCGCGGCAAATTCGACGGCCTGGGCATCGCGCAGGAAGTCCTCGTGGGCGCCAGCTACGTCACGATGGCGTCGGACGACGTCTACGCCCGCGTTTGGGAATCTGGTGCGGACGTCTTCAACATCAGGCACAACCGCCCATGGCAAGACCTCGACAGCATCGCCGCGCGCCCGAAGGGCGTGCGTCCCGTCAGCACCTATGAAATACGCCAGAAAGGCCTGTATGGCAGCTGGAACGGCCAACTGACCAGCAAGCTGAAAGCCGTGCTGGGTGGACGCTTCAGCTGGTACGACTTCGTGTATGCGACGCCCAAAGGTCCTGAAGAACAGCTCAACGCCACCGCCAAGTTCACGCCATCGGTAGGCCTGATCTACGCGCTCGATCCGCAATGGTCGGCCTACGCCAGCTATGCCGACATCTTCACGCCACAAAGCATCCGCGATGCGCAAGACAAGGTCCTCAAACCCATCACGGGCAGCAACTACGAGGCGGGCATCAAGGGTGAGCTGATGGATGGCAAGCTCAACACCTCGCTGGCCGTGTTCCGCTATGACCACAAGAACCGTGCCGTCACCGACTATGCTGCGGGCATGGTGTGCGCCGACGGGTACTGCTCGCGCGCCTCGGGCAAGGTGCGCAGCCAGGGCCTGGAAGCGGAAATGTCGGGCGAAGTGGCGCGCGGCTTGCAGCTGTCGGCCGGCTACGCCTATACGACGACGACCTACCTGGACGACCCGGACAGCCAGGGCAAGGTCTTTTCCACGTGGACGCCGAAACACATGCTGCGTATGTGGTCCAGCTACACCCTGCCGGGCGCATGGGACAAGTTCAGCGTGGGCGCCGGCGTCAACACGCAAAGCCATACGCTCGATACCAATCGCACCTTCAAGATTGCAGGCGTCTCGATCTGGAATGCACGCATGGCCTGGCAAGCCAGGCCCCAAGTGGCCCTGTCGCTCAATGTCAACAACGTCTTCGACAAGAGCTACATCATCCCGGCCTACAATACCACCGGGTCGAATAACTACTATGGCGACCCGCGCAACGTGCAGTTCACCTTGAAATACACGCCGAAGTGGTAAAACGATTGAAAAGCTGAAGGCCGGCACGCTGGCCGCGCCGCGTGACTGATAGTGCAACCGGCATTCAGTTCGCGCCGCGGCCGGGATTTTCGGCTAAGATGATGGCGCGGCATTGCGCCGCACCGCATCGTGCATCGGCCTCTCAATCATCTACACCGTCAATGGAACAAAAAGACAAGTCCTGGGTCACTTCGGTGGACGTCGCCAAACGGGCCGGCGTCTCGCGCTCCGCCGTCTCGCGCACGTTCACGCCCGGCGCCAGCGTGGCGCCCGAAACGCGGGCCCGCGTGATGGAAGCGGCGCAGTCGCTGGGCTACCAGGTCAACATCCTGGCGCGCAGCATGAACCAGGGCCAGAGCAATCTGGTGGGCGTCGTCATCACGGGCTTCACGGACCCGTTCCGCGTGGCCCTGTTGGGCGAAGTCACGCGCAGCCTGAGCGAACATGCGCTGGTGCCGCTGCTGATGAATGCGGAAGATCCCGAGCGCCTCAGTGAACTGCTGCGCATCCTCCTCAGCTACAAGATTTCCGGCGTCATTATGACGTCCGGCTCGCCGCCGTCCGCCGTCGCCACGGAATACCTGCAGCGGCAAGTGCCGGTGGCCATGATCAACCGCGCGCGCGACCTGAAAGGCGTGGACGTGGTCAACAGCGACAACCGCCATGGCGGCGAACTGGCGGCCAGCACCCTGCTCGACAGCGGCGCCAAACGGCTGGCCTTCGTCAACACGCGCGCCAGCAGTTTCAGCGGTATCGCGCGCGGCAAGGCCTTCCTCGACCACCTGGCGCCGGCCGTGGCGAAGAAGCGCTGCACGGCCGGCGAATACCTGGCCGAGGCCATCGGCTACCAGGCGGGCCAGGAAGCGGCCGACGCCCTGCTCGCATCAAGCAAGCTGCCCGACGGCGTCTTTTGCGCCACCGACCTGATCGCCTGCGGCTTCATCGATGCGGCGCGCAGCAAGTACGGCATCGACGTGCCCGCGCAACTGCAGGTGATCGGCTTCGACGACATTCCCATGGCGGCGCTGGATGCCTACCAGTTGACCACCATCCGCCAGGATGCGGGTGAACTGGCGCGCCGCGCCGTCAAGAGCCTGGTTGAGCGCATGGAAAAATTCGCCATGCCGGGCCGCCTGAAGGAAGTCCCCGTCACCCTGGTGCGGCGCGGCACGACGCGCTAAGCGATTCAATACGGCAGATGGCGCAACGC
>NZ_JBWKYD010000040.1:0-39914 GCF_059423585.1 Janthinobacterium sp. GW460-12-1-14-LB5 | reverse complement strand
GGGCGAACGATGGGGGGCGCGGGCGCCACTACCGGTGGCGCCACGGGCGGCGCTGGCGGTGCCGTGGGGCGCACCGCCAGGGGCGTGCTGGTCGAGACGTCATGCGCGAACAAATCCAGTTGCTGGTCGCCGACCTTGATGGTCTTCATCTGCTGGCGCAGGGTCGGCTCCTGGATGACCGCGCTGATGCCGTCTAGCCAGCGTTGTAGGCGTGAGGCGAAATGACGCGCATTTCTGATTCTATCCAATTTTCCACCTGTTGCATCATGCTGTCCGGGGTTTGCCCTTCCGGCGAAATCGGTTTGCCTATCGAGACGGTGATCAGTCCCGGGCGTTTGAGGAATGACTGCTTGGGCCAGCACTCGCCTGAATTATGCGCAATCGGCACCACCACGGCGCCCGTCGCGATGGCCAGACGCGTGCCGCCGCTCTTGTACTTGCCCGCCTGGCCCACGGGAATGCGGGTGCCTTCAGGGAACATGATAATCCATTGGCCGTCGGCCAGGCGGCGCTTGCCATGCGCGACCACGCTCTTGAACGCATGTTTGCCCTGTTTGCGGTCGATGGGGATCATGCGCAGCAGCGCCATGGCCCAGCCGAAGAACGGGATGTACAAAATCTCCTTCTTGAACACGTACACGAGCGGGCGTGGCAGGCTGGGAAGCAAGAAGATGGTTTCCCAGGCCGACTGGTGCTTCGACAGCACGATGGCCGGCGCATCGGGGAAGTTCTCGGCGCCCTTGACTTCATAGCGGATGCCGCAAATGACCTTGGCACACCACAGGATAAACACGTTCCAGCGCGAGGTGACCCAATAGCGCTTGTTGTAGCTCAATGGCGCGGCAAAAAAGCACACGCAGGCCCAGACGATGGTGGCTACGATCATGATGATCATGAACAGCAGGGATCGCAGGAACAGGGAAATATTACGCAATGCGGTTCTCCGAAGATTAGATACTGAATGCCACTGTGGGCGCCGGTGCGGCTGGCGCCTTGAGCAGGTGGCCGACGACGGCGGCCAGGTCGGGGAAGACTTGGGTGCCAGGCGGCAGGCCACCCGTTTCGTTGGTTTTCTCGCCCTTGCCCGTCAGGACCAGGTAGGGCGCGCAGCCGCTGATGAAACCGGCCTGCAGGTCGCGCAGCGAATCGCCGACCGTGGGCACGCCTTTCAGGCTGGTGTTGTAGCGCTGCGAGATTTCATGGAACATGCCCGGTTTCGGCTTGCGGCAGTCGCAATTGTCCGCGCCCGCGTGCGGGCAAAAGAAGATGGCGTCGATATCGGCGCCCACCTGCTGCGCCAGCGTGTGCATCTTCTGGTGGATCGCGTTGAGCACCGTCATGTCGAAGTATTCGCGCGCGATGCCCGACTGGTTCGAGGCGACGACCACGCGATAGCCGGCCTGGTTCAGGCGGGCGATCGCTTCGAGCGAGCCGGGGATCGGCAGCCATTCGGCCGGCGACTTGATGAAGTCCGGCGAGTCATGATTAATGACGCCGTCGCGGTCGAGAATAATCAGTTTCAGCGCCGGAGTCCCCATTATGCCGCCAGCTTGGAAATGTCGGCCACGCGGTTCATCATGCCGTGCAGGGACGACAGCAGTGCCAGGCGGTTGTTGCGCAGGGCGACATCCTCGGCCATCACCATCACGTCGTTGAAGAAGCCATCGACGTCATCGCGCAGCTGCGCCAGGGTTTGCAGGGTGCTGGTGAAATCGCCCTTGGCGAAGGCCGCGTCGACTTCCGGCTGCACGCGCGAGACGGCGGCGGCGAGTTTTTTCTCCGCCTCGTCCTGCAGCAGCGCCACGTTCACGCCGCCGGCAGCGACCTGGCTCACGGCTTCCTCGTTCTTTTTCAGGATGTTCGTGATGCGCTTGTTGGCGGCCGCCAGCGAAGCGCTTTCCGGCAAGGCGGCAAACGCCTGCACGGCTTCCAGGCGCTGCACGATGTCGTCCAGGCGGTCGGGATTCTGCGCCACGACGGCTTCGATCTCGTTCGGCGAGAAACCGCGCTCGCGCAGGATGCCGCGCAGGCGGTCCAGCATGAAGGTGGTGACATCCGTGACCGGGTCCTTGAAGCCGGGCACCGCTGCGAACTGCGCGGCGGCGTCAAACAGCAAGCCCTGGATCGACAATGGCAGGCGTTTTTCCAGCAGCATGCGCAGTACGCCCAGGGCGTGGCGACGCAGCGCGAACGGGTCCTTGTCGCCCGTGGGCGCCAGGCCGATGGCCCAGATGCCGACCAGGGTTTCGAGCTTGTCGGCCAGAGCCACGGCGGTGCCGGTGGCGGTCGCCGGCAGGCTGTCGCCGGCAAAGCGCGGCTGGTAGTGCTCGGAGGCGGCCAGCGCCACTTCTTCCGGCTCGCCGTCATGGCGCGCGTAATACGTGCCCATGATGCCTTGCAGTTCGGGGAATTCGCCCACCATGTCGGTCAGCAGATCGGCCTTGGCCAGCAGGGCGCCACGTTCGGCCAGGGCCACGTCATATTGCAGCTTGGCGGCGATGGCGCCGGCCAGCGACTTGACGCGCTCTGTGCGGGCTGCTTGCGTGCCCAGCTTGTTGTGATACACGACATTGGCCAGCAGCGGCAGGCGCGATGCCAGGGTCTTCTTCTTGTCCTGCTCGAAGAAGAACTTGGCGTCGGACAGGCGCGGGCGCACGACGCGCTCGTTGCCGCCGATGATGTGCTCGGGCGTGTCCGTCTCGATGTTCGAGACGATCAAAAAGCGCGAGCGCAGCTTGCCTTCGCTGTCGGTCAGGGCGAAGTATTTCTGGTTCGTCTGCATCGTGAGGATCAGGCATTCCTGCGGCACGGCCAGGAATTCTTCCTCGAAGTGGCATTCATACACGACCGGCCATTCGACCAGGGCCGTGACTTCATCGAGCAGCGCCTCTGGCATCAGTACCTGGTCGGCGCCGGCCTTGTCCAGCAGCTGGGCGCGGATGCGTTCCTTGCGTTCCTCGTTGCTGGCGATGACGCTGGCGTTGAGAATCAGCGACGGCGCATAGTTTTCCGCGTGCGCGATGGTGACCGGTTCGCCGTCGGTGAGGAAGCGGTGGCCCAGGGTGGTGCGGCCGGCGCTCAAGCCCAGCAGGGTCAATGGCAGGATGTTGATGCCGTGCAGGGCGATCAGGCTGTGGGCCGGGCGCACGAATTGCACGGTGCTGCCGTCCGGGCGCTGGTAGCTCATCAGTTTTGGAATCGGCAGCTTGGCGCAGGACTCTGTCAAGGCGGCTTGCGCGCCCGTTTCCAGTTTGCTGCCCGGCGCCGTGTAGGTATAGAAGAAGCTTTCAGCCTTGCCGTCGACGGCGCGTTCCAGCTCGGCCACCGTCAGGTCGGGGAAGCCCAGCGCGGCCAGTTTCTTGGCCAGCGGCGGCGTGCCGTTGCCGTTCGCGTCCAGCGCCACGGAGACGGGCAAGACTTTTTCGCGGATCGATTTATCGGGCGAGACTTCGCGTACGTTGGTGATGGAGACGGCCAGGCGGCGCGGCGAGGCGTAGCTGGTGGCGACGCTGTCGGCTTCCAGGAAGTCGCGCGATTTCAGGCCGTTGACGATGCCGGCCGTGAAGGCGGCGCCCAGTTTGGCCAGCGCTTTCGGCGGCAGTTCTTCGGTCAGCAGTTCGATGAGCAGTGTTTGGTTCATGGTGTTCTTGTCAGGTACGGCGGTGTAGAGGCTCGAATTAGGCGGCGGCTTGGTCTGCGGCGGGCAGCATCGGGAAACCGAGGCGCTCGCGCGAGTCGTAATATGCTTGCGCCACCAGGCGCGACAGGGTGCGCACGCGGCCGATGTAGGCGGCGCGTTCCGTCACCGAGATGGCGCCACGCGCATCGAGCATATTGAAGCTGTGCGAGGCCTTCATGATCTTTTCGTAGGCGGGCAGGGTCAGTTGCAGCTCGATCAAACGCTTCGCTTCCGCTTCGTAGTTGCCGAACTGTTCGAACAGCAGGTCCGTATTCGCGTGCTCGAAGTTGTAGGTCGATTGCTCCACCTCATTCTGGTGGAAGACGTCGCCGTAGGTCAGTTTCTTCGTGACTCCATTTTCTTCCCACTCGGTCCACACCAGGTCATACACGTTTTCCACGCCCTGCAGATACATGGCCAGGCGTTCGATGCCGTAGGTGATTTCGCCCAGCACGGGCTTGCAATCGAGGCCGCCCACTTGCTGGAAGTAGGTAAATTGGGTCACTTCCATGCCGTTCAGCCAGACTTCCCAGCCCAGGCCCCAGGCGCCCAGGGTCGGGCTTTCCCAGTCGTCTTCGACGAAGCGCACGTCATTCTGCTTCAGGTCCAGGCCCAGCGCGGCCAGCGAACCCAGATACAGGTCGAGGATGTTTTCCGGCGCCGGCTTCAAGACCACCTGGTACTGGTAGTAGTGCTGCATGCGGTTCGGGTTTTCGCCATAGCGGCCATCTTTCGGGCGGCGCGACGGCTGCACATACGCGGCGCGCCACGGTTCCGGGCCGATCGCGCGCAGGAAGGTGCCGGTGTGGAAGGTGCCGGCGCCGACTTCCATGTCGTAAGGCTGGAGCAGGGCGCAACCTTGCTTGTCCCAATAGGTTTGCAAGGTCAGGATAATTTGTTGAAATGTGAGCATCGTATGAGTTCGCCGCGCGGGAGGCTGCGCTTTGTTAAGGTTTGCTTGAAGCCCGCACGCTGCTAACAAGCGCGTCCGGGCCGGGGTTTTGCTAATTTTAGCGGTTTTTGCGGGCCCACTGTGACTCTTCGGGCAATATCGGCCGCTTATTGCTGCGCGGCGCGGCCACGGCGGGCGGCGCGCGACAGCAGGAAGGCCGTCAGCAGGGCCAGCGCGGCCAGGGCCAGCACCAGTTTATTGCCGTACAGAATGTATGGCGTCATGCCGCCCATGCCCTGCACCTTGGCCGCCAAGGTGGCTTGCTGTTCCGGCGGCAGCAGGCTTTGCACCACGCCCTTGCCGTCGATGACGGCCGTGGCGCCCGTGTTCGTCGAACGCAGCATGGGGCGGCCCGTTTCCAGGCTGCGCATCTGCGAAATCTGCAGATGCTGCGGGATGGCGATCGAATCGCCAAACCAGGCCAGGTTCGAGATATTGAGCAGCACGGAGGCCGACTGCTTGCCTTGGCGGTGGGCGCTGGCCAGCTGTCCTGCGATTTCTTCGCCAAACAGATCTTCGTAGCAGATATTCGGCAGCACCAGCTGGTCGCGTACCTGCAGCGGGGCCTGCACCTCGGCACCACGGCCCATGTCGCCCAGCGGGATGGCCATCATGGCGACGAACCAGTGCAGGCCGGGCGGCACGAATTCGCCGAACGGCACCAGATGGTGCTTGCGGTACTGGTAGTAGGGACCGCCCGTGCCGTTGGGGGAAATCCCCAGGGCCGCATTGTAGAAGCGCTGCTGTTCGTCGAGCACGGGCATGCCGAGCAAAATCGTGCTGCCCGTCTGCTGCGAATACGTCGCCAGGCTGTCCAGATAGCCGGGCGGCAGCTGGTGCGGCAGCACGGTGACGGCCGTTTCCGGCGTGGCGATCAGGTCGGCCGGCGCGCTGGTGATGGCGCTCTGGTACATCTGCAGGGCGCCCAGCACGAAGCCGGGGTCGAATTTCTGCTGTTGCGGCACGTTCCCCTGCAACAGGCGCACCGTGATGGGGCGCCCGACCGGATGGGTCCAGTTCACATATTGCAGGCCAACGCCGGCCGCATACAGCGCGACGACGCCGCCCAGCGCAAACCAGCGCGTGCGGTGCAGGGGGTGAACTAGCAGCAGCAGGGCGCCGGCGGACAGCGCCGCCAGCCAGCCCAGGCCATATGCGCCGACGATGGGGGCAAAGCCGCCCAGCGGGCTGGTATTGTGGGCGTAGCCGGTGGCCAGCCACGGGAAACCCGTAAACAGCCAGCCGCGCGTCCATTCGAACAGGGTCCACATGGCCGGCAGCACTAGCAAGGTCATGGCGGGCAGGGACAGCACCCAGCGCTGGCGCAGCCAGGCGGCCGCGCCCATGGCCAAGGCCACGTAGATGGCCATCAAGAGGGCCAGCAGGGCCACGGCGATTGCGGCGATCGGCGCGGCCATGTCGCCATAGCGGTGCATCGAGATGTACAGCCAGTGCGTGCCGGCCGCGCACCAGCCGAAGCCGTAGGCCCAGCCGATCAGCGCGCCGGACTTGACGTTCGCCGCGCGCAGTACCTGGTAGAACAGCACGCCCAGGCTGAGGATTTGCAAAGGCCAGTAGCCGAAAGGGGCGAACGCCAGCACGGCGACGGCGCCAGCGACGGCGGCAGTCAGCATGCGCGCCCAGGTGCTGCGGGGCGGTTTGGCGGGGGCGTTGGGATCTAAGCGTCTGAAACGCATTTACAGCACGCGCATGTCAGAGTTCCAGTTCCGGCACGTTGGGCAGGCGCTCGACGAGCAGCACGTGCACCTGGCGCGCATCGGCGCGCAGCACCTCGAAACGCAGATTGCCCAGGTCGAAGATATCGCCCTTGTGCGCCATGCGGCCCAGGTACTTCGAGACCAGGCCGCCGATGGTGTCGACGTCGTCGTCCACCAGGTGGCTGCCCACTTCTTCGTTGAACTGTTCGATCTCGGTCAGCGCCTTGACTCTCCAGCGGGGGCCGAACTGGCCTTCCTTGAGCGAGAGGATATTGTCCTCGGCTTCGTCGAAGTCGTATTCGTCCTCGATGTCGCCGACGATCTGTTCCAGCACGTCTTCGATGGTGATCAGGCCGGCGACGCCGCTGTATTCATCGACGACGATGGCCATGTGATTGTGGTTGGCGCGGAAATCGCGCAGCAGCACATTCAGGCGTTTCGATTCGGGGATGAAGATGGCGGGGCGCAGCATGTCGCGCACGTCGAAAGTTTCTTCTGCGTAATAACGCAGCAAGTCTTTCGCCAGCAGGATGCCGATGACCTTGTCGCGCTCGCCTTCGATCGCGGGGAAGCGCGAGTGGGCGGTGGACAGGACTTCCGGCATCCATTCCTCGATCGGCTTGCTGATGTCGATGACATCCATTTGCGAACGGGGAATCATGATGTCGCGCGCACAGAGATCCGACACCTGGAACACGCCTTCGATCATCGACAGGGCGTCGGCGTCGATCAGCTTGCGTTCATGCGCATCGTGTAGAACTTCGAGCAATTCTGCACGGTTCTCTGGCTCGGGGGAAATGAGTGCGGTCAGGCGTTCAAACAGTGACCGGTGGGGCTTGACGTCAGTTCTGACGCCACTAGGGTGCTCGGGCATAGGAGGCGTGAGCCGTTGTTGCGAAGGGATATAGGATACACCAAAAGTGGGGGAATACCGGATTTCCCCGCTTTTGATGCAAATTTAATACGTTGAAGTGCGCCGTTGCGCGATCTTTTACGCCGCTTCCGGGCCCAGCACGCGCGCGCGCAAGTGCGCCACGTCGGCCTGCCAGTCGGCAAAGTGCTCGCTGTCCTGCCACAGCTGGCGCAGTTCCGAGGTCTCGGCCGTGATGCGCTCGAAGGCCAGGCGCGCCTTTTCCAGCAGCGGCGGCGTGACTTTCTTCCTGCAGGCGGCCACCCATTCATCCACCTCGGCCGTGGCCGGGTCGTCCTCGCCCGGCTTGCCCAAGAGGCGCGCGATGACTTCCAGCGCGGCCAGCGCCTCGGCGGCGAACGGCGCTTCCAGCTCCGCTTCCTGGCTGTCGATGACGTTGTCGAGCGTGGTCTCGACCAGTTCCAGGGTTTTATATTCGTGCAAGTCCTGCGCCCAGTCCATGGCGTAGTCGTTGCCGAAGGCGTCAAGTGCCCAGGTTCCCATGTGCTTACTCCTTGTACGGATCGGTAATGCCGAGTTTGGCGAGGATCTCCGTTTCCAGGCCCTCCATCTCGGCCGCTTCCTCGTCGTCCATGTGGTCGTAGCCTTGCGCATGCAGCACGCCGTGGACGATCAGGTGGGCCGTGTGCTCTTCCACGCTTTTCTTTTGCTCGGCCGCTTCCTTTTCCAGCACGTCCGTGCACAGGATGATGTCGGCGCGCGTCGGCTCGTCTTCGGCCAGCTCTTCGCCTTCGTTGTAGGCGAAGGTCAGCACGTTGGTGGCGTAATCCTTTTCGCGGTAATCGCGGTTCAAGGTACGGCCTTCCTCCGCGTCGACGAAGCGGATGGTGAATTCGGCCGGGGCGAACAGGGCCGCCTTGACCCAGCGGCGCACGTTCGGGCGCGTGATCAGGGTTGCCAGGCGGGCATCCGGGTATTGCACGGACAAGGACAGTTTATTTTTTTCGGACATTTTTGGCGGCAGCTGGTTTCAATAAGGGAAGTAACTGGGCGGCGTCGGCATTGGCCGCCTGCGCCGTTTCGTAAGCGTCGACGATGCGCGCGACAAGCGGATGGCGTACCACGTCGGTGCTGTTAAATTGCGTGAAGCCGATGCCGCGCACATCCTTGAGCACGTGCACGGCGTCGATCAGGCCACTCGTCTGGCTCTTGTGTAGGTCGACTTGCGTCACGTCACCCGTGACCACGGCCTTGCTGCCAAAGCCGATGCGCGTCAAAAACATCTTCATCTGTTCGACGGTGGTGTTTTGCGCCTCGTCGAGGATGACAAACGCGTGGTTCAGGGTGCGCCCGCGCATGTAGGCCAGCGGGGCGATCTCGATCACCTGTTTTTCAAACAGTTTTTGCGTGCGGTCAAAGCCCAGCAAATCATACAGCGCATCGTAGAGGGGACGCAGGTAGGGGTCAACCTTTTGCGCCAGGTCGCCCGGCAGGAAGCCCAGGCGTTCGCCCGCTTCGACGGCGGGGCGCGTCAGGATGATGCGCTTGACGGCGTCGCGTTCGAGCGCATCGACGGCGCAGGCGACGGCCAGATAGGTTTTACCCGTACCGGCCGGTCCCACGCCGAAGCTGATGTCGTGCTCGAGGATGTCGCGCAAGTAGGCGATCTGGTGCGGCGTGCGCCCGCGCAGGTCGGCGCGCCGCGTTTTCAGCACGGGGCTGGCGATGTCCGGCTCGACGAAGGTGCTGATGGACGTATTGGCGTGGTGTTCCGAGGCGGCGGACAGGCCCGCGCGCTGTTCCACCAGGGCCAGCTGCACTTCTTCCAGCGGCACGACCTTGTTGGCGATGGCGTAGAACTGCTCGAGGATTTCCACGGCCCGTTCGGCATTGCTGCCGCCAACGATGAATTTCTCGCCGCGGCGGAAGATCGTCACGTCGAGGGCGGCGGAAATCTGGCGCAGGTTTTCATCGAGCGGTCCGCACAGATGCGCCAGGCGCGTGTTGTCGAGCGGCTCGGGGATGAAGTAATGTGGCTGTATCGGGGCTTTGGTTTTCAACTGGCTCTTTTCAATGCGGGGGCGCTGGCGACGAGTTCGCCGCGCAGGGTGTAGGAATGGCTTTCGGTGATGCGCACGTCGACCAGCTGTCCGACCAGGTGCAAACCGTCCGGGCCGGCGTCGAAATTGACCACGCGGTTGTTTTCCGTGCGGCCTTGCAGTTCGCGAGCTATCGTGTCCTTCTTCGAGCGGCCTTCGACGAGGATGGTTTGCACGCTGCCGACCATGGCCAGGCTGTATTTGCGCGTGTTGGCGTCGATGGCCGCCTGCAGTTGCTGCAGCCGGGCCAGCTTGACGTCATGCGGCGTGTCGTCTTCCAGGCTGGCGGCCGGCGTGCCGGGGCGCTTGCTGAAGATGAAGCTGTAGCTGTTGTCGAAGCCGACGTCCGCGATCAGTTTCATCATGGCATCGAAGTCGGCCTGGGTTTCGCCGGGGAAACCGACGATGAAGTCCGAGGAAATGGCCATGTTCGGGCGCACGGCGCGGATGCGGCGGATGATGGACTTGTATTCGAGGCCCGTGTAGCCGCGCTTCATGGCGCCGAGCACCTTGTCGGAACCGTGCTGCGCCGGCAGGTACAGGTGGTCGACCAGTTGCGGAATCTTGGCGTAGGCGTCGATCAGGCGCTGCGTGAATTCCTTCGGGTGGCTGGTGACGAAGCGCATGCGCTCGATGCCGGGAATATCGGCCACATATTCGAGCAGCAGGGCGAAGTCGGCGATCTCGCCGCCTTCCATCGCGCCCCGGTAGGCGTTGACGTTTTGCCCCAGCAGGGTGATTTCCTTGACGCCCTGGGCGGCCAGGCCCGCCACTTCCGTCAGCACGTCCTCGAAGCGGCGCGACACTTCCTCGCCGCGCGTGTAGGGTACGACGCAGTAGCTGCAATATTTGCTGCAGCCTTCCATGATGGAAACGAACGCCGAAGCGCCTTCCACCTTGGCTGGCGGCATGTGGTCGAACTTTTCGATTTCCGGGAAGCTGATGTCCACTTGCGCATCGCCGCTGGCGCGGCGCAGCTCGATCATCTGCGGCAGGCGGTGCAGCGTTTGCGGGCCGAAGACCATGTCGACATACGGCGCGCGCTTGACGATGGCGTCGCCTTCCTGCGAGGCCACGCAGCCGCCGACGCCGATCAAGAGGTGCGGCTTGGCCAGTTTCAGCTCGCGCAGACGGCCCAGGTCGGAAAACACTTTTTCCTGCGCCTTTTCGCGCACGGAGCAAGTGTTGAGCAGGATCACATCGGCATCTTCCGGCGTGTCGGTGCGCACCAGGCCATCGGAGGCGCCCAGCACGTCGGCCATCTTGTCCGAGTCGTACTCGTTCATCTGGCAGCCGAAGGTTTTAATGAATACTTTTTTCTGCATGGAGTCGGATGCTTATCGGTAAATGTGGCGGCAAATAAGTGGGACAACTAAGTGTGGCGGCAAATCAGCTGGGCAGGGGGCTTGCGCCGTGCGCCGCTCGGGGCGGGAGACGGTGGATGACCGGCCGGGCGCCTCTGGCTGCCCGGTGGCAGGCTCGCTGCAAGTTCAGGCCATAGTTTAGCGTAAATCGCCGGGACGGGCCATGTCGTGCTGACCTTGCCGACAAGGTTGCGGTGTGAGCAAGGCGCCCGGAACGACGATGCTGCAAAGCATTTATTGCCGTACGACACCATTGATTTGTAACAAGTTGCTGCAAAGCCTTGTGTGCGCCCGCTGGCATCCTAATGTGTTGAAATAGCATCGTTGCCAAGCCAACCAGCAGTTTGATTGATATTTAACAATCAGGAAGTTTGCGCGAGGCGCAGATGCTGCGTGTTTGGACTAGTATATTGTCTTATATGCAATTCATTTCAGCGGATTGCACGTGCTTTTACTCACGCGGCAAGCTGTGCATGTTGGCTGGGCGTGGCAGTGCGAGTCCTGTGCAGGCAGTGCGACAAGGAGGGACGGCGGAGGGGAGGCTGACACTGATGGAAGGCGTTTATTTAAACACTCTAAGCCAGCCTTAAGTTCGTATCGGCATTATTTTCTACATTCACCAGACGAGGAAAAATCATGGCACATCATGCATTAGCATCGCAAGAGAGTTACAACCCGAATCACCTGCTGGATATTCTGCTGAGCAAGATGCAGCTGAAAAACGACGCAGCCCTGTCGCGCCTGCTCGAAGTGGCGCCACCCGTCATCAGCAAGATCCGTCACCACCGCTTGCCGGTCGGCGCCTCGCTGCTGATCCGCATGCACGAAGTGACGGGCATGAGCATCCGCGACCTGCGCGACCTGATGGGTGACCGCCGCACCAAGTATCGTCTGTCCGACGCCCAGGGCCGTCCAAAAGCGGAAGACCGCGGCGATGCGCAAGAATCGAATTACGCGCACTGAGGTGGCGGTTGTACGCTGACTGTGCCGCTTGCGTAGCTGCTGGCGGCAACAGGCTGGCGTGGACCGGGCAAGGTGGAATGATGGCAGTACCCATAACGGCTTTCGCCCCCAGGCGAGGGCCGTTTGCGTTTGCGGCTTTGCCTGCCGAGTCAGCTTAACAAGGCCGTCGTGATTTCGTCGTAGCGCAGCTCCGTTTCGCGGAACAGTTGCAGATACGCATCTTCGCCCAGGCCCAGCGCATCCCAGGCGACGGGCGAGACGCGCGGCACCATGTCGTCGCCCGCCTGCGCCAGGTCGAGCGCGCAGACGACGGCATTGGCCACGTGGATCAGCGATGCCAGGAAGCCCGCCCCCGGCGTTTCCGGCTGCAGGTAGTTGGCCAGCGCCAGGCGCATGGTATCGGAAAAATTCCAGTGTTCGGCCAGTGCCACGCCCGCCTGCACGTGGTCCACGCCCAGCACCGTTTGCTCCGCTGCGAGCAGGCTGCAATCGTGCGCCGCCTGGTGCGCGATGACTTGCGCATATTGCGCGGGAAAACTGCTGACCAGCACCAGGCGACCGATGTTGTGCAGCAAGCCGGCCGTGAACGCGTAATCCTGGTTGAAGCGGATCTGCCGCGCCAGCACCTTGGCGCAGGCGGCCGTCGCCACCGAATGGCGCCAGAAGGCCTTGTCGTCGAAGCCGGGGCAGCGTCCTTCCGGGAAGCAGCCCGTGATGGCGGCCGAGGTGATCAGGCTGCGCGTGGTCTGGAAGCCCAGGTACGTGATCGCCTGCTGGATGGTGGTGGCCTTCACTTGCAAGCCATATTGCGACGAGTTGGCCAGGCGCAGGGTTTTCGCCGTCAGCGCCTGGTCGTACGACACTTTTTTCGCCAGCACGGAAATATCCACGTCTTCCTGGTCTATGCTGTTGAGTAATTCCATGACGACGGCGGGCAGCGAAGGCAGGTCATCGAGGTGGGCGACGATATCGTCGAGCGTCAGCTGGGTGCTCATGCGGCCTCTCCCGTGCCCAGGCGGTAAGCCGTGACATAGCTGCGCAGCAAGGCGGTGGCCGCATCCTCGGGATTTTCCGGGTCCAGCTTGCGGAACAGGTAATCGAGCCGTTCGCTGTCGGCCGCCTGCTGCACGGCGATTTCTTCCGGCGACGGGGGTGGTGCCTGAATCGGCAGCATGTCGATGTTGTGACGCGGCATCAGGGCTAGCATGTTTTCCGTCAATACCGCGCCTTGCGGCAACAGCACTTGTCCATGCGCATCGAGCAAGACATCCGACAAGACCATGCCGGGACGAACTTGTTCCAGGGGTAGATGTTGATGCGTGACCGCCATGACGACTCCTTAGATGATTGCGGGATATTACCATTGCCATCACGCAATGTCTCAACCTGCATCAAAGTCCCTATCGAAAGTGGGGATGCTGTAAATCTTGCCAATAAGCATGTCATACCGTACATTTGATTCAGGCTGTTGTCCGCTGACGTCTCTGCGCCCGCGCCGCGGGCCGGCTTGGCCCGGGGAGTGTTGATCGATGGTGAGTATTCAAGTCCGGCTGACCTTGCTTTTTGTCGTGATCGTCACCCTGGTGCTGGGCATTTCGGGCAGCTATACCCAATATACCCTGAGCCAGGAACTTGAATCGGGCAGCGCGCGCCTGCGCAGCGGCGTGCTCACGCGCTTGCAGACCAGCTTGCCTTCGGCCCTGTGGGACCTCGATAAATCCAAGGTCGACAGCATCGTTGCGGCAGAAATGTTGCCGCCGGAACT
Organism: Janthinobacterium sp. GW460-12-1-14-LB5; assembly: GCF_059423585.1. Classification (NCBI taxonomy): domain Bacteria; kingdom Pseudomonadati; phylum Pseudomonadota; class Betaproteobacteria; order Burkholderiales; family Oxalobacteraceae; genus Janthinobacterium; species Janthinobacterium sp. GW460-12-1-14-LB5. The sequence continues at coordinate 26,503 of NZ_JBWKYD010000040.1, read as the reverse complement.
GGTCGGTATCCGCGTCTATGACGCCTCGGTCGGCCTGTTCGCCGGCGAAGTGCGCGACGCGTCCGGCACCCTGGTGCCGCTGACGGACGACGTGGCCATGGGCGGCACGCCCGTCGAGGCGCCGCTGGTGTTCCGCGACGCCGTGGCGGCGGCCACGGGCGGCAAGCCGGTGATCGTCGGCAAGGTCATCGTCAATTTCAGCCGCGCGCAGATCGATGCGGCCTTGCGCGGCGAAGTGCGGCGCAAGGTGCTGGAAGTGTTGCTACTTGACATCATTTTGGTGGGCGCCCTGGCGCTCAGCCTGCGCATCGTCTTCGAACCGTTGAAACAGTTGCGCGACGGCTTGTTCGACCTGGCCACGCGCGGCAGCGATGACGTTGAAGAGTTGCCGGAAAACCGGCGCGACGAACTGGGCGACGTGATCCGCGGCTTCAATGCCGTGCAGCGCAAGCTCAAGTCCATCATCGAGGGCAGCCGCGAGGCGGAAGACATGGCGCGCCGTTCGCAGCAGGAGACGGCGCAGGCCATGGACGAGCTGCGCCGCGCGCAGGAATCGTTGCTGCAGTCGGAACGCCTGGCCTCGCTGGGCAGCCTGGTGGCCGGCGTGGCGCATGAAATCAATACGCCGGTCGGCATCGCCCTGACCAGCGCCTCGGTGCTGAAGGAAGCCACCGATCACATCAGCGCAGCGGTGGCCGGCGGCAGCGTCAAGAAGACCGATATCGTGCGCTACCTGGAAACGGCCGGCGAAAGTGCGCGCCTGATCATGAACAATGCCTACCGCGCCGCGCACCTGATCCACAGCTTCAAGCAGATTGCCGTCGACCAGGTCAGCGAGGCGCGCCGGCTGTTCGAATTGCGCGACTATATCGGTGAAGTGATCTCGAGCCTGCAGCCGACCCTGAAAAAGACGCGCATCCGCATCGATATCGATTGTCCGCCAGGCATCATGCTCGACAGCTATCCGGGCGCGCTGGCGCAGGTGCTCACCAACCTGGTCCTGAACTGCGTCGAGCACGCCTTTGATGCGGACACGGATGGCCATATCCATATCGGCGTGCACGGCGACAACGACTGGATCGCCATGCAGGTGCGCGACAATGGCCGCGGCATCGCCCCCGACATGCTCGACCGCGTGTTCGACCCGTTTGTCACCACGCGGCGCGGACAGGGCGGCACGGGCCTGGGCTTGAATATCGTATTCAACTTGATTGCCAAGCAGTTTGGCGGCACCATCACGGTCAGCAGCACCTTGGGGCAGGGCGCGACGTTCCTGCTGCGCCTGCCCAAGGTGACGCCGTTGCCGGAAGGCGCAGCCAGCGTTCCTGCCGACCAGGCATAGGCATAGGCATAGGCAAAGGGAAACACATGGTACAGCTTGAAAACAGTCAGCAAGTGGCGCTTTTGCGCGGGATCAATGTGGGCCGCGCCAAGCGCGTGGCCATGGCCGACCTGCGCAAGTTGCTGGGCGACCTGGGTTTTGCGCAGGTGCGCACGGTACTCAACAGCGGCAACGTCGTGTATGACGGCGGCAAGGTCGCGCCAGCCGAGGCCGCAGCCCGCATCGAGGAAGCGCTGGTATTGAAGCTGGGCGTGGCGGCCAGGGTGACCGTGCTGTCGGCCCGCCAGTTTGCCGAACTGATCGAACAAAACACGCTGGCGCCGGCGGCCGATGCGGCCCGTTTGCTGACCTTGGTGCTGAACATTCCGGCCGACGTGCAGCGTCTGGCGCCGCTCTTGCAGCAGGCGTGGCAGCCGGAAGCGCTGGCGCTGGGGCAATGGGCCGCGTATGCCTGGTGTCCCGATGGCGTGCTGGCCAGCAAGGTGGTGGCGGCGCTGGGCGTGCTGCTGGGCGATGGCGTCACGTCGCGCAACTGGGCCACCATGCAAAAGTTACATGCGCTGCTGAACGGGCCGGAGGCGGCAGCCCCATCCTCACTCACCAAGGAGCACTGATGCCTGCCATTACAGGTACCTTCGACGTCACCATCACCCCCGAAACCTTGTCGGACACGGCCGCGCAGTCGGGGCTGGGACGCTTGTCGCTAGCCAAGCGCTACCACGGCGCCCTCGACGCCAGCGCGCAGGGCGAGATGCTCAGTGCGCGTGCCAGCGTGACCGGTTCGGCAGGCTATGTGGCGCTGGAACGGGTGGAAGGCAGCCTGGACGGGCGTCACGGCAGTTTTTATTTGCAGCACAGCGGCACGATGACGCGCGGTGCGCCCAGTCTGTCGGTGACGGTGGTGCCCGATACGGGGACGGGCCAGTTGCAAGGGCTGTCGGGCAGCCTGGCCATCCGCATCGAAGAGGGCAAGCATTATTATGATTTCACGTATGACATTGCTGAGGCGCAATGAACTGGGATATCGTCAAGGGCATATTGATCCTGCTGGTCGCCGTCAGCGCCCTGGGCACGGCCTTCGTGCTCATTTCCGCCTCGGGCACGGACAAGGCCGCCTGCATCGCGCGTGCCCTGAAGTCAGGCATTCCTGTGGGGAATATCGAACGGGTGTGCCGCTTGCTGGATAAGTAAGCATTTACCCGCAAGGCCGCCAAAAAAATTCCGCGCAAGGCGGAATTTTTTTAACGCAACGGCATCGGCCGCCGGAGTGGGGTCAGCTATCGAATTTTTCCTGTTTTTCACCGTGCATGCTAAAGGCCAGCAAACCCAAGCCCACCAGCAGCATCGAGACCATGCTCGCTTCGGGCACGGGCGGCGGCACGTTCGTCTGCTGTACCGCAGGGGTGGCTGCGGATGGGGGCAGTGCGCCCTGGCGTGCGCCGGCGTTGCGCCAGCGCGGGGCCGCGTTGAGCGTGTTGCCCTGCGTCAGCAGGCGCGCATACGGCAGGTCCGGTGTTTCCCAGCCGGGATTGTTGCTGATGTTGTTGACGCCGAGACTCTCGTCGCTGACGATCTGATCGCTTGCTGCGCGCGGCTCGCCCGGCGTGCCGGCGCCGGTTGCCGCCGCACCTGCACTGACGGACAGTGCCAGCAAGGCCATGCATAGCGGCTGAAGTATCTTCATCTTTGACTCCCTGGTTCACCGTGCGGCGTGGCCGAAACCGGCCTGCGCCTGGACGGACAATGCGCCTGTACGGGGGCGTATCACGATTTTTCTGATGAGGTCTTATTACAGCACAAATCGTGGCAATTTTGCTACGTATATTTGCTTTAAATTACGAATATTTATCATTTTGATAGCGCGAGCGCTATCGTTGCCGCACACTTTGCATGAGCACGCTATCGCCGAAAAACACTGTTGTTTTTTTGTGCGAATCGCCAGCAGGAAAACAATATATTGATTAGTATATTGTTTATCGCATGATGATCAATATGACCGCCTGTGGGAGGGCAAGATGGAGACAGTCGCAACACAACACGCCGAATACAACCTCGACGCCATGCGTGGCTCGGCCTACAAGGCCAGCTCGCTGCTCAAGGCCATGGGCAATGCCGACCGGTTGATGCTGCTGTGCCAGCTATCGCAGGGCGAGCATTGCGTCAGCGACCTCGAGCAAAAAGTGGGCATCGGCCAGCCGACCCTGTCGCAGCAGCTGGGCGTGCTGCGCGAAGAGATGCTGGTGGCCACGCGGCGCGACGGCAAGCAGATTTATTACCGCGTCGCCAGCGCGCCCGTGCTGGCTGTGCTGCAAGTGCTGTACGCGCAATTTTGCGCGCCGCGTCCCCCGTTCAACGACGAAGCCGACTGAGCTTGCCATGACGATAGCCTGGCAACACTTCACGCCATGGGCCTCGCTGGCCGGCGGCATGCTGATCGGCCTGGCGGCGGCGCTATTGATCCTGTTCAATGGCCGCATCGCCGGCATCAGCGGCATTGTCGGCGGCTTGCTGCGCCCGCGCAGTGGCGACCTGGGCTGGCGCATCGCCTTTCTTGCCGGCCTGGCCGGCACGCCCCTGCTGTGGCGGTTGTGGCAAGCCTTGCCGCCCGTGCAGATCGACGCGGGCACGCCGGCGCTGATCGTGGCGGGCCTGCTGGTGGGCGTGGGCGTGCGCTATGGCGCCGGCTGCACCAGCGGCCACGGCGTATGCGGCCTGTCGCGCCTGTCACCCCGTTCGCTGGCGGCCACGTGTGCCTTCATGGCGGCCGGTTTCCTCACCGTGTATCTGTTGCGCCATCTGTGAGCAAGCTTATGAGCAAGCTGATCCTTTCCCTGTTGAGCGGCCTCGTGTTTGGCCTGGGCCTGATCGTTTCCGGCATGAGCAACCCGGCCAAGGTGCTCGGTTTCCTCGACCTGGCCGGCGCCTGGGATCCGTCGCTGGCGCTGGTGATGGGCGGCGCCATCGGCGTGGCCTTGCCCGCGTTCTGGCTGGCGCGGCGGCGCAGCACGGCGCTGCTGGGCGACCCCATGCAATTGCCGGCGTCGCGGCGCCTCGACCGGCGCTTGCTGCTGGGCAGCCTGGCCTTTGGCGCGGGCTGGGGCATCGCCGGTTTTTGTCCCGGTCCCGCTCTCGTGTCGTTGTTGGCGGGACAGCCGAAGGCGTGGATTTTTGTGCTTGCCATGCTGGCTGGCATGGCCATTTTTGAAGTGCTGGAGCGCCGCAAGGCACCCGCGCCGGCCTGAGACGGTACAATCTGGCGCATCGCCACTCTGGATACTGCTTACATGAAGACCGTGATTTTCCGCGCCGGCGCGCGCGCCGCCCTGCTGTGCGGCGTGCTGGCGCTGGCCGCCTGCGGCAGCTTGCTGAAAAAGGAAGCGCCGCCCCCTCCCGCGCCCGTGGCCGACGCCTTGCCCAATCCGCAAGTGCTGCTGCTCGGCGAAGTGCATGACAATGCGCAAGGCCAGCGCCTGCGCGTCGCGGAATTGCAGCGCCGCCTGGCGGCCGGCTGGCGTCCCGTGATTGTCATGGAACAGTTCGACCGCGAAAACCAGGCCTTGCTGACGCGCGCCGCGCGCGATTGCGCCGACCCCGACTGCATCATCCGCGTGATGGAGCAGCCGCGCTGGGACTGGAGCTTGTACCGGCCCGTGCTCGACCTCGTCATCAGCTACCAGCTGACCTTGGTCGCCGGCAACCTGTCGCCGGCCGACGCCTCGCGCATCGTGCGCGACGGCATCCAGTGGTCCATGCCGCCCGCCATGGTGGCCACTTACCTGGCCGCGCCTGTGCCGGCCGACATACTGGAAGGGCAAAAGAAGGAAGTGCAGGCGGCCCGCTGCAACATGTTGCCCGATATGATGGTGAGCGGTGTCGTCAACGCCCAGGTGGCGCGCGATATCTGGATGGCCAAGCTGATCCGCGACCAGGCGCCGCGCGACGTGGTGCTGATCGCCGGCAACGACCACGTGCGCAAGGATATCGGCGTGCCCCGCTGGCTGAAGCTGGCCGATCCGCAACTGAACCTGCGCAGCATCGGCTACCTGGAGCAGGGTAGCACCGGCTACAAGGGCACGTTTGATCTGACGCAAACCATGCCCGCGCAACCGCGCCAGGACCCGTGCGCGAAGTTTAAACAGTAAGGTTCAAGAAGTAACTCCTACTGCTGCACCCGCACCAGGGCGCTGACTCGGTTGGCCGTATCGAGCAATTTCGGCAGGCTGTGCTCCAGCAGATGCGCCACGGACGGCCCCGCCGTCTGGCCGCTGACGTTGATCGCCGCCACCACCTTGCCGGCCCGGTCGAACACGGGCGCGGCCAGGGCGATCAAGCCCTGTTCCAGCTCTTCCTGCACCAGGCACCAGCCCTGGCGCCGCACTTGTGCAATCTCTTCCATCAAGACGTCGATGTCGACCTTGGTCGCCGGCGTGATTTTCAGCAGCGCCATCTTCGACAGCCGTTCGCGCAGCACCTCGGGCGCCAGGCCCGACAGCAATACTCTGCCCATCGAGGTGCAGTAGGCGGGCAGGCGGCTGCCGATGCCCAGGTTGATCGACATGGTGCGGTGCGCGGACAGGCGCACGACGTAGACGATATCGTCGCCGTCGAGCACGGTGGCCGAGCACGACTGGCGCAAGGTCTGCATCAATTCTTCCAGCAACGGCTGTGCCTGCGTCCACACGGGCAAGGACGATAGATACGCGTAGCCGAGGTCCAGCACCTTGGGCGTCAAACGGAACAGCCGTCCGTCCGCTTCCACATAACCGAGATGCAGCAGGGTGTGCAGGATGCGCCGCGCGCCCGCGCGCGTCAGCTGCGCCCGTTCCGCCACTTCGCTCAGGGTCTGTTGCGGCGCCTCCGCGCCAAAGCTGCGCAAGACGGCCAGGCCCCGCGCGAACGATTGCACATAGCTGTCGCCGGGACGGGGCGCGCCGTCTGCGTCAAGGCTGTCTTCGGCGGAAAGGGGCGTGCTGCGGGGTGCGGTCATGGCAATTCCAATTGGTCAAGGTGGCAATTATAGCCATGGCGCCAGCGAAAACGGCAAATTGACAAGCGCTCCGATCAGGCATATTCTCACGAATAAGTTCTAAATACGAATATTTGTTCGATATACGAACAAATGGATTGTGAGTTTGATTGGGAGGAGACAGGCAATGATCGACAAACTGCGTTCCAGCGTGCTTGATGCGCTGGCCGATATCCACGATGGCGCCACCGTCATGATTGGCGGCTTCGGCGGCGCGGGCCAGCCGGCCGAGCTGATCGACGGCTTGATCGCCCAGGGCGCGCGCGACCTCGTCATCGTCAACAACAATGCGGGCAATGGCGACACGGGCCTGGCCGCCCTGCTGAAAAACGGGCAGGTGCGCAAGATCATCTGCTCGTTCCCCCGTCAGGCCGATTCCCACGTCTTCGATGGGCTGTACCGCGCGGGCAAGCTGGAGCTGGAGCTGGTGCCACAGGGCAACCTGGCCGAGCGCATCCGCGCCGCCGGCGCCGGCATCGGCGGCTTTTTCACGCCCACGGGCTATGGCACGGACTTGGCCAAGGGCAAGGAAACGCGCGAGATCGACGGGCGCATGTATGTGTTCGAGTCGCCGATCCACGCCGACTTCGCGCTGATCAAGGCGGAGCAGGGCGACCGCTGGGGCAACCTGACCTACCGCAAGACGGCGCGCAACTTCGGCCCCATCATGGCCATGGCCGCCAAGGTCAGCATTGCCTCCGTGCATGAAGTTGCTGAGCTGGGCAGCATCGACCCCGAACACGTCATCACGCCGGGCCTGTTCGTGCAACGCATCGTGCAAGTGCCGCGCACGGCCACCGGCCCCGCCGGCTTCAAAGCTGCCTGAGGAGTATCAAATGCATAAATGGAATCGAGATCAAATGGCAGCCAAGGTGGCGGCCGACATCCATGAGGGTGCGGTCGTCAACCTGGGCATCGGCTTGCCGACCCTGGTAGCGAATCACTTGCCGGCCGGCGCGGAGATCATTCTGCACAGCGAAAACGGCGTGATCGGCATGGGTCCCGCGCCCGCGCCGGGCGAGGAAGACTACGATCTGATCAACGCGGGCAAGCAGCCCGTCACCTTGCTGCCCGGCGGCAGCTATTTCCACCATGCCGACAGCTTTGCCATGATGCGCGGCGGCCACCTGGACATCTGCGTGCTGGGTGCGTTTCAAGTATCCGCCACGGGCGACCTGGCCAACTGGCACACGGGCGCGCCCGACGCCATCCCCGCCGTGGGCGGGGCCATGGACCTGGCCATCGGCGCGAAAAAAACCTGGGTCATGATGGAATTGCTGACCAAGGGCGGTGAAAGCAAGCTGGTGCAGGCCTGCACCTATCCGCTGACGGGCATCGGCTGCGTCAGCCGTATCTACAGCGACCTGGCCGTGCTCGACCTGGGACCCGCCGGCGCCACCGTCGTGGAACTGGCCGATGGCTTGAGTTTTGAACAGCTGCAAGCCTTGACGGCCGTGCCGCTGACGGACGGACGTTAATTCACCGCCCCTATTCAATACACTTTCTTGGAGGAAAGAACATGACCCACGCTTATATCTGCGACGCCCAGCGTACGCCATTTGGCCGCTATGGCGGCGGACTTGCCGGCGTGCGCGCCGACGACCTGGGCGCCGTGCCCATCCGCGCTTTGATGGCGCGCAACCCGAACGTGGACTGGGCCGCCGTTACCGACGTGCTGTACGGCTGCGCCAACCAGGCGGGCGAGGACAACCGCAACGTGGCGCGCATGGCCGCCCTGCTGGCGGGCTTGCCCGACAGCGTGCCGGGCGCCACTCTGAACCGCCTGTGCGGCTCGGGCCTGGATGCCATCGGCAGCGCCGCCCGCTTCATCAAGAGCGGCGAAGCGGGCTTGCTGATCGCTGGCGGCGTGGAAAGCATGAGCCGCGCACCGTTTGTCATGGGCAAGGCGGACAGCGCCTTTTCGCGTGGCATGAAAATGGAAGACACGACCATCGGCTGGCGCTTCATCAACCACTTGATGAAGGCGCAGTACGGCGTCGATTCGATGCCGGAAACGGCGGAAAACGTGGCAGCCGAGTTTGGCATCAGCCGCGCGGACCAGGATGCGTTCGCCCTGGCCAGCCAGGTGAAAGCGCTGGCGGCGCAGCAGGCGGGCGTGTTCGACAGCGAAATCTGTCCCGTCAGCATTGCACAGAAGAAGGGCGAGCTCATCGTTGTCAGCCGCGACGAGCATCCGCGCGCCACCACCCTGGAAACATTGACGAAACTCAAGCCCGTCGTGCGCGCAGACGGCACGATTACGGCCGGCAACGCGTCCGGCGTCAACGATGGCGCGGCGGCGCTGCTGCTGGCCGACGAGGCGAACGCGGCCCGTTTCGGCCTGACACCGCGCGCCCGCGTGGTGGCCATGGCGACGGCCGGCGTGGCGCCGCGCATCATGGGCATCGGCCCCGCGCCCGCCACCCTGAAAGTGCTGGCCATGACGGGTTTGACCCTGGCCGACTTCGACGTCATCGAACTGAACGAAGCGTTTGCCGCCCAGGGCCTGGCCGTGCTGCGCCAGCTGGGCTTACGCGACGACGATGCGCGCGTGAACCCGAACGGCGGCGCCATCGCCCTCGGCCATCCGCTGGGCGCCTCCGGTGCGCGCCTGGCCATGACGGCCGTCAACCAGCTGCACCGCACGGGCGGGCGCTATGCGCTCTGTACGATGTGCATCGGCGTAGGGCAGGGCATCGCGCTGGTGCTGGAACGGGTCTGATTCCACACGCCTGCAGGCGAAAAAAAGTTGCCGGCGATACGTATTAACGCGTATGCCGGGCGGCTTTTTGACCTTGATCAAGGGCGTATGATGCAAAACCAGCCCGGGCAACCCGGCTGGCGCTGGCTTTTTTACACGAACAAGAAGATTGATATGACATCCCACGATACTCCGCATGACGTTGCGCAGCTGACTTCCCAGCAGCGCATCAAGGCCATCATTGGCGCTTCTTCCGGTAACCTGGTCGAATGGTTCGACTTCTACATTTACTCGTTCTGCGCGCTGTATTTCTCGCACGCCTTCTTCCCTTCCGGTAATCCGACGACCCAGCTGTTGCAGACGGCCGGCATCTTTGCCGCCGGCTTCCTCATGCGCCCTGTGGGCGGCTGGCTGTTCGGCCGCATCGCCGACAAATACGGCCGCCGCCAGTCGATGATGATTTCCGTGCTGATGATGTGCGGCGGTTCCCTGATGATCGCCGTCATGCCCACCTATGACACCATCGGCGCCTTCGCGCCGTTCCTGCTGCTGGTGGCCCGTCTGTTCCAGGGCCTGTCCGTGGGCGGCGAATACGGTACCAGCGCCACCTACATGAGCGAAGTGTCGGAATCGGGCAAGCGCGGCTTCTTTGCCTCGTTCCAGTACGTGACCCTGATCGGCGGCCAGCTGCTGGCGCTGCTGGTATTGGTGGTCTTGCAACAATTACTGACCTTGGAAGAGCTGCGCGCCTGGGGCTGGCGCATCCCGTTCGTCTTTGGCGCCCTGGCGGCCCTCGTCTCGCTGAACCTGCGTAAATCCCTGACGGAAACGACCACCGCCAGCGAACGCAAGGACAAGGACGCGGGCAGCCTGCGCGGCTTGCTCAAGCACAAGCGCGCGTTTATTACCGTGCTGGGCTTTACGGCTGGCGGCTCGCTCGTGTTCTACACGTTCACCACCTACATGCAGAAATACCTGGTCAACACGGCCGGCATGGACACCAAGACGGCCAGCGCCGTCATGACGTGCGCCTTGCTCGTCTACATGATTCTGCAGCCGGTGTTCGGCGCCTTGTCCGACCGCATCGGCCGCCGCACCTCGATGCTGTTCTTCGGCGGCCTGGCCACCCTGTGCGTGTTGCCGATCATGCATGCCTTGAAGGATATTTCCAGCCCGTACGCGGCGTTTGGCCTGATCATCATCGCGCTGGCCATCATCAGCTTCTACACCTCGATCAGCGGCTTGATCAAGGCGGAAATGTTCCCCGTCGAAGTGCGCGCGCTGGGCGTGGGCCTGTCGTATGCGGTCGCCAACGCCATGTTCGGCGGTTCGGCCGAATACGTGGCGCTGCAGTTCAAGGCCTGGCACGTGGAAGAGTATTTCTATTGGTATGTGACCATCATGTGCCTGATTTCCTTCATCGTCGCCATCCGCATGCCGGACCCGAGCCGCTCGGGACTGCTGAAGTAACGTTGTCGTAAAATAGGGGGACACTGCGGTGTCCCTTTTTCATCACCGCCTTTTTATCGTGCCGATCAGGAGTTTGCATGTCGTATGTCATTCCCGCACCGATCCAGCCCAGCGTTCCCGTCACCGGCAGCGTTGATACTTTCCCCGTCCACCGCATCTATTGCGTGGGGCGCAACTATGTGGACCACGCCAAGGAAATGGGCCACACGGGCCGCGAGGCGCCGTTTTTCTTCATGAAACCAAACGACGCCGTGCTGCCCGTGCCTGCCGGCACGACGGGAGAATTGCCGTACCCGGCGCAAACGCAGGATTTCCAGCACGAGATGGAACTGGTGGTGGCCATCGGCAAGGGCGGCAGCGATATCGGCGTGGCCGATGCATTGAACCACGTGTGGGGCTATGCGATCGGCCTGGACATGACGCGGCGCGACGTGCAGGGCGCGGCGAAAAAGCTGGGCCGTCCGTGGGAGACGGGCAAGGCCTTCGAACACTCGGCGCCCATCGGCCCCATCACCCCGGCTGCGCAGGCGGGCGATATCAGCCATGCTGCCATCACTCTGCGCGTGAATGATGATCTGCGTCAAAGCAGCAGCATCGATATGCTGATCTGGAACGTGGCCGAAACCATCGCCGACCTGTCGACCTATTTCACCTTGCAGCCGGGCGACCTGATCTACACGGGCACGCCGGCCGGCGTGGCGGCCGTGCAGCGCGGCGACGAACTGGTGGGCGCCATCGATGGCCTGGGCGAATTGCGCGTGAAAGTGGTCTGAGCGGACAAGGAGAGCGGCATGATGAATGACACGTATTCTGTGGCGCAACCCACGCGCGCCGAGATCGACGCGCTGGCGGGGCCGGCCCTGCTGGAGTTCGGCACGGGCTGGTGCGGCCATTGCCGCGCCACTCAGGCGCCGCTGGCCGCCGCCTTTGCGCAATATCCCGGGGTGCCGCACCTGCGCGTGGAAGACGGCCCCGGCCGCGCGCTGGGGCGCTCGTTCCGCGTGAAACTGTGGCCGACCCTGATTTTCTTGAAAGATGGCCAGGAAGTGGCGCGCCTTGTGCGTCCGCTCGACAGCGCGGAGATCGGCAAGGCGTTCGCCCTGATCGAGGTGTAGGCGGTTTGCATCATTTCTTGCCGCACCGCAGCACTGCGCGTATGATAAGCCGCTTACAGCAAGATCAACCGCATCCTTCGTGATGCAGCGCGATCATCGCCGGCCCGCTCCACCCGGAGGGGCCGCAGGCAAGGATTCACCACAAATGACCGATGCCGCGATGCCGACGCGCGGGTCTGGTACGGAATGCCTGGCGATACGCCGGGCCTGATACACGTCGCCCATCCCCTGACGCCTTTCCTGCCGTGCCCCGGGTAACCGGATGGCGCACGACCGTTGTTTCTCTAAATCAGCACTGATCACGGCGCGTTAGCGCGCGTTGGTACACCGTTGTCTGCCGTTAACAACGGCGTGTTGTGGCGTGGAATTTGTTTGCAAATTTCATAGCAAATTCGCAGCAAATACGTCCACGCACAGCTATGATATGTGAACCGCGCGCCTAGACAACGTGCTGTGCTGCTGCCTGAAAAAACATCCAGAGAATGGCCTTTAGACACCCTCCCCAAGGAGCGCAGTAAATGAGCACCCCCCCCAAGAAAAATTCCCCCGGCACGGTGCTGTTCGCCAGCCTGATCGGCACCACCATCGAGTTCTTTGATTTTTATATCTACGCCACCGCCGCCGTGCTGGTGTTCCCGAAACTGTTCTTCCCCGCCGGCGACCCGTCGGCCGCCGTGCTGCAGTCGCTGGCCACGTTCGCCATCGCCTTCTTCGCCCGCCCCATCGGCTCGGCCGTATTCGGCCACTTCGGCGACCGCATCGGCCGCAAGGCGACCCTGGTGGCGGCCTTGCTGACCATGGGTATCTCGACCGTCATCATCGGTTTGCTGCCGACGTATGCCGCCATCGGCACCCTGGCGCCGCTGCTGCTGGCGCTGTGCCGTTTCGGCCAAGGCCTGGGCCTGGGCGGCGAGTGGGGCGGCGCGGTGCTGCTGGCAACCGAGAATGCGCCACCGGGCAAACGCGCCTGGTACGGCATGTTCCCGCAGCTGGGCGCGCCGATCGGCTTCTTCCTGTCGGGCGGCATCTTCCTGCTGCTGAGCGAAACCATGACCGATGAACAGTTCTTCAGCTACGGCTGGCGCATCCCGTTCCTCGCCAGCGCGCTGCTGGTCATCGTCGGCCTGTACGTGCGTCTGAAGATCACGGAAACGCCGGACTTCCAGAAAGTCATCGACAAGAACGAAGTCGTCAAGCTGCCCGTGGCCACCGTGTTCCGCCAGCATGGCCGCATGTTGTTCCTGGGCACCATCATCGCCCTGGCCACTTTCGTGCTGTTCTACCTGATGACGGTGTTCGCACTGAGCTGGGGTACGACCAAGCTGGGCTTCACGCGCAAGGAATTCCTCATCGTGCAACTGTTTGCCGTGCTGTTCTTCGCCCTGACGATTCCATTCTCGGCCGTGCTGGCCGACCGCCGCGGCCGCCGCGCCACCCTGATCTGGGTCTCCGTCGCCATCGCCATCTTCGGCCTGGTGCTCGCGCCCATGTTCGGCTCGGGCGTGACGTGGGAAGTGACCGTTTTCATGGCCGTCGGCCTGGGCTTGATGGGCATGACCTACGGACCGCTGGGCACGATGTTGTCCGAACTGTTCCCGCCCGAAGTGCGCTACACGGGCGCCTCGCTGACGTTCAACCTGGCCGGCATCCTGGGCGCCTCGCTGGCGCCGTATATCGCCACCTGGCTGGCCACGAACTATGGCTTGCAGTACGTGGGCTATTACCTGTCGCTGGCGGCCGTGCTGACCCTGGGTGCCTTGTTGATGGTGGGCAAGCCACGCGCGGGCAAGGAAGCCTGGCAGTAACACCCCTCTGATCCCACCGGTCCCGAAAGCCGCCAGCTGCAACGCTGGCGGCTTTTTTTGTCGGTAAAACGCCACGCCGCACGCCTGCCGAGATTCTTGTTGACAGTCAAAATCGGCTGGTGGTAAGGTGTGCACACGTGTGCAATGCAGTGCAAGGCCTTAGAAAGCACATCCCGGGACAGTGACACCGCAAGATAGCGGTGCGGTCTGAAGTACCACAACGACAACAAACTTGGAGTGAGACGATGAAGATGCGCAATGTTGCGATTGCTATAAGCCTGGCCCTGCCGATGACGGCCATGGCCGCCGAGGAACGCCTGTCCGTGCTGTGCTCGGCCGACATGGAATGGTGCCAGCTGATGAAGAACCGCTTCGAGGCGGAAAGCAAGATCAAGGTGTCGATGATCAGGAAGAGCGCCGGGGAAGCCTACGCGAAGATCCGCGCCGAAGCATCGAACCCGAAATCGGACATCTGGTGGGGCGGCACGGGCGACCCCCACCTGCAGGCCGCCGCCGAAGGCTATACGGAAGAATACAAGTCGCCCACCCTGCCCAAGCTGCAGCCGTGGGCGCTCAAGCAGGCCGAGACGGCCAAGTACCGCACCGTCGGCATCTACATCGGCATCCTGGGCCTGGCCTACAATGAAAACGTGCTGAAGAAGAAAAACCTGCCGCCGCCGCAATGCTGGAAAGACCTCGTCAAGCCCGCCTACAAGGGCGAGATCGAGATGGCCAACCCGAACTCCTCGGGTGCCGCCTACAACGCGCTGGCCACCGTGGTGCAGCTGTTCGGCGAAGAGGAAGCCTTCGACTTCCTGGCGAAAATGGGTCAGAACGTCAGCAAATACCCGAACGCGGGCGTGGCGCCGGGCGAAGACGTGGGCCGCGGCGAAGCGGGCGTGGCCATCGGCTTCATGCATGACCTGATGAAGCTCACCGTGGCAGGCTTTCCCGTGAAGGTCTTGCCGCCCTGCGAAGGCACGGGCTATGAGATCGGCTCGATGAGCATCGTCAAGGGCGCGAAAAACATGGAGCAGGCAAAGAAATTCTATGAATTCGCCCTGCGTCCCGACGTGCAGAGCGAAGCCGTCAAGGCGCTGGCCTTCCAGATCCCGTCCAACGCGGCCGCCACCATTCCTGCCGCCTCGCCGCGCCTGGAAAACATCAAGACCATCAACTACGACTTCGCCAAGTATGGCGCGTCGGACACGCGCAAGCGCCTGCTGCAACGCTGGACGACACAGATTTATTCTGCCGGCAATTAAGGCATAAAGACCGTCATCGTACCGAGCCTGCCGCATGCCGTAACGGCCATGTCGGCGGGCCTACTTAGCTGGATAGAGACCTCATGAAAAAGATATTTTACGGCTGGCTGCTGGCCGCTTTGGCAGCGTTGTGCCTGTTGCCCTGGCAGCAGCAGGAAGCGGGCCTGTTCGCCGGCGAGTGGCTGCGCGACGGCCAGTTCTTCAGTGAACGTGGCGCACCGGCCGTGCTGCACGTGCTGTCGTTCGGCGCCTGGCCGCTGGGCGTGTTCTTTGCCCTGATCGCCGCCAGCGCCGCGCTGGTGGCCGGCAATCCCCACCGCAAGACCCTGGGTCTGGGCCAGATCGCCCTCGGCGGCGCCGGCCTGCTGTGGCTGGCATGGCTGGGCTGGGGGCCGCTGGCCGCCGGCACCGGCCTCGGTTTCGGCGCGCTGCTGCTGGCGCTGTGCCTGCTGTTCCTGCTGACCTCGGGCGCCGCCGCCTGCGGCGTGTGCCGCGGCGACGCTTTCGTGGCCGGCGCCATCGGCCTCATCATTTGCCTCATTTCCCTGTTCGTGCTGTTCCCCGTCGCGCTGATCCTGGTCAGCGCCGGCCAGCCCATGGACGATGGCGGCACGGGCGCCGCTGCCCTGGCGCGCCGCCTGGCGGATCCCGGCATCTGGAGCCTCAATTGCGTGGCCGGTCCCGGCCGCTGCGGCGTGGCCTGGAATACCTTGGCGCTGGCCTTGCTGACGGGCGTGTCGGCCACCTTCCTCGGTCTCGTCTTCGCCCTGCTGGTGACGCGTACCAATGGCCGCTGGGTACGCCCCATGCGCGCCATCACCATCTTGCCGATCGTCACGCCGCCCTTCGTGCTGGGCCTGGCCCTGATTTTGCTCTTCGGCCGCAACGGCGCCATCACGGGCCTCGTCGGCGAGTTGTTTGGCATCGAGCAAAGCCGCTGGCTGTACGGCATGACGGGCGTGTGGCTGTCGCAGATGCTGGCCTTTGCGCCGATCGCCTTCATGACGTTGATTGGCGTGGTGGAAGGCGTCAGCCCCTCGCTGGAAGAAGCGTCGGGCACCCTGGGCGCCAGCAGCTGGCAAACCTTCGTCAAGGTCTCGCTGCCGCTGATGCGTCCCGGCATCGCCAATGCCTTCCTGTTGTGCTTTATCGAAAGCATGGCCGACTTCGGCAACCCGATGGTCTTGGGCGGCAACTTCCACGTGCTGTCGACGGAAATCTTCTTTTCCGTGGTGGGCGCCTCGAACGACCAGGGCCGCGCGGCGACTTTGGCCATCGTGCTGCTGACGTTTGCCGTGGGGGCCTTCTTCATCCAGAACCTGTGGCTGGGCAAGAAATCGTATGTGACGGTGACGGGCAAGGCCGACCACGGCGGCCACGCCTCGCTCAACCCGCGCCTGAAAACCACACTGTGGACCATCGCCCTGCCATGGTTCGCCTTCACGGCCCTGATCTACGGCACGGTGGTGGCGGGCGGCTTCGTGAATAACTGGGGCCAGGACAATGCCTTCACCTTGCGCCATTACATCGACGCCTTCGGCATCACGGCGGGCGCTGCCGGCTGGCACTGGACGGGCCAGGCCTGGCCGTCGCTGTTCACTACCTTGACGATTTCGGCCATCGCCGCGCCCTTGACGGCCTTTGTCGGCATCCTGTCGGCCTGGCTGCTGGTGCGCCAGCAATTCGCCCTGAAGAGTGCGTTCGAGTTCGGCACCATGCTCAGCTTTGCCATTCCCGGCACCGTCATCGGCATCAGCTACATCCTGGCGTTCAACTCGGCGCCGATCGAGTTGACGGGCACGGCGACGATTCTGATCCTGTGCTTTGTCTTCCGCAACATGCCGATGGGATTGCGCACGGGCATCGCCGCCATGCGCCAGCTCGACGGCAGCCTGGACGAGGCGTCGATCACCCTGGGCGCCAGCAGCTGGACCACCATGCGCAAGGTCATCCTGCCGCTGCTGCGCCCGGCCATTGCCTCGGCCCTCGTGTATGGCTTCGTGCGTTCGATCACGTCGATCTCGGCCGTCGTCTTCCTCGTCAGCGCCGATTACGACATGGCCACGTCCTACATCATCGGCCTGGTGTCGAACGGCAACTACGGCACGGCGATCGCCTATGCCACGGTGCTGATCGTCATCATCCTGCTGTGCATCCAATTGATCCATTTGCTGGTCGGCAAGCGCCGCCTTCGCCGCGTCAGCGCCGAAAAAACGCTGCCGGCCGCCGTTCCCAACCTGGAAAAGAGCTACGCATGAACCACTTTACTACCCAAGCAACAGAGCTTGCCGCGCTGGAATTCGACGGCGTTACCAAACGCTACGGCAAGGCCCTGGCCGTGAACGATGTGTCGTTCACGATCGCGCCGCGCACCATGGTCACCCTGCTGGGCCCCAGCGGCTGCGGCAAGACGTCCACCCTGCGCCTGATCGCGGGCCTGGAGCGCGTCAGCGCCGGGCGCATCCTGCTGGCCGGCGAGGACGTCACCCTGACCTCCGCCGCCGAGCGCGACGTCAGCATGGTGTTCCAGTCGTATGCGCTGTTCCCGCACATGACGGTGCTCGACAACGTGTGCTACGGCTTGACCGTCTCGGGCGAGACCAAGCCGCGCGCCATCGAACGGGCGCAGGAAAGCCTGCGCCTGGTGGGCCTGGCCGATTTTGCCGCGCGCTTCCCGAACGAGTTGTCGGGCGGCCAGCAGCAAAGGGTAGCCGTGGCCCGTTCGCTGGTGCTGCAGCCCAAGGTCTTGCTGCTGGACGAGCCGTTGTCGAACCTCGACACGAAACTGCGCCGCCGCGTGCGCGACGAGATCCGCGACATCCAGGTCAAGCTGGGCTTGACGGCCGTGTACGTCACGCATGACCAGGAAGAGGCGCTGGCCATTTCCGACCAGATTATCGTCATGAACCGCCAGGTGATCGCGCAAAAGGGCACGCCGCACGAGCTGTTCGAGTCGCCGGCCGACAAGTTTGTCGCCGATTTCATCTGCAACGCGAACATCGTCGATGGCGTGATCGAATCGGTGGCCGACGGCAAGGCCGTCTGCGTCATGGGCAAGCTGCGGCTGCGCCTGCCATGCCGCAGCCAGCGCAGCGGCGAAGCGAGTTTCGCCGTGCGTCCGGAAGCCATCCTGCTGTCGCCCGCGCAGCCCGACAGCGCCATGGTGGTGCGCGTGGCGCGCGCCACTTACCTGGGACGCGAAATGCAATACACGCTCGACACGCCCGTCGGCGAATTGTTTGCCGTCTCGCACGACTTGAGCCAGGTTTTCACGCAAGGCACATCGGTCGCCATGACCGTACACGAACATGGCGCAGCCATCATTGGAGGACAAGCATGACAGATATGACACAGGCAGCGGTACTGGCCGACGCGGCCACCCTGGAGCGCTATGCCTACGCCCGGCACATCATCCGCCAGGCGGGCGAGATTGCGCTGGGCATGTTTCACCGCCGCACGGAACTGGTGATCGAGGAAAAAGGCTTGCAGGACATGGTCAGTATCGCCGATCGCATGGTGGAAGACTATGTGCGTGCGCAAATCGCCGCGCGTTTTCCTGACGACGCCGTGGTGGGCGAGGAGCGGGGCGGCGGGGCGTCGGACGCGCGCTGCGTGTGGGTCATCGATCCCATCGACGGCACGGCCTGTTTCGTCAACGGCATGCTGGCCTGGTGCGTGTCGATCGGCGTGCTGGTCGACGGCCAGCCCGCCATCGGCGCCGTGTACGACCCGAATGCGGACGAGCTGTTCCACGCCTGCCTGGGGCAAGGCGCGCATGTGACGGCGAAGGCGGGCGAAACGCGGCTGCGCGTCAACGACGTGGCCAGCCTGCAGGGCGGCGTGCTGGGCGTGGGTTTTTCGCACCGCGTGGGCACCGATACTTTCCTGCCCTTCCTGCTCGACGTGCTGGAAGAGGGCGGCATGTTCATCCGCAACGGTTCCGGCGCGCTGATGATCGCCTACGTGGCGGCCGGGCGTCTGATCGGCTATTTCGAGCCGCACATCAATTCCTGGGATTGCCTGGCGGGCATCGTGCTCGTCAATGAGGCGGGCGGGCGCTGCAATGATTTCCTGGCCGATAACGGCCTGGAAAAGGGCAACCCCATCCTGGTGGGCGGCCCCCGCTTGTATCCGCAACTGGAGGCGCTGGCCTTGCCGCGCTGTCAGTAAATCAGCAGGTATTGGAAAGGGAGGGCAGGCGTCCGGCGAGGGACGCATGTAGTGGCAACACGCTGTCGAGCATCATGAGTAATCCACCACCATAAAAACAAGCAGGAGACAAAATGAAAAACGGGATGAACACCATGCAGTTGAACAAGATCGCCGCCGTATTGTTGCTGGTCGCACCAGGCTGCGTGCTGGCCGAATCGAGCGTCGTCGTGTACGGCCGCATCCACGCGGGCTTCGACCGCATCGAAACGTCGAGCTCGGCCACGGCGCCGAATGGCGAGTCGGTGTCGCGCGTATCGGACAATTCCTCGAAGATCGGCTTCCGGGGAAGAGAAGACTTGGGCAATGGCAACACGGCCTTCTTCCAGATCGAGGGCAATGCCAAGCTCGACGATGGCACGGGCGCCATTAATAGCAAGGATACCTTTGTCGGGCTGGAAAACCCCGCCTATGGCCGCATCGCGCTGGGGCGCTTTGCCACGCCGATCCGCCAGATCAACGGCTATACCAACCGTTTCGTGGGCGAAGGCATCCAGGATGACGCCAACATTTCGCAGCTGGGCGGCGAAGGCTTCAACCGCCGCAGTTCGAACGCCGTCAGCTATCGCACGCCCGTGGTGCAAGGCTTCAGCGCCACGATTTACCGCGCCAGCGAAAACGAGGCATCGAACGGCGACCGCATCTATTCGGGCATCGTGCAATACGCAAACGGTCCCGTGAAGGGCGCCGTCGGCTATGAAAAGCACAAGGACTTGCGTCCCGGCTTCAGCGAAAAGATGTTCCGCGCCGTGGGCAATTACAACTTCGGCGGCGGCGACGTGGGCGTGGCCTGGAACCGCATGGTGTATGACGTGGCCGGCGGCGACTTGCAGCGCGACTACTTCACCATCACGGGCGCCTACAAGGCGGGCGGCGGTGCCTTCATCGGCCGTTTCGGCGTGGCAGGCGACGTGTCTGGCAGCGCGCCCAACGGCAGCAGCGTGACCATCAAGGCCACCACCCTTGTGCGCGGCGACGACAGCGGCGCCAAGCAGGCGACTTTGGGCTACGAGTATTACTTGTCCAAGCGCAGCACCGTCTACGCCTACTACACGCAAACCAATAACGACAAGAATGCCAACTACACGTTTGGCGGCAATGCCTTCGCCGCCACCAAGAAGGGGGCCAAGCTCAGCGGCGTAATGCTGGGCGTCATCCACCTGTTTTAACTTTTTTAGCCCGGATTTGCACACGTGTGCATTTCCGGGCAGCGTATTACCGACTATCAAGGAGATGGAAATGATTCAAGTGGCATTGTTCGGCGCCGGGCGCATCGGCCGCATTCACGCCGGCAATCTGGTACGCCAGCCCGGCGTGCGCCTGAAATACGTGGTCGACGTGCATGCGGACGCAGCGGCGGAAGTGGCGGCCCTGCACGGCGCCAGCGTGGCCAGCGTGGACACTGTGCTGGCCGACCCGGCAGTCAAGGCCGTGCTGATCGCGTCGAGCACGGATACGCACGCGGACCTGATCGTGCGCGCGGCCGCCGCCGGCAAGGCCATCTTTTGCGAAAAGCCCGTCGACCTGACCCTGGAGCGCGCGCGCGCCGCCGCCGCTGCCGTCCAGGACGCGGGCGTGCTGTGCATGATCGGCTTCCAGCGCCGCTACGACCCCACCTTCAATGCCGTCAAGACACGGATTGAGGCGGGCGAGATCGGCACGCCGGAGTTGCTCATCGTCACCAGCCGCGACCCGGGCCCGCCGCCCGTGAGCTACATCAAGGTGTCGGGCGGCATCTTCAAGGATATGCTGATCCACGATTTCGACATCTTCCGCTGGATACTCGACGATGAAGCCGTCAGCGTGCACGCCACGGGCAGCTGCCTCGTCGATCCGTCCATCGGTGCGGCGGGCGACCTCGACTGCACGGCCGTCACCCTCCGCACGGCGAAGGGACGCTTGTGCCAGATCAACACGACGCGCCGCGCCGCCTACGGCTACGACCAGCGTTTCGAAGTGCTGGGCAGCGCCGGCATGCTGCAGGCGGGCAACCACAAGCCGACGGAAGTGACGGCCTATGGCGCGGTGAACGTCAGCGTGGACAAGCCGGAAGACTTTTTCCTGGAACGCTACCGCGCCGCCTACGCCAGCGAAATGGCGCACTTTTTCGACGCCTTTGCCCATGGTGCAGCGCTGCGCACCACCGTTCACGATGGCTTGAAAGCTCTGGAACTGGCCGAAGCGGCCACCGTGTCCTGGCGCGAGCAGCGCATCGTGCAACTGTCATAAGGAAACAATGCCATGAAGAATACGACTGAATTTGCCCAGGGCCGCGCGCTCGACGTGATCTGCCTGGGCCGCCTGGCGGTGGACCTGTATGCGCAGCAGATCGGCAGCACCCTGGAAGACGCCACCAGTTT
Source organism: Janthinobacterium sp. GW460-12-1-14-LB5 (assembly GCF_059423585.1). Taxonomy (NCBI): domain Bacteria; kingdom Pseudomonadati; phylum Pseudomonadota; class Betaproteobacteria; order Burkholderiales; family Oxalobacteraceae; genus Janthinobacterium; species Janthinobacterium sp. GW460-12-1-14-LB5. The sequence continues at coordinate 5,210 of NZ_JBWKYD010000040.1, read as the reverse complement.
CGCCAAGTACCTGGGCGGCTCGTCGGCGAATATCGCCTTCGGCACGGCCCGGCTGGGCTTGAAATCGGCCATGCTGTCGAAGGTGGGCGACGACCACATGGGGCGTTTCTTGACGGATACTTTGGCGCAGGAGGGCTGCGACGTCAGCCACGTGGGCATCGACCGCGACCGCCTGACGGCCCTCGTCATGCTGGGCATCAAGGATAAAAACACCTTTCCCCTGATTTTCTACCGTGAAAATTGCGCCGACATGGCCATCGACGCATCCTTGGTGGATGCGGCCTTCATTGCCTCGAGCAAGGCGCTGTTGATCACCGGCACGCATTTTTCGACCGCCGCCATGCACGCCGTCAGCATGCAGGCATTGAAACTGGCCCACGCCAATAACGTGCGCACCGTGCTCGACATCGATTACCGGCCCGTGCTGTGGGGCTTGTCCGGCAAGGCCGATGGCGAAACGCGTTTCGTCTCGAACGACGGCGTGACCCGCCACTTGCAGGCCATCCTGCCGCAGTTCGACCTGATCGTCGGCACGGAAGAGGAATTCATGATCGCCGGCGGCGGCGCGGACATCATGGCCAGCTTGCGCGCCGTGCGCAAGGTGAGCAGTGCAACCTTGGTGGTCAAGCGGGGGCCGCTGGGCTGCGCCGTCATCGAGTCGGCCATTCCGGCCGGTCTCGATCAGGCGTTCAACTATCAGGGCGTGCGCGTGGAGGTCTTGAACGTGCTCGGCGCGGGCGACGCTTTTCTTTCCGGTTTCCTGAAAGGCTGGCTGCGCGGCGAGGATTACGAAGCGTGCTGCCGCTACGCGAACGGCTGCGGCGCTCTGGTCGTGTCGCGCCATGGTTGCGCGCCGGCCATGCCGTCGCCTGTCGAACTCGATTATTTCCTCGCCAACGCGGCGAAACTGTCCCGTCTTGACCAGGACGCCACCCTGGCGCGCCTGCACCGCACAACGGTGGCGCGTAAACAGTGGAATGAGCTGTGCGTGTTCGCTTTTGACCACCGCACGCAATTCTTTGAGCTGGCCCAGCAGGGCGTGAGCGACGAAACGCGGATTTCAAAGCTCAAGCAACTGTTCGTGCAAGCCGTGGGCCAGACGGAGGCGGCACGCGGCTTGCAGGGCGGCACGGGCGTGTTGATCGATGACCGCTATGGCGTCGATGCGCTCAACGACGCGACGGGACGCGGCTGGTGGATAGGCCGTCCCGTCGAGATGCCGGGCTCGAATCCCTTGCAATTCGACTGGGGCCGTTCGCTGGCGTCGCGGTTGACGCAGTGGCCGAAAGAGCACGTCATCAAGTGCCTGGTGCAGCTGCACCCCGACGATACGCCGGAAAACCGCCTGGAGCAGGAAGCGCAAATCAAGGGCTTGTACGACGCCGCGCAAGTCACGGGCCATGAATTGCTGCTGGAAATTATTCCTGCCAAGTCCTTGCCCCAGCATGACGATACCGTGTATCGCGCCGTCAAGCGCCTGTACAACCTCGGTATCTATCCGGAATGGTGGAAGCTGGAAAGCATGTCAGCCAAGCAATGGCAAGCCATCGATGCCCTCGTGCACGAGCGCGATCCGTATTGCCGTGGCGTCGTCTTGCTGGGCCTGAACGCGCCCATCGACAAACTGGCCGCCAGTTTTGAACAGGCCAGTGCCAGCACGACGTGCCGCGGCTTCATGGTGGGGCGCACCATCTTCCAGGAACCGAGCCGCCGCTGGCTGGCCGGAGAACTCGACGATGCGGGCCTGATCGCCGCAGTGCGCGCCAACTTCGAACAGCTGATCAGCTTGTGGCAGCGCACGCGCAACCGCCTGGAGCGTGCCGCATGAGCGCGATCATCCATAAAACCATCCGCTTGACCATGGCGCAGGCGCTGGTGCGCTATCTGTCGGTATTGCGCACCGAGGATGGACAGCCCTTGTTCGGCGGCGCCTTCGCCATCTTTGGCCACGGCAACGTGGCGGGCCTGGGCGAGGCGCTGTACCAGTACCGGGAGCAATTTCCCACCTACCGCGCCCATAACGAGCAGGCGATGGCGCACTCGGCCATTGCCTATGCAAAAGCCCACATGCGCCAGCGCATGATGGCGGTGACCAGTTCCATCGGTCCCGGCGCCACCAACTTGCTGACGGCGGCCGCCCTGGCCCACGTCAACCGTTTGCCCGTCCTGCTCTTGCCCGGCGACGTGTTCGTCTCGCGCGCGCCGGACCCCGTCTTGCAGCAGCTGGAAGATGGTACGGACGGCAGCGTGTCCGTCAACGATGCCTTCAAGCCGCTGTCGCGTTACTTTGACCGCATCGTGTATCCGGAGCAATTGCTGACTGCCTTGCCGCGCGCGATTGCCGCCTTGATGGACCCGGCCGCCTGCGGCCCCGTTACTTTATCTCTGCCGCAGGACGTGCAGACGATGGCGTATGATTATCCGGCCGACTTTTTCGAACCGAGAGTCGTGCGTTTCCGCGCCGTGCCGCCCGTCGAACTGGAGCTGGAAGAGGCGGCAGCGTTGCTGAAAAACGCGAAACAGCCGCTGATCGTCGCCGGTGGCGGCGTGCTGTACGGCAAGGCCAGCGCCGCCCTGCAGGTGTTTGCCGAGCGGCACGGCATCCCCGTAGCGGAAACCCAGGCGGGGAAAAGCTCCCTGCCATGGAATCACCCATTGCAGCTGGGCGCCATCGGCGTGACCGGTTCGCCCGCCGCCAACAGCCTGGCGGCGCAGGCCGACGTGGTGCTGGCCGTCGGCACGCGCCTGCAGGATTTTACGACCGGGTCCAACTCCCTGTTTGCGCAGGCGCAACTGCTCAGCCTGAACGTCAACAGCTTTGATGCGCTGAAACGCCGTGGCCTGGGCCTGCAGGCGGACGCGACACTCGGCTTGCAGGGGCTGTCGCGCCTGCTGGGCAGCTGGAACAGCGCGGGCCAGTGGCTGGAGCGGGCGCAGCAGGCAGGCAAGGCCTGGCGCGAGACCGTGCTGGCGATCACCGGCAAACGGGAAGTCGCCGGCTTGCCGTACGACGGCGAAGTCATCGGCGCCGTGCAGCGTTCCTCGCCCGATTCCACCGGCAACGATATCGTCGTCTGCGCGGCGGGCACCTTGCCGGCGGAGCTGCACAAGCTGTGGAGAACGTCCACGCCGGGCGGCTACCACATGGAATACGGCTACTCGTGCATGGGCTATGAAATCGCCGGCGGCCTCGGCGTCAAGATGGCCAAACCCGAGCGCGAAGTCATCGTCATGGTGGGCGATGGCAGTTATCTGATGATGAATTCGGAAATCGCCACCTCCGTCATGCTGGACAAAAAACTCATCATCGTCGTGCTCGACAACCGGGGTTACGGCTGCATCAACCGCCTGCAGCAGGCCTGCGGCAATGCCTCGTTCAACAATATGTTGCCCGACAGCGCACCCCGCATCGACTTCGCCCTGCATGCGCAATCCTTGGGCGCCTTGAGCGAGCACGTGGCCAGTATCGCAGAACTGGAGCAAGCCATGCTGCGCGCCCGCGAAGCTAGCCGCACGTATCTGATCTGCATCAATACGGACGCCACGCGCACGACCGAGGAGGGTGGTTGCTGGTGGGAAGTGGCCGTGCCCGAGGTCTCCACGCAAGCCGGCGTGCAAGCTGCCCGTGCCCGTTATGAAAACGATCGCCTGAAACAAAGGAATTGAAATGACTACATGGAATGTGAAGATCGGCATCAACCCGATTTCGTGGATGAACGACGATTTGCCGAGCCTGGGTGGCGAGACGCCTTTGGAAACGGCGCTGAAAGAGGGCGCCGAGATCGGCTACGTGGGTTTTGAGCTGGGCAACAAGTTTCCGAAAGATGCTCCGTCCCTGAACGCCGTGCTGGGCAAGTATGGCCTGGCGTGTGTCTCCGGCTGGTATTCGGGCCGGTTGGCGCACCGCTCGGTGGAAGAAGAGATCGCCTCCGTGGCATCGCATTTGCGGCTGCTGGCCGACAGCGGCGCCACTGTCATGGTCTACGGCGAAGTGGCCGACGCCATCCAGGGCGAAGCCCGTCCGCTGTACAAACGCCCCCGCTTCCAGACGCAGCAGCAGTGGCAGGACTACGCCGATAAGCTCACGGCCTTTGCCGCCCACCTGCTGGCGCACGGCGTGCGGCTTGCCTACCACCATCACATGGGCGCTTACGTGGAAACGCCCGCTGACGTGGATCAACTGATGGCCCTGACGGGGCCGGAAGTCGGCTTGTTGTTTGATACGGGTCATATCACCTTTGCCGGCGGCGACGCGCTGGCGGTGCTGAATAAACACATCGAACGCATCTGCCACGTGCATTGCAAGGACGTGCGCCCCAATGTGGTGAAACTGGCGAGAAATGGCCACTGGAGTTTCCTGCAGGCCGTGATCAATGGCGCCTTCAGCGTGCCCGGCGACGGCTGCATCGACTTCCCGGCCATCCTGACGCGCTTGTATCTGCACGGCTATGAAGGCTGGCTGGTGGTGGAAGCGGAGCAAGACCCGGCCGTGGCGCCCAGCTACGAATACGCGAAGATGGGCCACGATTACCTGGCGCAATTGGTCGACGCGATTCCGCGCCTGGGCCGGGAGGCGGCATGAGCCCGCTCCTGGTGAAAGCGGGGCAGGGACAGACCATCGTCGAGGTGACACCGGCGTCGGCCGGCTGGACGCACGTGGGCTTTGCCGCGCACAGGTTGCAGGCCGGCGAACACATCAGCCTGGAGACGGGCAGCCGCGAGCTGTGCCTCGTCGTGCTGACGGGCACGGTCACCGTGCAGGCGGGCGAGCAGAGCTGGGAAGCCATCGGCAATCGCGCCAGCGTTTTTGAAGACGCCTCTCCCTATGCCGTGTATGTGCCGCTGGAAACACAGGTCCGTATCACGGCCGTGAGCGCTGCCGAGGTGGCCCTGTGCAGCGCGCCAGCCGCCACCCACCGTCCGGCGCGCCTGATCGAGCCATCGAGCATGACGCGCTCCGTGCGGGGCCAGGGCGCGAATACCCGCTACGTGTGCGACATCCTGCCGCAGACGGAGGAAGCAGACGGCTTGCTGGTGGTGGAAGTCGTCACGCCGTCCGGCCATTCGTCGAGCTATCCGCCGCACAAGCACGACAGCGACAATATTCCAACCGAAAGTTCTCTGGAAGAAACCTATTACCACCGCCTCAATCCCGAGCAGGGTTTTGCCTACCAGCGCGTCTATACGGATAACCGCTCCATCGACGAAGC